>DAOUGC010000020.1:0-20693 GCA_034429695.1 Levilinea sp.
TGGGGGGATGCTCATATGAATTCATTCCACCGGTAATATTTTGCAGAAAGGATTGTACCCCAAAAACCACGGTCGAAAATAAAATGTCCCTTACAGATCAATTAACCCTCATCCCCCATGTGTAACAGCCCCACCGCGAAATTGCCGGTGGGGCTGTCGTATCCGGGCAGGGAAAGCCCGGGGAAACGCCGTGAGCCGTTATCGCTGCTGGCCCACCGCCTCCTTATTAATCCTCGAATTCGCCAGATCCGTCAGCAGGTGATCGGTCTTGCCTTCCTGATCGGCGATCTCGTCACACATGCGCGCATGATCGTTGTGTCCAAGCGCACGCATAAAATTGCGCAGGGTCCCGTACCCCGAAATCTCGTAGTGCTCCACCTTCTGGGCCGCCATGATCAAGCCGGCGTCGCGCGCCTGATCGGTCAACGGCATCTTCATCACTTCCTGACCTTCCTTGATCAAGCCCTGCATACCCACGCACTTCTTGCCTTTCAGGTCAACGTTCATTTCCTTCGCCATCTGCTCAAGCATTTGCACCTGCTTGCGCGTTTGCTCCAGGTGGGTCTGGAACGCCTTTTTGAGATCGGGATTGGTCGCCGATTCCATCATCAGCGGCAGCGCCTCAATGATCTGGTGTTCGGCATCATACATATCTTTCATCAGATCCTCAACCAGATGCAGCAATGTCTTATCGTTTGCCATATTCTTTTTTCTCCTTTTGACCGGTAAAAAATTACATTTCAAGCGTATCGAATCCAGCATGCAGGCAAAATGGGGGAATCCCCTCGCTGCCGGTCAAGAGATTCCCCACTGTTGCTTCACGCCACGGTGTTTACAATCGAAGCAGGGGGATTCGCGTTCGTTAAGGAGACCACCATGCGACCCATCTGGAGCGGAGCCATTTCCTTTGGGCTCATTTATATCCCTGTAAAATTGTTCAGCGCCAGTGAAGCTCAGGAACTGGATTTTGACATGCTGCGCCGGGGAGACCTGTGCGGCATCCGCTATGTGCGCGTCTGCCGTGAGACCGGCGAGGAAGTGCCCTGGGATGACATTGTGCGCGGCTATGAGTACCGCAAGGGCGATTACGTTGTGCTGGAAGATGAAGACTTTAAAAAGGTCCGCCGTCAGCGCTCGCAGACAATCGAGATCGTCAACTTCGTCAGTGTGGAAGAGATCCCGTCTCAATACTACGAAAAACCGTATTTTTTGGAACCCGACAAGGGCGCCGAGAAGGTGTATGCCCTGCTGCGCGAGGCTTTGCGCCGCTCCAAACGGGTTGGATTGGCGCGGTTTGTCCTGCGCACCCGCGAGCATCTGGCATTGCTCAAAACCGAAGGCGATGTGATCCTGCTCAATCAGATGCGCTTTTCCACCGAACTGCGCGACCCCGGAGACCTTAAGCTGCCCGGGGATACTGAACTGGCTGACCGCGAGGTGGACCTGGCGGTGCAGTTGATCGATCAATTGACCGAAAACTGGAAACCGGACAGCTACCGCGACACCTACGTGGATGAGCTTAAAGCCATGATTGACGCCAAAGTGGAAGGCCGTGAGGTGGCTGAAGAGGAGGAACAACCCATCCCCATCGAGGTCACCGACCTGTTCTCACGCCTGTCGGAGAGTCTGGAAATGGCGCGTAAAGGTTCTTCACCGGCGGATGAAGGCAGCGGGGGCAAGGATAAAAAATGAGCCTGGATGAGTACCGCCGCAAACGCGATTTCACACAAACGCCAGAACCCTCCGGTAGCGCCGCAGAAAACAGCAGTACAGACCTGCGCTTTGTGGTGCAAAAACACGCCGCCCGCCGCCTGCACTATGACCTGCGCCTTGAACTGGACGGTGTGCTGTTAAGCTGGGCAGTGCCAAAGGGACCATCCCTCAATCCACAGGATAAACGCCTGGCGCGCCGCACCGAGGATCACCCGCTGGAGTACCGCAATTTTGAGGGCAACATCCCCGAAGGCGAATACGGCGCAGGCAGCATGATCATCTGGGATGAGGGCGTTTATCAGGCAGTGGGGACAAACGGGCGCGACCAAAGCGTGGAGGCTTTGCGCGCCATGCTGGCAAAGGGGGATTTTAAACTGCTGTTGCGGGGCAGCAAACTGCGCGGTGAGTTTCACCTGTTTCAGATGAAAGGCAGCCGCAATGCGGACGGCGGCAACTGGCTGCTGGTGAAAAAGGACGACGAATATGCCAGCAGCGCTGACGTGCTGGTTGAGGGGGAGTCCGTACGCTCCGGCGAGAAGCTGGAGGAGCTATCAGCCCGCAGGCCGGTTGAGGGCGAGGATGGACGCTTTCGCATCAATGCGTCCGAGCTGGATCTGGGCGGGGCAAAACGTTCTGCGCCGCCCGGGTTTGTTGAACCCATGCTCGCCAGTCTGGTGGGCGAGCCTTTTGACAGCCCTGAATGGCTGTTCGAATTAAAGTGGGACGGGTTCCGCGCCTTTGCAGAAACCGGTCCAGACGCCCCGCGCCTGTACTCGCGCAAACAGCTTGATTTTCGGGAGGAGTTCCCCCCAATCCTGTCCGAACTGCGCCGCATTGCCTTCCATGCCGTCTTTGACGGCGAGATCGTGGTGATCGATGAAGCGGGCAAGTCGTCATTCAAGCTATTACAGCAATATCGCCGCACCGGCAAGGGAACCCTGCTGTATTACATTTTCGACCTGCTTCACCTCGAAGGCGTGGACCTGCGCAAGCTGCCGCTGGAGCGCCGCAAACAATTATTGCGTCAGGTGTTGCCGCCCACCCTCACCCGCCTGCGCTTTTCTGACCATATCACCGATAACGGGGTGGATTTCTTCAAACTCGCTGTGCAAAACGGGCTGGAGGGCGTGATCGCCAAGCTGCGCGAAAGCCAGTACCGCCCCGGGGTGCGCTCCACCGAGTGGCTCAAGGTCAAGGTGCACCGCCGGCAGGAGGTTGTGATCGGCGGCTACACCCAGCCGCGCGGTGGGCGCAAACGCATGGGGGCGCTGCTGCTGGGCATGTATGAGGGCAGGGATCTGGTTTTTGTGGGCCATACCGGTGGAGGTTTCACTGATGAAGAGTTGGACGAGGTGCACGCCCGCCTGCAAAAACTGGAACGCTCCACGGCGCCCTTCCGCACCCCACCGCGCACCAACATGCCCGCCACGTGGACCGAGCCGGAACTGGTGTGTGAAGTGCAGTTCGCTGAATGGACCGCTGACAATCAGATGCGCATGCCAATTTTCATGGGGCTGCGCCCGGATTGCGACCCGCGCGACGTGCGCCGTGAGCAACCCGTAGCCACCCCAACATCACCTGCTGCACGCCGGTATGCAGCTCCACAGTCCAAAGAGACCCTCGTCTATATCGGCAACATCGAGCTGTCGCTGACCAATCTCAACAAGCTGTATTATCCTGAGGATGGCATCACCAAGGGTGATGTAATCGAATATTATCGCAGCATGTCCACCTATATTCTGCCGTATCTGGCGGGGCGCGCTGCCAACCTCAACCGCTTCCCCAATGGCATACACGGCAAAAACTTTTATCAAAAAGATATGGATTCAGCCCCCGGCTGGGCGCACACCCATCCCATCCCGTCAGACGCTTCCACCGACCCGGTTGATTATCTGGTGGTGGAAAACGAAGCGTCGTTGGTTTACGCTGCCAACCTGGGCGCCATTGAACTGCACCCGTGGAACTCGCGCATTGACCGCCTGGACCGTCCCGATTACCTGGTATTTGACCTGGACCCCGCTGATCAGACCTTTGATGATGTCATTACGGTGGCACTGAAATTCCACGAGCTGCTGGATGCGATTGGAGCGGTGCATCTGCCGCGAACATCGGGCAAGGATGGAGTGCACATCTTCGTGCCGCTGGGCGGGCAGTACACCTACGAACAAACCCGCCAGTTCGGACAAATCATCAATGAATGGGTGCGCGCCCCCCTGCCTGAGTTGACCACCAGCGAGCGTTCCATAAAAAAGCGCGGCGGAAGGATGTATCTCGACATCCTGCAAAACCGGCCCGGACAGACCCTGGTGGCGCCCTACGGTCTGCGTCCGGTGCGCGGCGCGCCGGTGTCCACCCCGCTGCGCTGGGACGAAGTGCGCCCCGGTTTGCGCCCGGCGGATTTTCACATGCGCAACATTCTGGAACGCGTCCAGCACATCGGCGATCTGTGGAGGGACGTTCTTGGCCCCGGCATTGACCTGGCGCATTGCCTGCAGCGCCTCAAGGCCCAGTTCTGATCATCCCGCCCAGCGCATAACTCGCTGTTGCCCTACAAACGGCAACCGCCAGCAGGGCTGGCGATCAACCGGCAACGTGCATAACCTTCCAACCATTAAAAATAACATCGCAGAGGGGAAGCAGGGGTAATGCTCTACCGATAATAACCCTGCTCCCCGCCTCTGCGACAGGAAGTTAGCTATGAAAGCTTATTCCCAGCGAATATCCGCCGTGCCGTTGGGGGTGCGAACTTGGTAAGTCTGTCCATTCACCACCGCCGTCAGCCGCCAGCCGGGGGTCACCATCTGGGCGCACGATTCATCCGCCCGACCCAGCCCCAGACAGGCATCCGGCCATTCCACCGGCTCGGCTTCCGTGATTTCAACATCCGAAATTTCCACGCCCAGTTCGGCCGCCAGACGTTCCTGCACAGCCAGCGTGATCAATGGCAGCATATCTTCATTGGTGGTATCCGGAACCAACGTTGCGCCGGTCACGGGCACTTCAACAGGTTCCTCCGGCGTGCAGGCTGCCAGCACCAGCGAGAAGATCACCACAAGCAAAACAATAAAGCGTTTCATAAATACCTTTATCTCCTCATATATACAGCAAATTCATCAACCAAATGGTTGTTGCTTAACTTTAAGCGGCACCACATGCAGCGGCAATGGGGAATGTTCCTATCAAAGAATGGGGAAAGATGAGCGGCGCAGGGGGATGTTTACCCCGATGTCAGACCCACGGCAATGGCCTCACCTGCCAGCCAGCCGGTGGTCCACGCATTTTGAAAGTTAAACCCGCCGGTCAGGCCGTCCACATCCAGGGCTTCACCGGCCACGTACAAACCCGGGCAGACACGGCTGTGCATGGTGCGAAAATCAATTTCCTTCAGGCTCACCCCGCCGCAGGTGACAAACTCGTCCTTGAATTCCCCCTTGCCGCTCACTGCAAAGTGCGCGCGGCTCAACCCATCCGCGAGCGCCTGTAACGCGGCGTTGGACACCCCACCCCACTCCTGATCGAGCGGGATGCCGGCATGTTCAACCAGGCGTTCCCACATGCGCTGGGGCAGGACGCGCCATTCAACCGGCTCGCTCACTTTTGCCGCTGCCAGGCGGCGCGGGGTTGCAGAACGCAGCCCTTTGAGCGCAGCATACACATCATCCCACTCACCGATGCCCCAGTTGACGGTCAACTCAGCCTGATAACCAGCCTGATGCAAATGCCGCGCGCCCCACGCCGACAGGCGCAGCACCGCCGGTCCGCTCAAACCCCAGTGCGTCACCAGCAGCGGCCCCTGGCTGCGCAGCCCCCAGGCCTCCAGGCTCACCCTTGCGGATGGAACTGAAACACCCGCCAGCCCGGTGAGGCGCGGGTCCTTGACAACAAAAGTAAACAGTGAGGGCGCCGGCGGCATGATGGTGTGCCCCAGACTCTCCGCCAGTTTCATGGCAGCGGCGTCTCCACCAGTGGCAAGCAGGACAGTCCTTGCATTCAGAACCCCCTGCCCGCGCAGTCCCAGCACAAACCCGTGCTGCCCCTGCTGGATATTTTCCACCGGAGTGCGGTCACGCAACTCGATCTTCAAGCGCGCGGCTTCGTTCAACAACAGGTCAATGACCGATTGCGCCCGATCAGAGACAGGGAACACGCGCCCGTCCGGCTCGGTCTTGAGTTTCAACCCGCGCGACTGGAACCATGTCTTTGTATCCGCACTGCCAAAGTGGTGCAGGGCGGCGCGCAGTTCACGCCCGCCGCGCGGGTAATGCTTTGCCAGCTCAGCCGGGTCCTCGATGGCATTGGTCAGGTTGCAACGCCCCCCGCCAGACACCAGCACCTTGCTGAGAAAACGCGCGCCTTTCTCCAGGATCACCACCCGCAGGTTGCCGCCCTGTTGTGCAGCGCGCTCAACAGCGTGAAGGGCGGCGAAAAAACCCGCCGCCCCACCACCGATCACCGCCAGGTCATAAACCGGGTCGG
Organism: Levilinea sp.; assembly: GCA_034429695.1. GTDB lineage: Bacteria > Chloroflexota > Anaerolineae > Anaerolineales > Anaerolineaceae > DAOUGC01. The sequence continues at coordinate 6,190 of DAOUGC010000020.1, forward strand.
TCATACCTTATTTTTCTGCCTTGCCGCCGTCGTAGACAACGTCGGTCAGGCCAAAGTAATCCAGCCGCAACATCCAGTGCGCACGCGGGTGATCGCCAAGCTCTTCGGGGAAGATCACCTGGAACACCGGAGCCTGTGAAAGCTGGAAGCGGTCAGTATGCCACCAGGTCTCGTACATCACGCTCTGCTGGATCTGCAAACCGGTCCTGCCGGTCGGGTTCCACACGATTACACGGGCGCGGTTGCCACTCTCAGGTAAATACAGCGATCCCGCACCGGTCAGCGCCTCAGCCAGCGCCTGGGTCTGCACCGCTGTCAACACCGGCAGGAACATCCCCAGTGCATGTACATCCTCAAGCAACTCGGGCAGTTTTCTCTCAATGCGCACCTTTGCGAAGGTGGGCATGGGCATGCTGCGCAGCAGATCCAGCACATTCTGGCGGCGCAGATCATTTTCGGCGATCAACCCACCGCCGGCAGCCGTGATGATCACCTCAACATCCGACTCCACCGAGACATCCAGCGGACCAACGTACAATTCGCGGTTGGCTTCATCATAGATCCATTCCAGTTCCTGCTCCGCGCCGTCCACCTTCACGCTCACCTGGGCTGGCTCGCGCACACCGCGCACCACCAGGTTATACTCGCGGTCCTGCGGCCCCACCAAATGGTCACCCGTGGCAGCGTGCACGCGCACCGTCATGTGGCCTGCCGTCCAGCGGTTCTCAAAACGGATCAGGCGGTAATGGCCGTTGCGGTAAGCGGTGGTGTCACCGTCGTCCTCAAATAATTCAAATTCGCCGTCGGCGCCAGGGAAGACCACAATGTCCATCTCAACCGGCAACGGCGTACCGAATTTCTCAAAGTAATCCACACCTTCACCGCGCGCCAGCGGCACGATGGCTCCGGCTTTGGCAAACACCGGCATGTCTTCAAGGCGCGGGAAGAGTGAAACCCAGGAGCCGCCTGTGTAAGGTTGACCGGTGAAGAAGTCGAACCATTGCCCCTGCGGCAACCATGCACCCCATTTGCTGCGTCCCAGCTCGGGGTCTTCCGGCGCTGTCACCGGCGCAACCAGCAGGCTGCCGCCCAGCATGTACTGGTGCTGGGCATGGTAAGCCTCCTCCTGCTCAGGGTGATCGTAATACATCGGCAGAATGGGCGGCACCCCCTGGCTTTCATTGCGCCATGAAAGGGTGTAGATGAACGGCACCAGTGCGTGGCGCAGGCGCATGAACTGGGATGTGATCGACAACACCCGGTCATCATAGCCCCACGGGCGGCGTTCCAGGTAGGGGTCCTTGGTGCAGTGCAGGCGCAAAATGGGGCTGAACGCTCCAAATTGCACCCAGCGCGTATAACGTCCGCCGTCTTCGTGCCCAAAGTAATGCCCGCCGATGTCGTGGCTCCACCAACCGTAACCCACGTTGGCGGCGCTGGCTGTGAAGTACGGCTGATAGGCCAGTGCACCCCAGGTCACTTCGGTGTCGCCAGAGAACCCAATCGGGTAGCGGTGATTGCCCAACCCACCCCAGCGCGAGAACACAAATGGGCGCTTGCCGTTGCGGCCCAGGTCGTAGAAATGCAGGTGATTGAGCCACCACAACGGGTCCAACCCTTTCACCTTGCTCTCCTTGCCCTGCTGCCAGTCCATCCACCAGAAATCCACCCCCTGTGCTTCCAGCGGGTGATGCAGCACTTCAAAATAAGCCTTTGCAAAGGTGGGGTCGGCAATGTCAAACATCACCGGTTTGCCATCCGCCGGGTCCTGACCAATCGCCCGCGCCATATCCTGATACTGCTCCTCGTGGTTCCACACCCCCAGCGCCGGGTGCAGGTTGAGCGAGGTGCGCAACCCCTGTTCGTGCAGCCAGTGAATGAAACCCGGCGGGTCAGGGAACAGGTCGCGGTTCCAGGTATAGCCGGTCCACCCGTTGGAATCATTTCCCGTGCGGGTGAGGTGCCAGTCCATGTCAATGATGCAAACCGAAAGCGGGATCTGCTGTTCCTTGAACTCGTCCATCAAGCCGCCCAGTTCATCAGCACTGTATTCCCAGTAACGGCTCCACCAGTTGCCCAGCGCCCAGCGCGGCAACAGCGGCGCCCGCCCGGTGACATCCTGATAATCCAGCAGGCACAGCAGGTATTCGTGGCCGTATCCAAAGAAGTACCAGTCCAGTTGGCCTTCGGGCACATCCCGGTTTTCCAGCCAGCCCTGATCGTTGAAAACCAGCGTTGTGCTGTCATCCACCAGCGCCCACCCGTCGCGTGAGTTGAGTCCCTCCTCCAGCACAATCACACCGCGCGTCTCGTCCAGCGTGCGGGTTGTGCCAAGCAGGTTGCGCGGGTTGGGGTCGCCGGCATGCCATGTGACGGCATTGGCTTTCACCTGCACCTGCAGGCTTTCCTCATCAAATGGGCTGCCTTCCAGATAAGTCAGCAGCAACGCGCTGGTCTCAATGGTCAGCCTGCCTGCCTGGCGGTCGGTTTGGAACGCCGGAACCGGCTGATGGCGATACCAGAACGGCTGACTGGCGCGATCCTCAAACTGCCCTGCCGGGGCGTATTCCATGCGAATGAGGTTGGGTTTGAGCACAGTGAAACGGGCATTGCCCGAGATCACCACCGCCGCAGGGTCGGCGATGGGCGCAAAAGGAGCGTGAAAGTGCATCTGGGTGAGCATGGGTTATCCTTTAACAGGTTCAATGGGTGTCCACAAATTGCCGGTCGTTCAAACGTCTCCCCATGAAACGGTTTCAGCCCGTGGCGTACTTGCTGATGCCGGTGAAGATCGTCAGTCCGCGGCGTTCCAACCGTTTCATGCCAGACATGGTCATTTTAAAGCAGGCTTGTAAATTCAGATAGCGCAAACGGGTTAACGAACGCAACGGTTTTACAGCTTCGTCCGTCAGGCGGTTACAGTAGCTCAGGTCAAGCACCTGCAGATTGGGCAACACCGCCAGATGCGCCAACCCCTTGGAGGTGATGTCCACCGATGACAGGTTCAGCCACTCCAACCGCGTCAGGGGCGCCAGGCGCGCCAGGCCGCCATCGGTGATCTTGCGGTTCTCGCCCAGGTTGAGGTACCGCAGTGGAGCCAGGCCCTCCAGTTCAGCCACCAGCGCGCCCAAACCGCGGTCGTCGCCGGATTTATAACGCACCCCCACCTCATTTCCAGCCGGTATGCGAAAAATGCCCGGACCCTCGTCCAGAACCTGCCAGTCATCGGGGCCGCCGTCCTCGCGCTCCATCCCTGCCGGACGGATCAGAACCGTGATTGGCAGGGTGCTTTCAAAACGAGCTTCATTTTCAAAATCAGCCTTGTTGCTCATGCCTCATCAACCTTCTTCCAGTAAATGCAGCATCTTCTCGGTGGATTTCAACCCGTGCCCGGTGAACACCGAGACCATGCGCGCGCCGGGGTATCGGGCGGTTGCCAGCCGCAACCCGGCGATGGTGGCAGCGGCGGTCGGCTCCATGTAAAAACCCATGCTTGCGGTTTCGCGCAGTGCAGCAATGATCTGCTCCTCGCTCACCGTCAGAAATTCACCGCTGCTCTGGCGCACGGCCGCCAGTATCTGCGCTCCGCGCACCGGCTCGGCAATGGCAATGCCCTCTGCCAGCGTGTCGCCTTTTTGAATGGCAGCCGGGGCATCCCCACCCTGCCGGAAAGCCGTCTCCAGCGGAGCACAGCGCGCGCTTTGCACAGCAATGATGCGCGGAACGTGTGTTATGACCCCGGCGGCGTGCAGCTCGGCAAAACCCAGCGCAGCGCCCAGCAGCAGCGTGCCGTTTCCGGCGGGAAGCACAACGTAATCCGGCGACTGCCACCCCAGTTGCTCCACCACCTCGTACGCCCAGGTCTTGGTTCCGTGAAAGAAAAACGGGTTCCACGAATGACTGGCGTAATAGGTGTGTTGTGCCGCGCTCATCACAGCGCGGGCGGTATCCTCGCGGCTGCCGGGGATCAGGTGCATGTTGGCGCCCGCCATGCGCATTTGCGCCAGCTTGCCGGGGGATGTGTCAGCGGGCACATAAATGTCACAGGCAATGTCTGCCCTGGCACAGTAGGCAGCGATGGCGCAGCCCGCGTTGCCGCTTGAGTCTTCCACCACCTGCTGCACGCCAAGCTGGCGCGCCTTGCTGATCAACACCGCAGCGCCGCGGTCCTTGTATGACCCGCTGGCGAATAGATGATCCTGTTTGACCCACGCTGCAGCGCCGTCCAAAACAAAGCGCGTCAGCGGGGTAAAACCCTCATCAAAGCTCACCCGCTGTACGTCCCCGGGCAGCGGCAGGGCGGCGGCGTAACGCCACAAGTTCAACGGTCCCCGGGAAAACTCCCCCGGGTCAATGACGGGGGTAAAAACGATGTCCAGCAGCCCGCCGCACTCGCAGCGCCACACCGGCTCATCCAAACCGTAGGTTTTCTGGCAGGTTGTACACAGCAAATGTCCCATCACGCCACCCTCTGACGAGTTTTTCAAACAACACTAAAAGCATAACACGAAATACACATGCACATGCATCCCACGAATGTTTCATTCGTGAAAGAGATCATCCTTCCGGCATGGATCGGCTTATCCGAAGCGGCCTTCGATGTATTCCTGGGTCTTGGGATTGGTGGGCGTGAGGAACATGGCTTTGCCCGCGCTGACTTCAACCACCTCGCCCTGCAGGAAGAAAGCCGCGAAATCGGCAACCCGGGCAGCCTGCTGGGTGTTGTGCGGGGCGATCACCACCGTCAACGTTTCACTCAGTTCGTGCAGCAGGGTCTCGATCTTGGAGGTGGATACGGGGTCGAGCGCCGAGGTCGGCTCATCCAGCAGGATCACCTCGGGTTCAAGCGCCAGCACCCTGGCGATGCACAGGCGCTGCTGCTGCCCGCCCGAAAGCGCCGTGGCGGGGGCGTCCAGCCGGTCGTAAACTTCATCCCACAAAACGGCCTGTTGTAATGAACGCTCAACCGCCTCATCATGGCGTGATTTGCGCCGTTCTCCGGCCACTTCCAGCCCATAAGTGATGTTCTGGCGGATCGAAAGCGGCAGCACCACTGGACGGGAGAACACCATGCCGATCTTGCGACGCAGTTCATTGACCTCAAGGCTTTTATCAAGGATGTTCAAGCCGTTGAACAACACCCGGCCGCTCACCTGATCCACATCCGCCAGGTCGTTCAGGCGGTTCAGGCAGCGCAACAGGGTGCTCTTACCGCCACCCGCGGGACCAAACAGCGCGGTCACCGCATTGGCAGGGATCTTGAGCGAGACGTCACGCAGGCTCTCCGCCCCGTCTGAATATCGCACGGTCAGGTTTTCGATGATCAGCTTGTCCATGCTACCACTGCCTGCGCTTGCGCGCCCTCGAACGGATCACGGTGGCGATCAGGTTCATGCCCAGCACAAAGAACAACAACACCAGCACGGTTCCGTACTGAATTTGCAGGGGCATGCCGGGAACCTGGGTGGATATGACAAACAAATGATAGGGCAGCGCCATGGTGGCGTCCAGTGGCGAGTGCGGCAATTGCGGCAGGAAGAACGCCGCACCGGTGAACAGGATCGGCGCGGTCTCACCGGCGGCGCGCTCCAGGCCAAGAATCACCCCTGTGAGGATGCCGGGCAGGCTCTGCGGCAGCACGATGCGCCAGATGGTCTGCCAGCGGGTTGCCCCCAGCGAAACGCCGACCACACGGAAATTGTTGGGCACAGAGCGCAGCGCTTCCTCGGTGGTGCTGATGATCACCGGCAGGGTCATGATGGACAGGGTGAGGGAGGCTGCCAGAATACTGGTGCCAAACTGGAGAAAGATCACAAACAACCCCAGACCAAACAACCCGTACACCACCGACGGAATTCCCGCCAGGTTGATCATGGCGATGCGGATGGCGCGCGTCCAGCGGTTGTCTGGTGCGTACTCTGCCAGATAAATGGCGGCGGCAATGCCGGGTGGAACCGAGAACAACGCCGTGCCCAGTGTGAGGTATAGTGTTCCCAGAATGGCAGGCCAGATGCCCCCGGCGCGCATGCCGTCCCGCGGGAAACCGGTGATGAATTCCCAGCTAATCGCCGGAAGCCCCTGGATCAGGATGTACACGATCAGGGCGATGATTGGCAGCACAGTCAGCACGCTCACGGTGATCAACAACCCATAGCCCAGTTTTTGCCTGAGCTGCGGGGTGAAGACCGGATGGTGGCGGTAGGATTCGTCCATGGGTTATGAGAGCAGGCGCTCGGTGCGCTTCATGCGCCGGTTGCTGATGGTGAAAGCGACGATATTGATGATCAGCGAGACAACAAACAGCACAATGCCGATGAAGAACAACACGCGGTAATGCTCACTGCCGTTTGCCACCTCACCCATTTCAGAGGCGATCGTGGCGGTCATGGTGCGGATGGGGGCAAAAATGGCGTTCAAACCGGAGGGCAGCACCGGCGCATTGCCGGTTACCATCATCACCGCCATGGTCTCGCCGATCACACGACCCAGCCCCAGCATGACGGCAGTGATCACACCGGAACGCGCGGCGGGCAGCGTTACACCCCACATCACCTGCCACGGCGTGGAGCCGAGCGATAACGCCGCCTCACGGTAGGACCACGGCACGGTGTTTAGCGCATCCTCTGAGACCGATACGATGGTGGGAATTGCCGCCCAGCCAAGCAACAGCGCGCCGGTAAAGGCGGTCAGTCCGGTGGGCAGGTTCAGGGTCTGGCGCAGGAAGGGCGATAGCACCAGAATGCCCATAAAGCCGAGCACCACCGATGGCAGCCCCGCCAGCACTTCCACCAGCGGCTTGAGGATTTCTTTTGCCCAGGGCGGGGCAACTTCGGAGATAAATATGGCGGTCAGCAGCCCAAAGGGTACGGCAATCAACAACGCCACCACTGTCACCGTTAATGAACCGGCCAGTAATGGCAGAATACTGAAATACCCCTCAATGGGATACCAGAATTCGCCAAACATGCTGTCCAGCGGCACGCTTTGCAACGCCGGCAAGCCTTCGCGCAGCAGGAACAGGCAGATCAGGCTGACAAACAGGATGGAAACATAACCCGAAGCCCGGATCACCCAGGTGATCACGCGCTCTGACCATTTCACACCGGCCTGGTAAAAGGAGGGGGTCTTCATCTGCCCTCCTGATACGGCACAAAGCCCAGTTCACCCACAATGGCCTGTGCTTCATCGGAATAGATCCATTCCAGATATTGCCGCACAGCGCCTTCTGGTTCCTGGCTGGTATACATGTACAGATCGCGTGAGATGGGATAGGTCCCGTCATTAACCGTTTGGATGGAAGGCAGCACGTAACTTTGCGAACCAGCCGCCGAGACCGCCAGCACCTTCACGTCCTCGGTCACATACCCAAGCCCGTCATAACCCATGGCATTTGGGTTGTCGCGTACTTCTGAAATGATACCCTCGGATGAGGGCAGCAACAATGTGTTGGGGGAGAAAATACTCTTGTCTTCGCCCGAACCCAACCGGACCACCTCTTCGAGAAAATAAACGTGGGTTCCTGAGTTGGTCTCACGCGAAAGCCGCACAATGGGCCAATCTTCGCCGCCCAGCTCGCTCCAGTTGTTAATCTCGCCTTTGTAAATTGCCGAGATTTGTTCCAGGGTAAGCCGGTCAATGGGATTCGACGGGTTCACGATCACCGCAATGGCGTCGCGCGCTATGATGAACTCCACAGGGTCGTATCCTTTGGCCCGTGCCAGCGCCAGCTCCTCATCCTTGATTGAACGGGATGCGTTGGCAATATCCACCGTTCCATTGGCCAGGGCAGCAATTCCGGTGCCCGACCCGCCCCCTGTTACCGAAATTCGCACTTCCGGGTGACTGGCCTGGTATTCTTCCGCCCATGCAAGCGCCAGATTCACAATGGTATCTGAGCCTTTGTTCTCAATATATGCGGAAGGTGTAAATGGATCGGTCTGGCTGGTTGTATTGCCCGAACAACCGCTGAGGAGGATCACTACCAGCAGTAACAATCCCGCTAATCGATTCCTCATCTTTCGCAATTATAACGTATTTTGTGAGCCTGATCAGCGTCGGGGGGCGGAACATGCTTTCATTCTGCTTGCCACGCCACAAGGTTGCATGTTGCCGGACGGCTTGCGAACGACTATAATCTACAAATATTATCAACAATTTCATCAGGTGGGATGACTTCGGGATTATGACTCTGCAAATTGCACTCCTTCTTGGTTATATCCTCATCGCCATGATCCTGTTTGCGATTGAGGTGATTTCGGCCGAGATCGTTGCGCTGGGGTTGCTGCTGGCGATGATCTTCGCGGGCATGTTGACCGCCGAGGATGCCTTTGCCGGTTTCGGCAGTGAAACCGCGCTGATGATCCTGGGCTTGCTGATCCTTACCGCGGCGCTGGTGCGCACCGGCGTGGTGGACGTGGTGGGTCATGCCATTTTGCGCCGCACCGGCAACAACCCCAAACGCCTGTTGCTGGTGATGATGATCTCTGCAGCCGCCCTGTCGGCATTCATCAGCAACACCGCAGCCACGGCGTTTTTTGTCCCCATTGCCATGGGGTTGTCCCGACAAAGCCGCACCCCGCCATCGCGTTTACTCATGCCGCTGGCATTTGCCTCCATCCTCACCAGCCCTGTGACGGTGATCAGCTCATCCACCAACATTGTGATCAGCGGTCTGATCCGCCGCTATGACATGCCCCCGCTTCGCATGTTCGAAATGTCTGTGGTGGGTATTGTGATCGCCATTTTTGGCATCGCATACATGTACTGGGTAGGTCGGCGCATAATTCCAACCCGGGAGAACACCCGTGATCTGTTGGAAAATGTTGAACCTCCCCCCTACAGTGCTGAAATCATCGTCCTGGAGGGTTCCCCGCTGATCGGACGCAGCATGGGTGAACTTGAACTGGATCAAATCATTGAGGACGTGTCCATTTTGCGCCTGCAAAAGGGGAGACGCCTGTACACCTCCCCCCGCTCGAGCCTGGTGATCGAGGCGGGCGACATCCTCACCGTACAGGGTCGCCGCGACGACATCGTGCGCGTCAAGGATCAGGTTGGCATTGACTTCAAACCCGCTCCTGCCCCCGGTGGTGATGGAGAAGGCAGTGTCCTTGAATTTGACGCCACCATGGTGGAAGCCATCCTTTTGCCCGGTTCCCCCCTGATTGGCCGCACGCCCAAACGCCTGGAATTTGCCGAACGCTATGGGTTGCAGATCCTGGGAATTCACCGCAGCGGCAAGACCATCTCCGACAAATTCAGCCGCGTGCGTTTGCGGGTTGGCGACCAGTTGCTGCTGCAGGGTGACCCCGGCAACATCGCCATGCTGGGACGCAGCCGTTTCTTCCGTATTCTCGGGTCCATGACCGAACGCACCAATACCCAGCGTGCCCCGCTGGCAGTGGGTATTTTTATCCTCTCCCTGGGGCTGGCCACCTTTGGTGTGCTCCCTCTGGCTGTGGCCGTGCTGCTTGGAGCCTTGCTGGCATTTGTCACCCGCTGCCTGACCCCTGAAGAGGCTTACCGCGAAGTGGAATGGAAAGCCTTTTTACTGATCGGCTCCATGCTGGCGCTGGGTACAGCCATGGAGCAAACCGGAACCGCCACTTATATTGCCGACCTGATCGTCAGCATTGCAGGCGGCGTTAATCCACTGGTGATCCTTGGGGCGTTTTTTGTCCTCTCCCTGCTGCTTACCCAGCCCATGTCCAATCAGGCGGCGGCGGTGGTGGTGGTTCCCATCGCCATCCAGACCGCGTTGCAATTGGATCTCAATCCACGCACCTTTGCCATCATGATCGCCATCGGCGCAAGTTGTTCCTTCCTCACCCCACTGGAGCCGTCCTGTCTGATGGTGTACGGGCCGGGCAACTACCGTTTTGTGGATTTTGTCAGGGTGGGTTCACTGTTGACCCTCATCATTTTGGTGGTCGCCATTGTTCTGGTCCCGTTGATCTGGCCCCTGTCAGGCTGAGCGCTCACGACTCTCCCGGTTTCTCACCCGGCCCCCAGGGTATGATGCTGATGCCGCCGCTGCGCTCCAGCACGGCGTACTTCACCTGATCCATGCGTTCCAACCCTTGCAGGACGCGCGCCTGATTGAGGATATCGTCTTCATCCACACGGCTTTTACGCATGCGCTCAGGGTGTGGCTTGCCGCGATCCACCAGAATCAACGGCACGGAATCCATCACCTTCTCAAACCGGTGTGATTTCCTTTTGAGCAGCGAAATCAAAATGTCCATGCTCACCAGCGCCATCACCAGCACCATGCCGCGCGTGAGCGAATTGTCACCCACCAGCAGTGCTTGCTGGATCACTTCTGAAATAATCAACAGCAGGACGAAGTCAAACGCGGTCAACTGAGCCAGTGAACGCTTGCCGCTGATGCGAAAGACCAGCAGCAATAAAAGATAAACAACAACAGCTTTGATAATGATTTCCACCCGTTCCTCACTTACGGATAAACAAACTGATTGACTGTAATACGCTCGCCATTCACCCCCAGCAAAGTGCGCGCCGAACCAACTTTAAGCGGTGTAAGATGATAAATAATCGTCACCGGTTCACTGCCATACGCCCGAAAAACAAAGCGCATCACTCCGTTGCCCACCTGGACGCTTTCCGGTTCGGGCTGCACCTGATTCACTTTGTAGCGCTGCAGATATGCCCGTTCCAGTTCAACCACCACTTTGCCGTCCGGGCCGGGCAGGGTGCGCACCAGCAATACATCCTCAGACCCATCCCGCATGAAACGCTGGTATTCGAGTTCGGTTGCGCCGCCGGCATTCACCCTCACCCTGCTTAAGGGGCCATCTCCAAACAGACCCAGCAAAGCCAGCAGCAGGATCAGGCCCATGCCCACCCAGCCGATGCGCTCCACGGCCCATTCTTTTTTCTGAAACTCCAGGTTTTGATCCACTTCCATATCCTGAATGCGTTTCACCATCTCAACGCCCTCCTGTTCAAACAATCTACTCTGAAGCGGGCATTAATTCCATTCGGACTTTCCCTATTGGGATGGGGGTCTTTCAAGCGCCACTGTTTCCTGTGCTTTTTTCGTGTAGTTCGTCCATTCGTGCCATTCGTGTTGAAAATCTCTTCATGTCAACATGCAAAAAACGGCGGGATGTAAGTACGCCGCGCCAGCAAGCTGGCGACCTGCCCTACAAAAACTACCGTGTAATGAACACTCCGCATTCAGGGGAGGGAATTGTTTTTCCTCCTCCATTCGCGTCCTTTGCGAATGGGGCAGGTGCTCGGATGCGCGCGACGGAGAAAATTCTTCACAATCTCAATTCTTCGCGCATTCGAGCGGAGGGGGTGCTCCACATCCCGCACATTCGCCCGGAGGGATGCTCCACGCAGCCCCACCCACCGAAAAATAAAAAACCGCGGGCGGTCCGCTCGCGGTAGGAAATGGCAATGCTATTGATCTACTCTGCTGCTTCTGCTTCCAGTTTGGCGCTGCGTTCCTGCGCCTCCTGATGCGCATGCGCGCTGAACACCCCCCACACACCCAACAGCACCAGCACAGCGCCGGCCACCGTCCAACCGGTGATCTGCTCGCCGAGGATCATCCAGCCCAGCAGGACGGCAATGATCGGGTTGACGTATGAGTACGTCATTGCCAGACGGATGGGCAGCAACCGGAGCACCTGTACAAACGAGGTAAACCCGATCACCGAGCCGAAGATCACCAGATATGCCCAGGCCCCCCAGGCAGCCGGGGTCGGGGTGGGCAGCGGCTCACCGGTGAGGATCGCCATCAGCACAAAACCGATGCCGCCTGCCAGCAACTGATAACCCGAACTTGCCTGAGCCGAAAGCTGCGGACGGCGCAGGCTCTGCCACACACTGCCCGCTGACCACGATAACGAAGCGCCAAACAGCGCCAGAATGGAAAATGTATCAGCGTGCACACCCGAGCGCAACACAGGGTAGCCCAACACGCCCAGGCCTGCCAGGCCGATCAGCAGGGCGCCCACCAGGCGCAGCGTGGGCGGTTTGCGGCGCACCACGGCTTCGATCACCGCGGTGAACAACGGGGTGCTGGCGATAATCAACGCCGCCAGACCCGAGTCAGCGCGCTGCTCACCAAACATCACCAGCCCGTTGCCACCCACCCACAACAGCACGCCAGAGCCAGCCAGAACGATCAATTCCCCCCGGCTGGGGCGCAGGCGCTGCTTGAGCATTGCCGCCCACGCGATCATCATCGCCCCGGCGACCAGCGCACGCATGGCTCCCAACATGAAGGGCGTGAAGCCCGCTCCGGGCATCACCGCAATGCGGATGGCCAGATAGGTACTGCCCCAGATGATGTAGACCACCAATAAATAAAACAGTCCGCTGAACTTTCCCCGCTCCTGCATGGTTACCTCTTAGCGTTTCCTGTCGCCCCTGGATGGATTGTTGGTCTCTTCATAATTAAACAGCTCGGGCGCACCCATGGCACGCATACGCTGCTCCTCAGATTGTCCAATCCGCGGACCCTCCACCCAGTCCACCGCACCAGCGGCGCGTCTGGCTTCGGTCAGCGCTTCTTCGCGTGAGTTTGCCCACACCGCCAGCGTAACCGGCTCGGGCCTTCCTTTTTTGGCACCCTTGCGGGCGGCGATGATGCCCTCAATAAAAAATTTTTGCATAAGCTCTGTCCAGGAAAAGAATTCAGCCAGTATAACCCTCTTCATGTCATGATGCAATAATCCCACCGGCACATCTTTTGATTTCTTCCGTTGTTTCGTCGTGGGAAGGGAAAATGTACCAATTTTTGCCCTTGTGGGAATGGCGGGGCATCAACACGAAGGGCACGAATGAAGAAAACAAATATTTTCCAGCACCGCTTTCTCCTCCTCCATTCGCGTTTTTTCGAATGGGGGAGGTGCTCGAATGCGCGCGACGGAGAAAATTCGTCACAATTGCGATTCTTCGCGCATTCGAGCGGAGGGGGCACGGTGGCTTCAAAATCAAACCCTCTCCCCGGCTGGTTTTCTCCTCCTCCATTCGCGTTCTTTGCGAATGGGGGAGGTGCTCGAATGCGCGCGACCGAGAAAATTCTTCACAATCGGGATTCTTCGCGCATTCGAGCGGAGGGGGTACGGCGGCTTCAAAATCGAACCCACTCCACGGCTCCTGAAATTGACAAACCACCAATAATCTGGTCTAATATATTGTCAGCATTGACAATTTATAATAGTGAGGATGATATGGGACGCAAAAGCCTGGAAAAAATTCGTACGCAGCAATTACTGGATGCCTTTATCGCATGCATACCAGAGAATGGCGTGGATGGAACCAGCCTGGAAAAAATCGCCGAGAAAGCCGGCGTCACCCGCAGCATCATCCGCCATTACATCGGCAATCGGGACACACTGATCGCTGAGTTGATCGAACACATCATCAATACCACCCTGGTTGAATTTGACCACATCCTTAATGATCCGGAAAAGAGCCTCGAGGAGCGGCTTCATACCGCGCTTTTTGCCCCGCGGGATGACTGGCAAACCGACAAGATCATCCTGAATGCCCTGGTAAACGCCCGGGAACAATCGGCTGACATTCAAACAAAAATCGCGGGGGTAATCGAAACCATGGTCAACCAGCTCACCGAAGCGCTGCACAGCGAAACGCCGCGACGCAGCCGTGATGAGGCCAGTGAACTGGCTTACATACTGTTCTGCATCTCCATGTCACAGGACACCTTTGTTTGGATTGGTATTTCCCCATCCTTGACCCGTTCCGGACCTGCCGTTGCGCAGCGCTTATTAATGGATTATCTCGGAGACAAACAGGCATGATCGAAATAATTGGCATCACCCTTGGACTGGCATTCATCGATTGCCTGAACCCGGCTACGATCAGCACCATGGCGGTTTTGCTTCCGCTGGTCAGGCGGGTGGAACATTCCTTATCCTTCCTGTTTAGCACCTATCTGATTTACTTCGCCGGTGGAATGGCGCTTTTCTACGGCTTTGACCGGTTATTAAAATCGCAGGTTTCCCAATTTGTTGATCAACACAGCCTGTGGGTTTACACTGGCGAGATCGTGCTTGGTCTGGCCCTGATCGGACTTGGCACGAGCGTGTGGCTTAAAAATCGCAAAGAATCGCACAACCAGCCGGTGGATCCGGCGGCGGTCACCGGCATCAAATCTGTCAAGCCAACCCACCTGTTCGTGTTCGGCATCATCTCCACCCTCAGCGACCTGCCCACCGCTTTTCCCTTGATCGGCTTTATCGGCAAAATGGTCGATTTCAACCCGTCCATTCCGGCTTTTGTGGTCCTGCTGATGGTCTACGTGCTCATTTATGTGGCCCCCCTGATCGCGCTGTATGCCATCTTCCGCATGGTAAAAGAAAAGATCGAGCCATTCACACGCTGGTTCATCGGCTTTATTCATAAGTTTATGCAGTACGCGCTGGCGCCTTTGCTGGCTGGTCTGGGTATCTGGGCGATTGTGGACGGAATTCAACGCCTGATTGCTGGATGACCCATGCAGGCGA
>DAOUGC010000021.1:0-49800 GCA_034429695.1 Levilinea sp.
CCCCGCCCTCCGGCGCGCGCGGCCACACCCGCCCGTCCCCCCAACCCGGACAGCGGACTGGCGTTGATCCTCAAGAACGGTGCGCCGCTGGGCTGGTTGGTTGAGCCAGAAACCTCCCAACCGGCTTACGGCAGTCTGGAACTGCGCACCTCCATGGATCTGCACGCCATGCACCCTGACGAAGTGATTGAGTACCAGATGGTACATGCCGGAAAGGTGCTGGCATTATTCAACCTGTACGGCGCATGGCTGCCAGAGGATCTTCCGGCTGGCAATGCCGTGCAATTGAGCATCGAACTGGACGCGGGCAAGGTAACCTCATCGCAGATGTATATTTCTGCACTGGATCTGCAGTTTGATGATGTGCTGGAATACGGCGCGCCGGTGGGCGAGGCTTACACCGGCAAACTGCCTGACTGGGCTTCGCCTGTGCCAACCCAGGTGGTTCAATCAGAACCGCCAGTTGTTCCCAAACAGGATCGTTCCATAACGTGGAGCAGCCAACCAAGCCCGGGCATGAGCGCGGTGGAAGTGAACTGCAAGATCCATTATGAGCCGGAAGATGGCTGGAACGATTGGACGGTGGAGCTGAAAAACCTCGACACGGGCTGGGTCAGCCCGCCAGCGGTGGTGCAACCCGATGGCAGCTTCAAGGCGCTGGTGTTAATCCGCCAGGGCGCAACCGACCGTATTCAGATCAATCCCATTGGCTGGCATGGGCAAACCCTGCCAGTTGCCGTACCAGAAATTCTGTGCAGCAGCACCGGCGATTCGGCCGGATGAGATAACAGGAGCAAACCATGAGCCGCATGACCATTGATTTCGGAATCGACCTTGGCACCACCAACAGCGCCATCGCTGTCAAGGACGGCAACGGTGTGACGGTGATCAAGAACAATGAGAGCAGCGAGATCACCCCATCGGCTGTGTGGATTGACCGGCAAAACCGGTTGTACGTTGGCAAACGCGCCAAGCAGCGCGCCGAGATGGACAGCGAAAATGTGCAGACCGAGTTCAAATTGCAGATGGGAACCCGGCACGCCTTCACCTTCCGCGACAGCCACCGCGAGATGCTGCCGGAAGAGCTTTCGGCTGAGGTGCTAAAGTCACTGCGGGCTGACGTGAAGGTGCGCATGAATGAGGACCTCACCGCTGCGGTGATCACCGTGCCTGCGGCATTTGAACTGCCCCAGAACGACGCCACGCGCCGGGCTGCGCTTGAGGCGGGCATTTCCTTCAGCCCGTTGATCATGGAGCCAACTGCGGCAGCCATGGCATACGCTTACAACACCACGCTCAATAATGTATTTTGGATGGTGTACGATTTCGGCGGCGGCACTTTTGACGCAGCCGTCATCCACATCAGCAATGGGCGCTTTGATATTGTCAATCACGAGGGCGACAATCACCTGGGCGGCAAGCTGATCGACTGGGAGATTGTGGAGAGCATCCTTGCGCCTGCGGTGGTGGAGCAGTTTGGACTGCGCGAATTCAGCCGGTCCAACCCGCGCTGGAAGAACGCCTTTGCCAAGCTCAAATGGGCGGCTGAGGAAGCCAAGATCGCGCTGTCGCATAATCCATCCTTCCCAATCTCGATTGAGCAGTTGTGCCTGGATGAGGGCGGCAACCCGCTGCCCTTTGATTTTGACCTGACCCAGGAAGCTGTGGCGCGCCTGGCGCAGCCTTTCATTCGCCGTTCCATCAATATCTGCAGGCACGCCATTCAGGCAGCCAATCTGACCAGCCGCAACTTTGAAAAGCTGATCCTGGTGGGCGGACCCACCCTGGCTCCATATGTGCGCGAACACCTTGAAGATGCGACCGAGGGTCTGGGCATTCCGCTTGACTTCCGTATTGACCCCCTGACCGTGGTGGCGCAGGGCGCGGCGTATTACGCCAGTCTGCAACGCCAGCCAGACGCCGAGGTGGGACGGTACCGGAATGAACCCAGCCATTACCAACTGGATCTTGAATACAACCCCGCCGGGGCTGATACCAACCCGATTGTGGGTGGCAAGGTCAGCATTGCCGGTGGGCGCAGCCTCAATGGGTTTACCATCGAGTTTGCCAACCCTGGCATGCAGCCCGCCTGGCGCAGCCCCAAGATCCCGCTCTCGCCGGATGGCAAATTCATGACCACCCTGGTGGCGCAAGCGGGCAGGACCAACACGTTCCAGATTACCCTGTGTGATCCAAACGGACAGATACAGAATGTGGACCCGAAGGAGTTTGCCTACACCGTGGCAGTGGTTCCCACTGCGCCGCCGTTGATCCATAACGTTGGCATTGCCCTGGCAGACAATCGTGTGATCTGGTTCCTGATGAAGGGTACACCCCTGCCGCACCGCAAGCGCATGGTGCTGAAGACCGCGGTGGAATTGCGCGCGGGGACAACCGATGTACTGCACATCCCGATTATTGAGGGGCAGAACCGGCTGGCGGACCGCAACCCGCTGATCGGTTACCTGAAGATCCTGGGTACACAGATCCGGCGCAACCTGCCGCCCGGTTCGGATATTGAGCTGACCCTGGAAGTGGATGAGAGCCGCATGGTCAAGACCTCGGCCACCATCACCATGCTCGACCAGGATTTTGGCACAATCATTGAGCTGGAAAAACCCGCGCCGGATATTGACCGGCTGGAGACCGAGTTTGAGCAGGAACGCCAGCGGCTGACGGAACTGGAACGTCAGGCAAGCGAGACCGGCGATGCCTCCGCAAACCAGATCATTCAAGATCAGGTGTACGGCGAGCAGATGCTCAACAATGTTTCCAATGCGTTGAATGCCGCCGAGGGCGATGTGGACGCGGGTGACAAGGCGCAAAAACGTCTGCTGGATCTGCGCATAGCGCTGGATCAGGCTGAGGAATCGCTGCGTTACCCGGCGCTGGTGGCAAAGGTGGAGAATCTTCTCACCGAACTGCGCGATCTGATTGCGCGCTCCGGCAGCAAGCCGGAATTCCAGCGCTTGTATCAGCGCCTGGAGGGTGATGCGCGCCGTGCGCAGCAAAGCCGCAATGTTGACCTGCTGGTGCGTACCGCCGACGACCTGAGTTCGCTGCAGGTTGCCATCCTGCGCGAGCAGCCGGACTTCTGGGTGGGGTTCTTCCAGTATCTGGAGGAGAGCCGCCATCAGATGACCGATCAGGCGCGTGCTGAAGACCTGTTCCAGTCTGGCTATCGTGCCCAGAATGCCAATGATGTACCGCGCCTGCGTGCGATTGTTCAGCAGTTGATCGCGCTGTTGCCGCGTGATGAGCAGGCCAGGGTTTCCACCCGCTACAATTCGGGCCTGAGCGTGTAAGCACAGGTTGAGGAAATCAAACAGGCTGCCGATGGGGCAGCCTGTTTTTATTATCGTTTTTATGCTGAAAACCGGGCAGCTAACGTCCCATCAGGTTGAGCATGTCCTCATTGCGGTCAAACTTGTACTCAGACAGACCCTGGCTGGCGGCTGCCTGTACTTCGGCCTCATGCAGAACGGCCAGATCCTGCGCCTGAACGTAGCGTATACCGGCGCGTTGCAACCGTGTCTCGAGAACCCGCATGACCTGCGGACGCACACCGGGTTGGTCCTCTGCCGAGCACTGCTGGAGATACTGTTGAATGGCTTGCGCCGCCATCACACCGTCACGGCGGGCAATGCCCACCAGCCCGGTGCTGGCGTTGCGCGACCAGCCTGCCAGAAACACGCCGTTCATGGTGGATTCAAACGATTGACCCTCCACCGGGAAACGCGGTTGCGGGCTGACAGGGTAAGCGCCGCGCTGTACCGGCAGGCCCAGGTTGGGGTCAACCGCGTCACCAACGGCAAATACCACCGTGTCCACCTTCATTTGGGTAAACCGGCCTGTGCCGCTGGCGCGCACCTCGCCGCGTTCGTCCCGGCTGAGCTGGTTGTGTTCCAGATCCACCTTGCGCACGTGATGGTTCTCATTGCCGCTGATGCGCACGGGTGACAGCATGAAACGCAATTTCAGGCAACCCGGGCTGCTGACCGGCGCAGCCTTTGGCAATGCCGATTGAATGAACGCCATGGTTTCAGCCGGGTCCTGCCCTACAGCCTGCATGGCTGGTGCGCAGCGCCTCAGTTCGGCTTCCAGGTCGGGCAGATCCAGATAAGCGCCGACACGTTCCAGTTCGTGCAGGTCGAACTTAATTTCGCCGGGTCCGCGTCTGCCAACTGCGATGACTTCTCCTGCACCGCTGTGCCGCAGCAGATGATAGGCAATATCCATCATTACATTGCCAATGCCCACGATCATTGCGCGCCGGCCCAGATCAAAGGGCAAACCACTGTATGGGGGAAGGTGATTGTAGTGATACACCAGATCCTTGGCGTGATACACCCCCTGCAGGTACTCGCCGTCCAGCCCCAGCCATTTGGTTCCCTGCGCGCCTGTGCTCACCAGCACAGCGGCAAAGCCCATTTCCAGCAGGCTCTCCAGTGTCAACGCTCCGCCGTTGCCCACGCTGACGTTGCCAAAATAATTCACGCAGGGCAGTTCCAGAATTTGCTGGAACTGCTTTCGCAGGCCGTCCTTCATGCGTAGCTTGTCAGGATAAATACCATACTCAGCCAGTCCACCGGGTTTAATATCACGGTTAAGCACCGCCGTGCATATTCCACTGGCAGACAGCTCCCGGGCGGCAAACAGACCGGCGGGACCGGCTCCAACGACAGCAACACATTGTTTTGTGAGCGTATGATTTTCCATGCCTGCCTCTCCAAATCCACAGGTACAACTATTATAACGGGTGGGTCTTTAATTTCCTCCCGGCAATTGCAACATAAATGTCACCGTTTATCATCGTCTGGCTGTGTTGACTGCGCCGGGAGCGCCTTTCAAGTGAATAACAGAGTTTTCCGCAGCACTTTTTTTGGTTTACTGAAATTCAAAGCTATGCTAAGATGAAGATCAATATGGAGATAAAGCATGCCTGATTTACCCTCAAACCCGCCCCACAGCCCCACGTGGAGCCGGCCCAGTGTGCCCGAAAGCTACAACCGTGTGGTGCTGCGCCGAAATCGCTGGGCATGGTTCCGGAGACTGGGACCTGCGTTCTGGACGGTGGCGTCGATCATCTCATTAACGATCAATGTCATCCTGATCGTGGTTTTACTGGTTATGGGTGGGCAGATTTTTAGACTGAAATCATCGATCAACGATCAACTGGTGAACGGTCTGTATGAGAATTTTGTGCTCATGGACCAGGCGCGCATCAAGACCAACATCGAGGTCAACACCAGCGTACCGGCCCGCTTTGATGTGCCGTTTGAGACCGACACCGAGGTGACCCTCACCGAGGACACCATGATCTACGGCGCATACGTCAATATTGACGGGGGCGTGCTGCAGATTAATCAAGCGCCAACGCGCATCATGCTGCCGCGCGGTACACGCCTGCCGGTGCATCTCAACATTACTGTGCCCATTGACCAGCAGATCCCGGTCAGCCTGAACGTTCCGGTGGATATTCCCCTCAATCAGACAGACCTGCACACCCCCTTCGTGGGTCTGCAGGAGGTGGTCCTGCCTTACCGCACCATGCTCAACGACAGCCCCAATAGCTGGCAGGAAATCTTCTGCCCGCCTGACCGCGCGCCCAGCGTATTCTGCGGGTGGATGGACGAATGAGGCTGGAGGAGATCGCCCCCAATACGTCACGTCTGCGCCTTGAGAATGGGATAACCCTGTATTTAAAGGAAATTCATACCGCGCCGTTGATCAGCCACTGGGTGTGGTACCGGGTGGGTGCACGCAACGAGCAGCCCGGTCTCAGCGGGCTTTCCCACTGGGTGGAACACATGCAGTTCAAGGGAACGCGCCTGTTTCCCAATGGGCTGCTGGATAAAGCCATCTCGCGCACCGGCGGCTCGTGGAATGCCTTCACCAGTCGTGATTCCACGGCTTACTACGAAACCCTGCCCGCTGCTGAGGCTGAACTGGCGCTGCGCCTGGAAGCTGACCGGATGATGAACAGCCTGTTCGACCCGGACGAGGTTGAGTCGGAACGCACGGTGATCCTCTCGGAACGTGAAGGCAGCGAAAATGAGCCCCAGTTCCGGTTGGACGAGGCGCTTCTGGCGGCGGCGTTTGACCGGCATCCCTATCGCAATGAAGTCATCGGCAGCGTTGCCGATCTCAAACGCATTACACGCGATGATCTGTATCAGCATTATCTGCAATATTACGCCCCAGCCAATGCGCTGGTGAGCCTTGCCGGTGATTTTGAGACCCGTGAAATGGCTGAGCGCCTGGAGCAGATCTACGGCGCTGTGCCAGCCCGCGTGGTGGGACGCGAGCAGGTGCAAAGCGAGCCTGCCCTGCAGGAAGAACGCCGCGTGATGGTGGAAGGACCTGGCCATACGGTTTATCTGCGCCTGGCTTACCGCGCTCCGGCAGGCGGGGATGATGATCACTTCCCCATGTCGGTGCTGGACAGCCTGTTGTGTGGGCCTGGCAACATGAACAAAACCACGCGCATGTACCAGGCGCTGGTGTTGAAGGATCTGGTGACCGGCGTTTACGGTGATCTGCAACTGACCCTTGACCCGTATCTCTATACCTTTGGCGTCACCCTGCGCCCAGGCGTGGAGTGGAAGCGGGTGTTGCAGGTGCTGGAGGACGAGATCCACAGGGTGCAGGATGAGTTAATCTCCCCCGATGAGATCCACAAGGCAGTAAAACAGGAACGCGCGTTTCTGGCTTACGAAAGCGAGCGCATTTCAAACCATGCCTACTGGATGGGGTCAAGCGAGATGTTTGCCAGTTATGCCTGGTATTTAAATTATTTGCAGCGGCTGGAACAGGTGACCCCTGAAGACGTGCAGCGTGTGGCGCGCAAATATTTTGACGACAACACCCGCGTGATTGGGGTGTATCAGCCCACCGGCGGGGACGAACCGTACGGCGATGACGGCGAAGGGGAGGAATAGCCATGCCGGTAAAGCTCAAGAGCCTGCCCGGTCCGCATGACATCCTGCGGGTGGAACTGCCCAACGGCATCACCGTACTTTCACGCCCCAATTTTTCCAGTCCGTCGGTGACGATTACGGGCTACCTGCCGTGCGGCAGCATGTTTGACCCGCCCGGCAAACGCGGTCTGGCTTATCTCACCTCGCTGGCGCTCAACCGCGGCACGGCAACCCACACCTTTGAAGAAATTTTCTCGCTGCTGGAAAACTCGGCTGCCTCGCTTGGTTTTGCTGCCAGTGTGCATAACACCAGCTTTCACGGACGCTGCCTGGTGGAAGACCTGCCCATGTTGTTCAACCTGCTCAGCGGCTGCCTGCGCACGCCGGTATTTCCGGTTGAGCCGGTGGAACGCCTGCGCGCCCAGATGATCTCGGGTCTCACCATTCGCCAGCAGGATACCGGCGAACGCGCTTCCATGATGTTTGATGAGGTGGTCTTTCCGGGCCACCCATACGGAGAGCCTGAGGATGGTTATGTCGAGACGATCAGCGCCGTTCAGACGCCTGACCTGGCGGAGTTTCACCGCACGCACTACGGACCGCATGGGATGGTGGTGGTTGTGGTGGGTGGGGTGGACCCCAACCAGGCTGTGGAGGCGGTACAGGGCGCTTTTGGAGACTGGCAGGATCACAACCAGAGGCCGCCGGCAGAATTGCCCGACCTGCACCCCTTGAAGGAAACCGTGCGGCAGCATGTGGTCATCCCGGGCAAGAGCCAGACCGATCTGGTGATCGGCACGCTGGGTCCCCACCGGCGCAGCGAGGATTACCTGGTTGCCAGCCTGGGCAACAATGTGCTCGGGCAGTTCGGTATGATGGGACGCATCGGCGACGTGGTGCGCGAGCGCGAGGGTCTGGCATATTCAGCCAGCACCAGCCTGAACGCATGGATCGGCGGCGGCTCGTGGGAGGTATCGGCGGGGGTCAACCCAGCCAATTTGCAGCGCGCCATCGATTTGATCCTTTCTGAATTGCGCCGTTTCACCCGTGAACCGGTGACCCGTGATGAACTGGCGGACAGCCAGGCGTATTTCACCGGACGCCAGCCCCTGATGCTGGAATCAAACGGGGGGGTGGCCGGGGCGCTGCTCAGCATGGAGCGTTTCCAGCTTGGGCTGGATTACCATCAGCGCTATGCCGGGCTGGTGATGGCAATTACGCCTGAAAAGGTGCTCGAGGTGGCTCAGCGCTACATCAACCCGGAGCGGTTGGCGATCATCAGCGCCGGAGCGGAGCTGTGAGATGACCGCCGATATGCGCTTGCGCACGGGGGTGGATCTGGTGGATATTCACCGCCTGGAGGATCGCAACCCGCGTATTCGCGAGCGGTTCTTGCAGCGGGTATACACCCCTGTGGAACTGACGGAATGTGCCGGGTCTTATGCCTCGCTTGCCGGTCGTTTTGCCGCCAAGGAAGCCGTCTCCAAATTGCTGGGCACGGGCATTGGCAGGGTGGCATGGCAGGATATTGAAGTGCGGCGCGGACCGCAGGGTGAGCCTGTGCTGCATTTGCACGGCGAGGCGCAGCGAATTGCCCGCCAGCAGGGTCTGCGCGGCTGGTCATTGAGCATCAGTCATACCGCAGCCCAGGCAGTGGCGTTTGTGGTGGCGTATCAAGACGAAGGTGAAACACGATGAAGGTGCTTTCGGTCAGTGATGTGGAGCTGAGCTTTTTGTACAGCCCACATGTCACCCAGCGGCTGGAAGACATTGATCTGATTATCAGTTGCGGCGATCTCCCCTACTACTATCTGGAATATCTGCAGAGTGTGCTGGATGTACCGTTGTATTACGTACGCGGCAACCACGCCAGCCGTGTTGAGCATACCAGCGGTGGGCATGAACGCACTGCGCCGTGGGGCGGCTACGATCTGCACGGGCGCACCCGCGCCGATCACAGCGGGGTGCTGCTGGCGGGGGTGGAAGGCTGCCTGCAGTACAATTATGGGCCTTACCAGTACAGCCAGATCGGCATGTGGATGTTTGTTTTTCGTCTGGTTCCGGGCATGCTGCTGAACAAATTGCGTTTTGGGCGCTATCTGGACATCTTTGTCACGCATGCCTCGCCGTGGAAGATCCATGATATGGACGACCGCCCGCACCGCGGCGCCAGGGCTTTTAACTGGCTGATCCGGGTGTTTCAACCGTTGTATCATCTGCACGGGCATATCCACGTCTACCGCCCCGATACGGTGACCGAGACGCAGGTGGGACGCACCTGGGTGGTCAATACGTATGGATACCGTGAGGTGGAAGTCAATGCTCCATATCTGGTTTCAAAAATGCCAGAAAAAAGGTTTGGAATCCACTAGCAGGAAGGTAAAATGGGGGACAGTTGGGGTTGCCAGCATGCCGGGCGGCTTCAATGGAAAGGAATGACCATGACAGGATCACGAGACCCACTTGACAGCATGGTGCGCGCTGATTTTGAAAACGCGCTGCGCAAGGGTTTCTGGCGTTCGATCATCAGTTGGTTCAGCCAGAAGGGCAATGCCTTGCTGCCTTATGATGAGATTCGGAAAAGCCTGCCGCTGAGCGGTGAACATTACATTGGCGTGCGGACCATTTTGCTGGAAAAAATTGTCGGCAGCGTTGGCCGCTACCGTGACTTTGACCGGGCTTTTTTGCCCACCCGCACCACCACCCAGGGCCGCTGGATGAGCATCGACCGGGCGCATCTGACCGATGTGGTTCTGCCGCCAATTGAGGTGTACAAACTGGGCGAGGTTTATTTCGTCAAAGACGGCAACCACCGCGTATCGGTGGCGCGCGAGAAAAAACAGAAGTACATTGACGCCGATGTGATAGAAGTGGATGTGCCCTTCAATGTGGATGTTGATGTGGACGTGGATACGCTCATCCGCGAGGTTGAACATCTTGAGTTCATGGAGCGCACCCGCATCAACGAGTTGCGCCCCGGCGTGGATGTGCGTCTTTCGGTGCCGGGCGGAACCAGCCGCTTGATCGAGCATATCAGTGTGCATCGTTATTTTCTGGGCATCCAGCGCAAGAGCGATGTCACCTGGGAGGATGCGGTTGAGGGCTGGGTGGATCAGGTGTACCTGCCGATGGTCAGGGTGATTGAGGAAAACAGGATTTTGCGTGAATTTCCCGGACGCACCCAGGCCGATCTGTATCTGTGGATCATTGAGCATCTGTGGTATTTGCGCGAGGAATACAAAAAGGATGTTTCACTGGAGGAGGCGGCGGCGCACTTCGCGGATGAATTTACCGCCAATCCGCTGCACCAGATCATCAACATGATCCGGCGCACCGTGCGCTTTATGGCTGATCTGGATTCAAGCGAATAAACCGGTTCACTCAAATAAAAAAAGGATTACGCGCGGATGCCCTCCGGCGGGTAATCCTTTTTTTGTCAACCGATCTTGAACTAATAGCGCTGGCGGGCAAGGCTTTGCTTGACTGCCCTTCCCACAGGAGCCGCCAGGCCGCACAAAGACAGGGTTCCCAGAATGGTGAAAACAATATCCCGCGAGTTGAACGTGAGCAGGTTGGGGTTTGCGTCCAGACCGGTAAAGACCAGCAATAAATAACCAGCGGCAAAAATGCCCGTCGCTGATAGATCGCGGCGTTGCAAGGGTGTCAACCAGCGCCACGGCAGCAGATCCATTAGCAGCGCGCCGCCAAAGAAGAGCAGGGGCAGGTGCGGCGGTTGTTGTCCGGAAATCAGCAACAGGTTTGCCGGAATAAAACGCAGGCTGTAAAACACCAGTGAGATGATCGAAGCCGCCCAGCGCCACGGGGAGATCAGGCGGGCCAGATACAGGGTAAAGAAAGCCAGCGCCCCGCCCACGGTGGGATAGATCCAGCCGGCATCGCCGTTCATGCTCATGCCATCCGGCAGGGGGGCTTCCCACCACAGGATGGAAAGTGCGTACAACAGGTTCAGCAGCACGCCCATCAAGACCAGAAAGATAAAGTCCTTCACCAGACTGCGCGGACGCCCCGTATTGGTTCCGATCACCAGGCTGATGGTGGCGACGGTGATCAATGCGGCGCTCATCAGCAGCAGCATGCTGGCGGGGTTCACCTGAATGTGCAGGAAGTTGGCCATTTGACCCCACGCACCGGCTCCCCGCTGAAAAACGAGACCGAACAGGGAGATGATCAGGATCAGGCTGATCATGGGGTGCTGGCGCAGCGCCACGCGGATGTAGGCATTGCCAACCGCATTATTGGCGCGCAGGATGGAGAAAACCGCCAGAATACCCCCCAGCGCGGCCAGCCCAAAACCGCTTGCCATGACAAAGCCTGCCACAGGGCCAAGCGCCGTGGGGCCGCCAGGCGCTGCGCTCTCGGCTGTATTCCACACCGCCGCGCTGCCCACCAGGGCTGTTCCCAGCCCCACGGTAATGGCGGTGCGCAGGGTGAACTTCCATGAGAGCAGGGTCTGTACGCTGCCCTGGCGCGCCATCAACGGCAGCGGCGAGAAGAACACCCACCATCCCGCCAGGCCGGCGGCAGTCAGTGAGGCAGCAGTGTAAATAAAAATATCAATCCATAAACGACTCATACCTGTAAACCTTAACAATGATGTTGCCCTCTAGTTTAGTCCCCAAATTGGCAGCAGATCAAGATGCGGGAGATACAAGATGGGTATAATTAACCCACAAAAGCCAGCCGGTGTTCGCGTGTACGATCCGTTTCCGGCCATCTCATGATTTAGAACGGATCCTGTTTCCGATGGATAACACCCCCACATTTTCATTCATCAAACCGATATTGCAGACCCTGCAAAGACGCTTAACCGCGGCTGTCTTGATGGTGTTGATCATCGTTGTATTGACCCAGCTGGGGCTGAACCTGGCGGAGCGCGGGCGTCAGCGCCTGCCCTCCGAGCCGGGGGTGGTGATCGCCGAAACGCTGCGTGCGTCGGGCGAGTATCTGTTCAACCATCCAACCAGCTATGTTTGGTCCAAGGTGGAATTACCGGCGCTGCGCCTTGTGCAGATGATCGTCACCAAGAGCGCGGTTCTGCTGCTGGCTTCACTGGCGATTGCGGTTGTGGTGGGGGTGCCGCTTGGCATTGGCATTGCCCTGGCGCGGCGGGACGGCATATCTGCACTGGGGGTGTTGTTCTCCATCCTGGGGGTCAGTATTCCATCGTTTTTGCTTGCCATGCTGTTCGGGGTGGCAAACATCAGGGCATTTCAAATATTGGGAGAAAAGACGCTGCCCGCCACCGGCTATGGGCTGGATCTGCATCTGGTGATGCCTGCGCTGGTGCTGGCCGCGCGCCCACTGGCGCAGATCACGCGCATCACCTATATCTCTTTGACCGATATTTTGTCGCAGGATTTTATCCGCGTGGTGCGCGCCAAGGGTGCGCCTGAGCGTGTGATTCAGGTGGAACACGCGCTGCGTAATGCCTGGATCCCCATCCTCACCACCATCGGAGCCTCCATGCGGCTGTCTCTGGCCAGCCTGCCGGTGGTGGAGTACTTCTTTGTGTGGGGTGGGGTGGGCGCCACACTGCTGAAAGCCATTGATTTGGGAATGAACACCCTGGTGGTGGATTTGTTTATCTCACTGGGGTTGCTGTTCCTGTTGATTAACACCACCCTGGAATTGCTTTACCCGTTGATTGACCCGCGCGTGGGGCAGACCCAGAATGCGGTGGAGGAGGACGAGGCGCCCGGCTTGCTGGGCAGCCTGGGCGGGTTGTTCGCCACCCTGCGGGATGCACTCACCACCCTGTTTTCGCGCCTGAAACCCGCGCCCAAACGCCCTGTACCCGAGCCAAAAGAGGTGGACACCCAGCCGGTGGATGTGTTCAGGCACCGGCCCAAACGCACCCTGGCTGACTGGCTGGACAACCCCGCCCTGCTGGTGGGGCTGCTGCTGGCAGGCGGCATGGTTTTTCTGGCGGTATTCGGCGGGCAGCTCACCGCGGCTTCCCCATACCAGATCAACGGCGTGATGATGGTGGACGGCGAGATCGGCGCACCGCCGTTTGAGCCGACGCCCACCTTCCCGTGGGGCACCGATCATATCGGGCGCGATATTCAGGCGCAGGTGCTGGCGGGAGCACGACAGACCCTGGCGCTGGGCTTCTTTGGCATGTTGACGCGCGTGTTGATCGGCTCCATCCTGGGGTTGTTCGCCGGTTGGCGGCAAAACGGGCGTTTTGACCGGCTGGTGATGTGGCTGGTGAGCGTGTGGGGAGCCTTCCCTGCCACCATTTTTGCCATGATCCTGATCCTTGGGTTGGGCATTCAAAACGGCATGTGGGTGTTTGTGCTGGCGCTTGGCGTGGTCGGCTGGGATGAGATCGCCCAGGTGGTGCGCTCCAAGGTGATCGAGCTTAAACCCAAGGAGTACATCGAAGCCGCCTGGTCAATTGGCATGCGCCCGCTGCAGATCCTGTCATCGCATGTACTGCCCAATCTGATGTCTGCCATCATCCTGCTGGCAGTGCTGGAGATGGGCGGGGTGTTGATGCTGCTGGCTGAACTGGGCATGTTGAATATCTACCTGGGCGGGGGGTTCAGGGTGGAGTTCGGCCCAGAGCAAATTGCTTACTTCTCAGATGTGCCCGAATGGGGCGCGCTGCTTGCCAATGTGCGCAACTGGTGGCGCAGCTACCCGTGGATGGCATGGTATCCGGGCGTGGCATTTTTCCTGTCCATTCTGGGGTTCAATCTGCTGGGTGAGGGTTTGCGGCGTTTCCTGGATCGTGGGCGGGTTAACATCCGCACGTTTAACCGCGGGGTGCTGGCTTTTACCGGCATCTCGGTGATTGTGTTGCTGGTGTTGCTGCGCAGCACGGCTCCATTGGGTGTTTATACTGCCGACGCACGCCGCTTTGATGAGCAGCGAGCTTATCAGGACGTGCAGGTGCTGGCATCGGATGCGATGCAGGGGCGGGATTCCGGATCGCCGGGAGCCGACATGGCTGCCATGTATATTGCCCAGCAGATGGAAGCCGCCGGTCTGTTGCCTGCCGGTGAGGACCAGACATTTATCCAGACTTTTCCGTGTTCTTATAGCGAGCTTAAGAGTTTGCCGCGCCTGACCGTGTTGGACAAAGATGGCAAAGCTGTTTCTGAGTTTGCCTACCGTACACACTTCGTTGAATTTCCCAGTCAGTATTATGTGGATACAGAAGCGCGCGGGCAGGTGGTGGGCGTGGCGGTGAAGCCATTTGTGGATACCCCGGATCAATCGGTGACAGGCGATTATTTCAGCCTGGCAGAGAAGATCGGCATCATCCGCGAGGAATGGCTGCCGTATATGTCTCTGCGGGATATGCAGGGGGTATTGATTGTTACGCGGGACGCCAGGGTCTTTTCGACGCGGCAGATGTTCTCCGGCGGCTTTTTCCGCAGTGAGTCCGGGCCGGTGCTTTACATCACGGAGGGCGTTGCGGAGCATCTGCTGCATACCGCCGGCAGCAGCCTGACTGAATTGGACGAGCTGGCTGCCAGCCTGCCCGAAGGTCAGTTTGGATTGACGCAAACCGGCGCACATATGGCAATCCACATGGATGTCGGCTATGGTGAACAAATGGATTGCCAGAATGTCATTGGCATTTTGCCCGGCACAGGTGCATTGATGGGCGACCGGCCGGGTGCAGGGCTGGACAGCCAGGTGATCCTGATCGCGGCGCATTATGACGGCATGGGCGTTGCCCCCGACGGGGTGATGTACCCGTCCGCCAATGATAATGCATCGGGTGTCGCCACCATGCTGGAACTGGCGCGCCTGCTAAAGAGCAGTCCCCACCCGCCGGAGAAGACGATTGTGTTTACTGCATGGACGGGCATGGAGCACAACCAGTCGTTTAACAGCAAGAACATCATGAATGCCATGCGCGGCCTGAATCTGCTGACGCTGGAAGCGGTGATCGAGATCAATGCGGTGGGTGCGGGGGATGGCAATGCCATTGCCCTGGGACCATCCAGCAGTTACCGCCTGGTGCAGTTGTTTGAGCGTTCAGCCAAACGCACCGGAGCACGGGTGACCACCCTGGGTGATGCGCCTCATTCGGGCGGTTCTGAGGACCGCGCCGATGTGATGGGCCGTTCAGCGTTGAGTTTGTTTGTGGGCTGGGATGGTTCCAGTGCAAGCGCGCACACGCTGGATGACAACCTGGAAGCCATTGACCCGCGCAAGCTGAATGACACCGGCGAGACACTGGCGCTGCACATCCTGGTGATGAGCCATCATATGGAGTATTAGGCTGCTTTGCCAGCAAGCTGCTGGCGAAGCAGAGGGTTGTAGTCTGAGATCAGGGGCTGGTGGGGGGTAGAGCCACCATGTCCAGCAAACCCTGCAGGGTGAGCCGCCGCTTTTGCATGCGGCGGTTTTGCTTTTCCAGCCCGTTAAAGCTGAGCGGCATGTGGCGTTCGATGGTTTTAAGGAACGCCGGGCTGTACCAGCGGCGGGCATTCAGCACACTGGCGATCAGCGCAGGGTGCAGGCTGGTCTGTACCAGTTCCATCAGGTGGGCGGCATTTTCGCCTGGGAAGGCAGCCATGCGGGCGGTAACCACATCGCCAAACTGGAGCAGGCGGCTGGTGAGGCCGTCCAGCTTCCATTTGCCGGCAGTGACGGAGAAGACCGTCTGGCTGCCCGCCGCCAGGTCGCTGGACAGGTCTTCCAGGTCGTCCATCAACTGGGTGAATGAGCCGTAGGCAAACATGAATTCAGCCTGCGAGGTGGTCAGGTCGCCTGCCACCAGGTAGCCGTCGGCAAGCACGGATGTACCGCCCTTTTCAAAGGAGATGCCCACCACGTCCATTTCAAAGGGAGAGGCGTGGGGCTGATTGAGCGCCATGGAGCGCGCCTGCCCTTCGTGGATTGCCAGCAGACTGGCGTACACCTGCGGGTAGGCGGCGCGGTCCCACTCGCTTTCGATCATGCTGAACAGCCGGAAGATGATCTCTTCGTGGCGGTTGTTGGGGGCGCTCATGCGGCCCTGAATACGCTCGGCAAAGCGGCGGTTGAATACCGCCTTGGTTGAGGAAGGGATGGTGGGGTCGTCCAGATAGTTGTCGGTGTAGGGGTACAGCATGGAATAAGCAAATGCCGATGGGGTCAGCCGGGCGGGTTGACCGAACAGGGTTTGCATGAAGTTCATGGTCATCACATTGCGCCCCGCCTGATAGATGTCATCAGCGGAGATGTGCGGGTCAAAACGGCGCGCCTGGCGGGCGAACTCACTCAGGCAGTCGGCGAAGCCCCAGCGCTGGATGCGCTCAAACCACACTGCAGGGTAGCCGAACTGCGAAACCGCCATATCCTGGGCGCGGGTGGTGAGGGACTCAAGAAACCGGCTGCGGGCGTCAGGGTCGTTGACGGGCAGGCGGCGCAGTTCTTTTTCGAGGTCGTCGGTGAAACGGCGCGCGGCTTGTTCGTTGGCGCGCTGCTGTGCCGGGGTATGGCGGCGTCCAAGGTCGGGCAGGCTGGATGGACAGTTCCACCAGTCGGCGCAGGTGACCTCAAGCAGGGCTTTGACGTAAACGGGGAACGCAGTGGCGGCCACAGCGTTGACCGACAGGGTGGGCATTTCAATGGTGGTCATTTGACAAATTCTCCTGACGGCTGATGATCGGTTCAGCCTATATGTATTTACGAAAAAAAGCCTTCATGGGTGCAAAAAACGGGAACCGACAGGAGATCGGTTCCCGTTGCTGGATCAAGCCAATTTGCTAAAGCGAGCCGCGGTCGGTTGGGCGCTGTTCCTCCTTGACGGTTGCCAGGGTGGGGGCAAGGTTGGGCAGTTCCACCTTGCGGCGCGGGAAGCCGATCATGCGTTTCAGGCCGTCATCCCATAGTTTGAGACGGGTGGCATCCACGCTCTCTTTAAGGGTGATCGGCCGCGCCCACTGCTGGATGGTTGGTGTGTTGTTGTGGCACTCCTCCAGCTTGTAGTTGGGGATGCGCGGCGAAAGATGATGGATGTGATGAAAGCCAATGTTGCCGGAAAACCATTGCAATACTTTGGGCAGGCGGAAGTAGCTGGCGCCCAGCAGAGCCGAGGCGACGTAGTTCCATTTCTCATCATGCTCCCAGTAGGAGTCTTCAAATTGATGCTGTACATAGAACAGCCAGATGCCCCCCATGCCGGCGATCATCATGACCGGAAGCTGGATCAGCACGTATGCCTGCCAGCCAAACGCCAGGCTGATGGCAACCGCCAGACCCAGCAGCGCCAGGTTGGTCCAGATGACACTGCGCAGGCCCTTCTTGCCGGTTTTGGGGGTGTACAGGCGGTGCATGATGAAGAACATGAAAATGGGACCCAGCACGAACATGATGAACGGGTTGCGGAAGAACCGGTAACCCAGCTTGTCCACCCAGCGGCCTTCCATGTACTCGTCAATGGTCCACATGGTCACATCACCTGTGCCGCGTTTGTCGAGATTGCTGCTGGTGGCGTGGTGCACGGCGTGGGTGTGCCACCAGTGCTCAGACGGGGTGAAGGTGAGCACCCCCAACCAAAAGCCGACGATCTTGTTGGCTTTTTTGGATGGGAAGAAGGAATTATGCCCGCAGTCGTGGAAGATGATGAAGATGCGCACCAGAAAACCGGCTGCCAGCAGGATCAACGGAAGGGTGAGCAGGTAGGAGACTTTAAGACTGAGGATCATCAGCGCCCACAGCACCAGGTAGGGGATGAGGGAGTTGGCCAGTTGGCCGATGGCGCGGCGGGTGTCCGATTTTTGATACGGGGCCAGCATGCGGTTCAGCTCGCTCATGCTGGGAAGCCTGTCAACGGGGAAAGTTTTTGTGGTCATGCCCAAATTATAGAAGGGCTGCAGCAGCAGGTATATAGATAACATGGGGCAATTTGGTCATGATTTTGTCATGGATCGGAAGTGTGACCTGAGGCAGGGAGGGTCATGAGGAAGGTGGTAGGAACAGGCAGGGTGGGAAAGCGCCCCACCCTCATGCGCACCACGAAACTACCCGTAGAAATCCTGATAATGCCAGATGAAAAATGCAACCAGCCATTGCGCCACCAAAACCCCGATTACCAGAGCGGCGTAGAATTCGCCCGGGCGGGACGGGCTGACTGCGCTGTCTGCCGGGGAGATCAACGCGGCGCGGCTGATCACCGCCTGTACGCCGACGGCGGCGAACAACGCCAGCAGCGGGGTGAGGAACAACCACAGGCGCTGCACCTCGCCGTCGGTTTGACCCAGCAAATTGAGCGCGGCATATGCTGCGGTAAATGCCAGCGCCAGCGCGTCCAGCCGGGTGGGTTTGCCCCGCAGCCATGCCCATGCCCCCGCGCCCAGACCGATCAGACTGAAGACGGCGAACGGAAAGCCGTTCCATGTGACCATCTCAACCGTGTTGAGCCACATCGATTCCAGCGTCTGCTGC
The DNA here is from genome assembly GCA_034429695.1 of Levilinea sp. Taxonomy (GTDB): domain Bacteria; phylum Chloroflexota; class Anaerolineae; order Anaerolineales; family Anaerolineaceae; genus DAOUGC01. Next base: position 18,336 of record DAOUGC010000021.1, read on the forward strand.
AGGCCGGGGACGTATTCCTTTGCGCGCCGGTGATTTTGCATGGCGGTGGTGTAACGCACCAGCAGGTCGTAATTGAGCAGCAGGCGCGCCGTAATCAGCGCCGCCGCAAAACCCAGCGCCATGCCCAGCAGCGGCAGCCCGATTTCACGGAACAATTCTTTCATGGAGGGTTTGCGGCGGGCAGACAACCACTCCGCAACGGGATCCAGTGCAGCCCAACCGAACGCCAGGGCGATCACCGGCAGCAGCGAGAAGGACAGGTACAGCGCCACGAACAGCAGCGCGCCGATCAAGACCCACACGCCAAACGAGCGCCCATCCAGATTGCGTTGCACCATTAACAGGATAATCAGGGCAATGAAGGGGTAGAGCGCAAAATCCAGAAACATGGGGATCAGCAGCACCGCCGGCAGGGCCACCCACCACAACAGCGGCAGCACGGACGGCGTGGAGGTGGGCAGCATACGCCGCGCCAGGGACATCAACGGCAGCAGCGTTAGAAAGCCGATGAAGGGGAAAACCCGCGCCATGAAATGGGTGGACCGGATAAAGCGCTCATCCGGGCTGGTGGGTGATGCCGACAGGTTGGCGGCCCAATCCACCACGGTGTAAACAGCCAGCACTCCCGGAGGTTTGGTTCCCAGATACCAGTCACCGCCGTAGCGCTCTTCATAATTACGGGCGGCGTCCAGCAGCTCGGGTTGTTTGGCTGCGGCGCGCGCATAACCGGCGAAGACCCCATCGGCGTACTTGACGCGCAGGGATTCAAAACCGCCGCCCTCCACAAAACCAAAACCGATTTGCAGCGCCGCCCCCACCCCGACGAACAATAGTACTGCAGGCCAGTGAAATCCCCGTCGGTTGGGATTGTAGCGCAGCGCCAGCCATGCGGCGGCGATGCCCAGCATCAGCATGAGCATCAGGATCATCCAGCCAGGGGATGTGAGCGGTTTTTCATAGAAGTACCACTTCCAACCGGGGACCACCAGAAAGGTCTTGAGGCGGAAGTACAGGATGGCGGCATGCATCAGGCTGGCGAGCGCCAGCACAGCCAGCAGCAGGCGGGAGAGTAATGCGCCGGAACGCAAAGCATATGCCAGGTGCGTCCTGCGCCTGATCCCCACCAGCACCAGGGCTTCCAGGCATAACACGGCAGCCCACACCAGTACCGGCAAACCTGCGGCGTGCACGGCGCGCAGCGTGTTGTGCATTGACGCCCACACCGGAGAAAACGACTGCAAAAAAACGTCAACCTCATCAGCCAGCGGCAGGAAGAAATAAACGCCCGGCAGGGTCAACAGGATGAATGCCAAACCTATCAGCCAGGTGAGTGCCAGACCCTGTGCAGGGTGATCCAATATGGCAATCAACCGGTGGGCGGCGGCCTGCCGACAGCGCTGAACCCGGGCGGGCAGGCTGGAAGCAGGCAGTACCAACGCCAGGCTTGCCAGAAGTGCCAGCAGGGGCGGCAGGGCAAGCGCCAGGCGTGGGGCGGAATACCCCAGCAGCACCGCCGAGCCAGGCTCGGATGGCCGCGCGAGCAGCACCATCAACGCTGCCAGGCTCTGGAGCAGGATCAACACAGGAAGTATTGCGGGGGCAAACTTTTTCATCAGACGGGGGATGGGTGGTTTATTTGGCGAGTTCGTCCGCCAGGCGGATAAAATCGCGCGCGATCAGCAGGCGGTCGGTGCCGAGCGGGTAATAGCCGTGCAGGGCATCCTGCCAGGCAGCCGGTATGGCTTCCAACCCGTATGCCGCACCTGCCAGCGCACCGGTGACTGCGCCAGTGGTGTCTGCGTCAGCGCCCAGGTTGACCGCTCTCACCAGGGCATCCTCAAAGCTGTCTGTGTTGCACAGCGCCCAAACGGCGCTTTCAACGGTGTGGCGCACCCAGCCAGTGTTTTTGAGGTCCATGCGTCTGCGGTCGGGGGCGGCCTCCACCAGATTATAAAAGGAGATCTCCAGACCGGCGGCTTCGCGGGCAGCCTCAAGCGCGGGGCGAATGGGCATTTCGTTGAACAGGTGCATGATCGCCAGGTTGACAAAGGCGCATGCAGAAAGGCAGTCGGGGTGGGGGTGGGTGATGCGTGATTGCTGACGGCTGTCAGCCACCAGGCGGGCGGGGTCGTGGCGATCGACAATGGCAATGGGCCAGCAGCGCATCACTGAGCCGTTGCCGGCGCTGTCTGGCATCTCCTGCATGGTTTTGCGGGCAGCAAGCTGCCATGTCAACCCGCTGCTGATCCAGCGCAGCACTTTGGCGGTATGCATGCCGATATCCGGCGGGCGGGCGTACATCCAGTCCAGAAAGCGCGTGGCGACATCATCACAGTCCAGCGGTTGGAAACGCAACAGGCTTTCTGCCAGGGCAAGCGCCATCTCGGTGTCATCGGTGAACGCTCCGGCGGAAAGACGCCCCGGCATCATCTGGCGCACCCAGTTGTCCGGGTCCTGCACGGCTGGCATGAATTCAAGCGGCATGCCAAGCGCGTCGCCTACGGCTGCCCCCACAGCCACTCCCCGAATGCGATCCTGCAGGGTGGGTGTCATGGACCCTCCGATCCACCAACAATAGGGTTACATGCGGCCGTCTTTCAATTCCTTGAGGGCTGCCTGGTAATCACTGACGTTGGGTGGGTTGAGTTGAATGATGGTGCGCAGCATGGCCATGGCAGCGTCACGGTTGCCGGCTTCAAGCAGCGCGTCTGCAATGCGATCCAGTTGTTTGACGGCCAGCGGAACCTGGGCGTTGCGTACGTACAGGTCGGCCAGACGTTTGATCATTTCCAGTTGAGATGGGTACTCATTGACCAATTTTTCCATGAAGGCAATTGCCACATTGCGGCGGCCCGATTGTTCCATGGAGGTGTTGAACTGATCAACCTCGGCGAAAGCGGCTTCGTCCTGATTCAAGCGCAGGTTGAGGTCAACCAGCATCAGGCGGGCTTTTTCGTCACCCGGTTCCAGCGTGCGCGCCTGTTCGTAAATGCGCACTGCCTGGCGCCAGTCGAGACACTGCATGTCGATATCGGCGATCTTGTAGAGAATCTGCAGGCTCCACGAGCGGTTGGCTTTGCCGGTTCCGGCAAGCCGCAGGGCATTGGTGTAGGTCTGGCGGGCCTGGTCCAGCTCGGAGAGGTGATAATACATGTCAGCCAGGTCCCAGTATTCCTGCAGGGCTTCCTCCACCTGGCCGTGGCTTGAGAGCAGCTCGATCAGCCGGTCGCGCACCTTGAGTTCCATGGGAGCCATGCGGGTCACGCGGCGCAACAAGCGGATGGCCTGGGCAGCCTCGCCACGCAGGGCATAAAGTTCAGCCACCAGCAGGAATTTCTCCACCGCCTCAGGATTGCGCTCTTCACGCAGCAGCACCTCGCCCATCTCGGTATGAATGGGCAGGTAGGTGGGCGCCAGGTTGAGGCTGTTGAAAGCCTCTTCCATGGCGGCGCGGTACTGGCGGCGGCTTTCGTAGTCGCGAATTCGCCCGAGGGCATCCACCACCTGCCCGCTGTTTGATTCGAGCAGCATCTCAGCCAGTGGCACGGGCAGCCCGGAATCACTGGCTGGCATTTGCTGGCGGGCGGTTGCCAGGTAGCTGCGCCAGTCGCGGCGGCAGACCTGGGCGGCGATGGTTTCGCATAATTTTTTAAAATCGGCGGCGCTGGTTTTGTGGGTCTGAGCCTCGATGATCGGTTCGTACAATTGCATCAGTTCTTCGCTCTGATTGCCCGGAACCGTGGTGGCATCGGCAAGTTTCAGCGCCTGCAGATAAGCTGTTGCGGCCTCCTGGAAGTTACCCTCGCGTTGATAGATCTGGGCAATCAAGAGGTAAGATGCCAGGGCAAAGTCGGGGTTTTTCACCGAGCGCTGCAGATGGCGCAGGGCGCGTTGTCCCTGTTGACCGGCGCGCAGCAGCCCGAGATCAAAATACACCGCAGGGCTGTTCAAACCGGCTTCAACGGCGCGTTCCAACTCCTGGGCGGCCTGCTCTTCATCCCCGCTGGATTGTGACTCGATGGCCTGGCCAATGTGCAGGGTGATGCGGGTGGTATCCGGTTGGGGAAAGCGCAACGAGCCGGTGCCGCGGGTGAGTGCCCCCAGACCCTTGCCGCGGTTGTCCTGCTGGCCGGATGGGGGTTCCTCGGCCTGCTCAAACAGCAGGTTTGCCAGTTCCACCAGCGCTTTCTGGCGGGCCTCGGCGATGGGGTCCATGGCTTTCTGCGGTTGGTTCTGGGTTTCCTTTTCTTCCATTTCACGCACGCTTGCCATGCGCACCGGGGCTGTACCGCCGCGCGGGCGGCCCGGTTTGGTCAGCGGGCTGTTGCTTTGCACCTGCATCATTGCCTGGCGCACATCCGGATGGTCAGGAGCGAGTTTGAGCGCCATATCCAGTATTTGCATGGCACGCTGAGCCTGGTTGGCATGTTGCAGCAGACTGGCAGTGGCAATGTATTCAGCCACGGCGTCTTCCTTGCGGCCCATGCGTTCGTAAACCATGGCAAGGCGCGCACGCACAGTGTAGTTTTCGGGTTGCATGGAAATGGCGTGCACCCAGTTCTCGATGGCTTTTTCAGCATTGCGCGCCTTGAGGTACAGTTCGGCAGCCTCCAGCGCGGTCCTGACCGCCTCTGGCAGACGGCCCAGGCGCTCGTAGATGCGGGCCATTTTTTCCACCGGCATGGGGTCTTCGGGGGAAACCCCGGCTGCGAGCTGGTAACACTCCAGCGCGGCGTCCATATCACGCATCTCGTACATTGCCAGCCCCAGGCTGGTCAGCGCGGTGGGATGATCTGGAAATTCATCCAACGCGCGGCGATAGTACCGGGCGGCTTCCTGCCAGTTCTGTTCCCACGCGGCGCTGTGCCCTGCGCTGATGGCTTTGTCGAATGCGGTCTGGTTTCCGGTCATGGTGCTACCTGTTCCATTCTATAATCTGCCCGCTGTCATCCCTTAAGGCGAGGGGACAAACGGGGTCATTTCTGCCCAGTTCTTTCCGGAGCGGGTTTCGGTCTCCAGTGGAACACTGAGCGGATAAGCATCCTCCATGGCGCGCTGCACCACGACGGCTGCCCGATGCAATTCTTCCACAGGACATTCCAGCAGCAGTTCATCGTGCACCTGCAGCAGCACGCGCGCCTGCAAGCCCGATTTTGCCAGAGCCTGTGATGCGGCGATCATGGCGAGTTTCATGATGTCTGCTGCAGAACCCTGCACAGGGGCGTTGATGGCTTCGCGTTCCTCGCGGTTGCGTTGCGAGACGTTCATGGGGTTCTTGAGGTTGGGAAAATACCGGCGGCGGCCCAGGATGGTTTCAACGTACCCCTGGCGGGCAGCCAGGCGGCGGGTGTCATCCAAAAAGTCGCGCACACCGGGGAATTGTTTAAAGTAAGCCGCGGCAAAATTCTCAGATTCTGCCAGGGTGAGGCCGGTATAGCGGCTAAGTCCAAAGGCCGAGATGCCGTAGATGAGGCCAAAGTTGATGCCCTTGGCGTTGCGGCGCTGGTCCTTGCTCACCTGATCCAGCCCGACACCGTAGATGGCGGCGGCGGTGGTGGCGTGAATATCCTGCCCGTTCTTGAAGGCGTCCATCATGGCGGCGTCCTGTGACATGTGCGCCACGACGCGCAGTTCGATCTGCGAGTAATCCACCGACAGCAGGGTGCAGTTGGGGGCGGCAATGAAACCACGCCGCACGCGGCGGCCTTCCTCAGAACGGGTGGGGATGTTTTGCAGGTTTGGCTCGGATGAAGCCAGACGGCCCGTGACCGAACCGGTTTGATTGAACTCGGTATGGATGCGCCCGGTGCGCGGGTTGATCTGCAGGGGCAGCGCATCCACATAGGTGGATTTGAGCTTGGACAGCTCACGGTATTCCAGCACCCAGTCCACCACAGGGTGCGCACCACGCATTTCTTCCAGCACGTCGGCTGAGGTGGAGTAGTGCCCGCTGGCGGTCTTCTTGCGCCGGTCGGGCGGGTCCAGCCGCAGGCTTTCAAACAACACTTTGGAAAGCTGCTGGGTGGAGTTGATGTTGAATGGATGCCCGACAGCCTCGTGAATTTGACGCTCGATCTCAGCCAGACGTCCGCTCAGTTCCTCGCCCAGGGCGGCCATGTGCTGCGTGTCCAGGGTGATGCCGCACTCCTGCATTTCTGACAGGATGGGGATGAGCGGCATTTCGAGGGTTTCAAACAGTTTCTGGCAGTTCTGGCCCGTCATGTGCTCCTGCAGGATGGGCATCAAGCGCAGGCACACCTCGGCGTCGGCGCTGGCGTAGGCAGCCGCGGCTTCAACGGGGGCATCGCGCATGGTGATCTGCGCCTTGCCCTTGCCGATCAACGTCTCGATGTGGGTCATGGCGGCGTTGAGGTAATACTCAGCCATGTTCTTGAGGCCCAGGTTGCGCGAGGCAGGGTTGACCAGCCACTCGGCGATCATGGTGTCAAAGGTCAGCGGGGTGACCGCCAGGCCGTTTTGATGCAGCACCATGTAGTCATACTTAAGGTTGTGCCCCACCTTGGGCTTTGCCGGGTCGGTCATGGCAGGGCGCAGGGCGTCGATCACGGATTGCAGCGGCAACTGCTGGCCTTCTGCGTGCCCAACGGGGATGTAGAAGCCCTCGCCGGGTTCCACCGCCAGTGAAATTCCCACCAGGTCGCACTGCAGCGAGTTGGTTGAGGTGGTTTCGGTGTCAAACGAGATCATGCTGGCAGCCTGCAGGCGCTGCGTCAGGTCTGCCAGGGCTTGCGGTGTGTTCACCACATGCCAGTCGAGCTGGTAGGCGGGAGCCTCACCCAGGCGCGTTTCGGCCTGTTGGGCTTCACCAAACAGGGTCAGTTGCTCGCCTTTGCGCGGGGCAGCCTGGGCTGCGCCGGTGGTGGCGCCTGCGGTGGGGGTTTCCTCACCGCCGCCCAGTACGCGGTTCAAGCGCGCTGCCAGGGTGCGGAACTCCATCTCACGGAAAAGCTGATCCAGCGCCTCACGATTGACATGGGTGGTGCGGCACAGCGCCAGATCGACCGTGATGGGCACATCGGTCTGGATGCGCGCCAGGGTCTGGCTGAGATAGGCGCTCTCCCGTCCGGCTTCCAGTTTGGTCTTGAAGCGCGATGGGACTTCATCAATATGCTCGTAGATGGCGTCCAGCGTATCGTAGCTTTCCAGCAGGCTGATGGCGGTTTTTTCGCCAATGCCGGGTACACCGGGGATGTTGTCAGAGGTGTCGCCCACTAGGGATTTGTAGTCCACAATTTGATCGGGACGCACGCCCAGATACTGGCGCACGCCTTCGGGGGTGTAGTCCTTGGCGTCTGACAGGCGCATGCCCGACAGATTGACGATCACGCGATCATCCACCAGTTGCAGCAGGTCGCGGTCGCCGGTGATGATCTTGACCCCGAAGCCCTCCGCCACGGCGTGACGGGCAATGGAGCCGAGCACATCGTCGGCCTCGTAGCCTTCCAGCTCAAGACGCGGGAATCCAAACGCGTCCACCAACTGGCGGATGCGCGCCATTTGGATGGAGAGGTCGGACGGCATTTTGGCACGGGTGGCTTTATAACCGCTGAACAGTGTGTCGCGGAAGGAATGACCGGCGTCAAAGGCAACCGCCAGGTATTCGGGTTTTTCCTCATCCAGCAGGCGCAGGATGACGCTGGTGAAGCCGTATACACCGGCAGTGGGTTCGCCCTGGCTGGTTTGCAGGCGTTCACTGCCGCCGCCGGCGGTAAGTGCAAAGAAGGTGCGGTACGCCAATGCGTGACCATCGATCAAGTACAGAACAGGTGGCATAAATTTCCTTCCAGAAGAGCGGTTGAGGCGGCTGTCGGGGTCAACCGCGCTGAGAACCCTGCCGGCGGCGGGTCTGGGCAATAAACTCCTGCAACTGGTTGGCCGTCGGCGATTGACTGCCGCGCAGTACCAGATAGCCAGGCGCCCAGAAGTCGACTGGAGAAGCGCCGGGGGCCACGGCTTCGCCGATGGACAGCGCCGGGAAAGTCTGCAGGATGGACTCGGAGGTGCGCTGGCGGATGATGCGGATCAGATTGCCGGGCGAGACAGAGGGGGTGACGCGCACCGCCCACTGCAGATAATCGGGTTCGATCTTGAGGTCTTCCAGGAACCAGCCAAAGGCGACGCAGTTTTGCGGCAGCCATTGTTCCAGCATCTGTGCCAGTGTGCCGGTAAGGGTATGCTCGGCGCGGCGCGGGATGAGGATGCAGGTGTAGACCAGGGTGGTGGAGGGCAGTCCGCCCTCACCGCCAGCGGGTGGGCGCAGGGTTTCCGAGCCGCGATCCAGTGTGATGCGCACGGTTGGGTCGCTGGTGCTGCGATCATGAGTGGGGGGGGCTGTACCGTTGCCCTGCGGCGGTTCCGACGGGGTGAGGATGGGCCGGGTCTGTTCAAGTTCCCACGGCAGACCCAGGTCGGGGGAGGCTGCGGCAGCATCGGCAGCCTGTATGCCCATCCCGTCCGGCTCGGGCAGGTCGTCGCGGCTGGCTTCCTGCATGGCTTCGTCCAGCGCGTTCATAAAACTGGGCGGCAGCAGCTCTTCCTCGCCGGTGTGGATGGTTTCACCCGCGCCGGTTTCAAGCGCGTCGTTGGCAACAGGTTGCGACGTTTCCGTGTCTTCCACAACGGGCGAATCCACTTCCTGAGCCAGTTCGGAGATCCATGCCGGGGCTTCGCTCTCATCAACGGCGGGTGTTTCCACGGCAGCGGGTGCTTCCGTTCCGGTGGATTCAATCTCAGGGGCGAGTTCGCTAATCCATGCTGGTACTTCGTTTGCATCCCTGGTTTCAGCCTGAATGGATTGTTCCATTACAGGATCATCCAACTCGGGGGCGAGTTCTGTGATCCATGCGGGTACATCAACAGCCTGGCCTGAAGCTGGTTCAACCGGGGAGGGTGTTTCCGCTGCCTGGGCTTGAGCCGTGGGTGGCTGCTCTTCAACCATTTCGGATGGTTGTGGGGCAGGGGGTTCTTCTGGCTGGGGATGTTCCTCCCAGGGGAAGACCACCATCCCTGGCTGGGCGGCGTGGGTTTGCCCATTGACGTCCAACCAGCCCTCAGCCGGTTGCGCGGCTTCAGGATTGGGGGATGGCATTTCCGCCAGAAGATCAGTCAGCGACATGGGCAGGCTGTCCATGCTCACTTCCTCCTCCAGCGGATCGGCTTGAAAGTCTTCGTCCAGTTCAAAATCGGTGGCGGCGCTGTCACCTTCTGCCACGGTTGGACGGGCGGCTGCCATTTGTTCGGCGGCGTTTTGTGCAGCATCAGCCTCAGCTTCTGCTTCGGTTATCCATCCTGGGGGGCCGGGCGGTTCCACCGCGCCTGTCATTTCATCTTCAGCAGTGAACCAGCCGGGAATATCCAGTGTTTGGTCACTGCCAGTGTCAGTGTCACTGCCAGTGTCACTGACAGTATCACTGCCAGTATCACTGGCAATGTCACTGGCGAAGGTTTCCCGCAAATCCAGCGGTTCGTCCGGGGTTTCATCCAGCTCGAGGGCAGCCCGGATGGATTGAAGCTCGGCTTCCAGTTCAGCCGGAAATTCGAGCAGTTCTTCTTCAGGCACCATCACCTGATCCTGCTCGAGCACCCAGTCGGGCGGGGCGGGGGTGTCCATTTCGTCCAGCGTTTCATCCATCACGGGCAAAACGGCGGCAGGGCTGTCCTGACCCGGCGCCTGGGGTTCGCCATGGGCTGGTTCTTCAATCTCAACCTCAAGCGCCTCAATCCCAGGCTCAGTGACAGGGGAGAACACATCCGTGCCTGGCGTGGTCTCTGCTTCAGCACCCGGCTCAGCGTCCGCTGGCAGTTCTTCAGGATGAGGGTTGATGGATGGGGTGTCGAACGCCTCAAGCAATAGCTCACGCGGCTGATACGGCGGAAGCTGCTCCGGGACCGGCGCTGCGAGGTTGTCAGTCGCTTCAACCGGCAAAGTGTCTTCCTGTAATGGCTGGGGGGCAATTGCGGCAGGCGAATCCTGGATCTCCAGCGGGGGTTCTTCCAGGGGTGTTTCAAGAGGCGGCTGGTCATCCACGCCTGCGGCGGTGGGTGGGGGTGTGCCAGCCGGGGTTTTGTCGGTATCAGATGCTTCCTGCCATGCTGCGCGGAAATCCTCACCCAGCAGATCTTCGGTGGTCACATCGCGCAGTTCTGGAATGTCCATCCAATCCTCAGCGGGCTGGGTGGTTTCCAGCGCAGCAACCTCTTCCGGCAGTGGAAATTCCATGACCGGCGGCTGTTCCGGCGTCACAGCGGGCGGTTCAACCAACTCAATTTGTGTCCCGGGCTGCTGCTCCGGCGCCGGTTCTTCAATCACCGGTGTGACCAACTCCAGCACATCGGTTGGCTGATTGACTTCATTTAATAATTCCAGCAATTTGTTGGTACAGGTGCGCCCCTGGCTGATGGTGACCTTCTCATCGTAAACGGCGGCCAGCAGCCAGCGTTCACCGATGGGACGCATGTACACCAGTACCACGCTGGATTGACCCAGGCGCACGTAGCGGACAATATCGGCGCTGGGGGCTTTTACGCGGTGGCGGTTGGCAATGCCGGTGATGCGGTCGGTATCTGCCTGTGAAAATTCACCCACAGACACAGCCGAATTGCCGTTGCTGAGCACCAGCACGGCGCGCGCCATCACTTCAAACAGACGGTTTGAAATGGCTTGCAGCGCGCTTTCCGGGTCGTCCTTCCAGGATGGGCCGGTTGCGGGCGGCGGGGATGCAGGGGTTAACATGCTGGTGACCACCGCGCGTGGAGAGAGCAAGGCTTCCAGGCGGTCGAGCAGATCGGGCATGTAGAACGGGCGGGTAAGGTAGCTGTGCGCTGAGAAATTGACCACAGACAGCAGGGATGGGTCATTCTCTGGGGGGATGACCATCAAATACATGTCTGGATGCAGATCGAGCAGGGCTTTGCCGATCTGCGGCAGGGGCTGATCCTTTAGATCAGCGTCCAGAATGGCCAGGTCAATGCTTTCGTTGCGGGCGTGATCCAATGCCTCCCGCGCAGAACGGGCCAGCCACACGCGGTACTTGCCGCTTTCTTCGAGGCTGGAACGCAGGAGTTCGCCGAAGGCTGAATGAGGACTGGCTACCAGCAGATTTTTCGGCACGATAAAAGTGTATCACGGGCGTCGAACTGGGGCAAGTGCACCAGGCGCCGCGCCAGAGCCTTTGGCGTACCTATCATAAATGTAGAGCGCGCATGGGTGGGCGCCAAACCGAATGCCACCATGCCAGGCAGCAAGGCGCAGGGTTTGGTATAATTCCTACCTTGCTTGAAACGATGCGCAGGCGGCGCTGCATACGGCTGCGCTTTTCATTTGAAAGAGGATGATTTATGGATATTGGAACCATTCAACCGGTTGACATTGACTCGCAAATGCGAACCGCTTACCTGGATTACGCCATGAGTGTGATCGTCTCGCGTGCCCTGCCCGATGCGCGCGATGGATTGAAACCGGTGCACCGCCGCATTCTCTTTGCCATGGATGACATGGGCATTCGCTCCAACACGGCTTACAAGAAGTCAGCGCGTGTGGTGGGTGAGGTGCTGGGCAAGTATCACCCGCACGGCGACGTGGCGGTTTACGATGCCATGGCGCGTCTGGCGCAGGATTTCTCGATGCGCTACATGCTGGTGGATGGTCAGGGTAATTTTGGTTCCATTGACGGTGACGCACCGGCTGCCATGCGTTACACCGAGGTGCGCCTGGGGGTGATGGCAGAGGAATTGCTGACCGATATTGAGAAGAACACGGTTGATTTTAACGACAACTTTGACGGTTCTTTACGCGAACCGGCAGTTTTACCCGCCCGCCTGCCCAACCTGTTGCTAAACGGGTCTTCCGGCATTGCTGTTGGCATGGCAACCAACATCCCACCACACAACCTGCGCGAGCTGAACGCCGCCCTGCAGTTTATGATCGAAAGATGGGACGATCTGGATGAAATCAGCGTGGAAGACCTGATGCGCATGCTGCCGGGACCCGACTTCCCGACCGGTGGTTTGATCGTCGGGCGTGAGGGCATCATTCAGGCTTACAGCACCGGAAGGGGCCGTCTGATCTTGCGCGGGCAGGCGCACATTGAGGAGATCAAGGGCAACCGCTACGCGATCGTGATCACCGAAATCCCTTATCAGTTGAACAAGACCACGCTGATCGAGCGCATCGCCGACCTGGCGCGCAGTGGACGAATTGACGCCATTACCGACCTGCGCGATGAATCGGATCGGCGCGGCATGAGCATCGTGATTGAACTCAAACGCGGCGCGCAGCCCAAAAAGGTGCTCAATCAGCTTTACAAATACACCCCGCTGCAATCCACCTTTGGTGTGCAGATGCTGGCGCTGGTGGATAATGAACCGCGCACCATCCCGCTCAAACGTGCTTTGCAGATCTGGGTGGAACACCGCCAGGAAGTCATCACCCGCCGCACGCAGTGGGAACTGGACAAAGCCCGCCAGCGTGCCCACGTTTTGGAAGGATTGCTGATCGCCCTGGCAAATCTGGACGAAGTGATCCGCACCATCCGTGAGGCGCCGGACGCAGAACAGGCGCGCACGCGCCTGGTGGAACGTTTCAAGCTGACCGAGGTGCAGGCGCAGGCCATTCTGGATCTGCAGTTGCGCCGGCTGGCTGCATTGGAGCGGCAGAAGATCGAAGATGAGCACCGCGAGATGGTGGAACGCATCGCCTACCTGGAAAGCCTGCTGGCAAATCCGCAAGCCATTTTGCAGTTGATCGCTGAGGACCTCAACAGCCTGGCTGAAAAGTACGGCGACGAGCGCCGCACCCACCTGGGAACCGAGGAGCTGGAAGAAATGGGCGCCGAGGACCTGGTGGCAGACACCCCGGTGTTGATCAGCATCACCCAGCGCGGCTACATCAAACGCATCTCACCCACCTCCATTCGCGCGCGCAACCGCGGGCGCAAGGGGGTTTCGGGGCAGACCATGCGCGAGGAGGATGAGGTGTTGATGCTCATCCCGGCGCGTACGCTGCACACCATCCTGTTCTTCTCAGACAAGGGCAAGGTGTACAGCGAGAAAGCCTATCAGATCCCCGACGCCAGCCGTGGCGACAAGGGTATTCCGATTGTGAACGTGCTGTCGCTGGACTCCGGTGAACGCATCACCGCGGCTGTGACCGTGCCTGATTTTGACGAGGGACAGTTCTGCACCATGATGACGGCGGGCGGGCGCATCAAACGCGTTGCGCTAACCGAGTTTGCCTCGGTGCGCAACAACGGCATGAATGCCATGAGTCTGGACGCCAAAGATGAACTCGGCTGGGTGCGGCTGACCAACGGGCAGGATCAGTTGATCATTGTCACTGCCAAGGGTCAGGCGCTGCGCATTGAAGAGGGCGACGTGCGCGTGATGGGCCGTACCGCGGGCGGTGTGACGGGCATCAGACTTGCCAAGGGCGACCAGGTGGCCGCCATGGAAGTGGTTGAGCCGGACGGGCAACTGCTGGTGATCACTGAGCGCGGTTACGGCAAACGCACCGGGCTGGGCGAGTACGCCACCAAGGGCAGGGCAACCGGCGGCATGGCCACCATTGCGCAAAAGAACCTCGATCTGATTGGACCGATTGCCGCTGCACGCGTGGTGCAGGCCGGTGATGACATCACCGTGATGACCACCAGCGGCATGGCATTGAAGCTCAAGGTGGAATCGGTGCCGGTCAGCGGGCGCGCAACCCGCGGCAGCCGTTTGATGGATGTGGACAAGAGCGACCGGGTGGTTTCACTGGCGCGCATGGCCAATGCCGAACTGGAAGCGGCGGCGCGTGAAGCCGAACAAAGCCTGGGGGGACAAAACAGCGCCAGCAACGGCGCGGATAATGGTTCTGATGATGCCGCCAACGGCGCCGCCGGCAATGCCGCCGCCCATGGCGCCGCATCCGAGGACGGAACGAACGGCGCAGAGGAACAGGAGTAAACTCAACCCCCGGCTGATTTTGCGCCGTGAACAAACACAGCTTTAAAATAGCTCACCCCGGAAGCGTATCCTCCGGGGTGATGTTTTTTTGTGGATGAGGAAAATCAATAAATCGGCAGCACCATCGAGCCGGACAGTACCAGGGCAAACAGACCCAGCACGCACACCAGCAGGAAGATCAGCAGCACCACCGCGAAACGCTGCGCAGCGGTCATGCCGAGAAAGCGCGAACCACCCCCTGACGATTTTCGCCGCGGCTTTTTGCGCGGTTTTTCGGGCTGGATCGGTTGCTGCTCTTCGTCGTCTTCTGAATAAGTGGCTGAACTGCGCAGATCGTCTAACATGCCCACCTCCTGATGGAGAAAAATGGATCGAGCCAGGTTATCAGTGCGGCCTGAGGCGTACGTCGCCGGCGGAGATCACCGCCCGCGCCCCGTCCGGCAGGATCAGCACCAGCCCGCCGTCAGGCGAAAGCCCGGCCACCTCACCGGTTTGCACCCTGCCGTCGCCGTGGTGCAGGTCCACCGTCTGGCCCATAAACGCCAGGCGCTGTTGCCAGTGCTGAAGGAAGGTGTCCACCTCGCCGGCGGCCAGCATGGCGCGAAATTTATTCAGGTTCTCAAGCAAGCCCCTCAATAACTGCCAGCGGTCCACGCGTTGCGGGGTGTGTTCTTCAACACACGTGGCAGGGAACAATAACGAACCGGCTGGCGGCACTGATGAAGGTGCAACATTTACGCCAATGCCAATCACAATCGCCTGCAAGATACCGCCTGCCCAGTTTGATTCTACCAAAATACCGGCCGTCTTGCGGCCTTCAATCAAGACATCGTTGGGCCATTTCACCGTGGTTTGCAGGCCCGGGTGGTGCTCAAGCGCCGCACTGAGCGCCAGGGCTGCCGCGGGAGAGAACAGCCCGCCTGCGGCGGCCTCCTGCGGGGTGGGGCGCACGATCAGGCTGACAGCCAGGGCTGAGCCAGGCAGGGTGTACCATGTGCGGTTGAGCCGCCCGCGCCCGCTGGTCTGCGTATCGGCAACCACCAGAGCGCCATCCGGTGCGCCCTGCTCTGACCAGCGCATGGCTTCGTCATTGGTGGAGGTGATGCTGGCGAAAAACCGAAGTTCGGGGACAGGCAGCCCCGCCAGCGCCTTATGCAATCTTTCTTCTTCCATAGGCTTTAATTTTACTCCATTCGCAGTTTCCGGTTGGGGTGATAAAGGTGCGCAACAAGTCTTAACAACTGTTGTGATTAAGCCCGCCAACGGCCCGGGAGGAAACCTCTGCTTGCAATGATGGGGTTGGGTGTAAAATTACGCCATGCCAGTCAAAACTCCCTCCCAGGCGCTTGCCAGTTTGCAATGGGGCTCCCGCACGTATGTGATGGGCATTCTCAACATCACTCCTGACAGCTTCTCAGGCGACGGTCTGGCTGGAGCGCTGCAGGGTGGCGAGCTGGAAACGGTGCTGGGGGTGGCGCGGGCCATGCTGGCTGCTGGTGCTGATATTATTGATGTGGGCGGCGAGAGTACCCGCCCCGGTGCCGTGCCGGTGGATGAAGCCGAGGAACTGAAGCGGGTGATCCCCGTGATTTCCGCGCTGCATGAAGCCGAGCCGGATGCGCTGATCTCGGTGGATACCTACCGCTCGGCTGTGGCGGAGGCGGCCATTCAGGCCGGGGCGCACATCCTCAATGACGTATGGGGACTGCGTGTTGACCCGCTGCTGGGTGAGGTGGCTGCGCGCCACGGCGCGCCGCTGGTGCTGATGCACAACCGCAGCCGCCCGTCTGATGCGCGGCTGGAAAACCGCCTGGGTGGACGTTATGTGGGCGTGGAATATGACGACCTGATCGGCGATGTGTGCGCAGAGTTGCTTTTTAGTGTTGATCTTGCCCGGCGCTGCGGTGTGCGTGATGAACAAATCATCCTTGACCCCGGCATCGGGTTCGGCAAGACGGTGACACAGAACCTTGAATTGCTCAATAATTTGGGCGGGATCAAGAAACTGGGCTATCCACTGCTGATTGGTCCTTCCCGCAAATCTTTTATTGGTTACACTCTGGATGTTCCGCCGGATCAACGTGTGGAAGGCACAGCGGCGGCTGTGGCGGTGGGTATTGTACGTGGAGCAGATGTGGTGCGCGTGCATGATGTTGAAGCCATGGTGCGCGTGACGCGGATGAGCGATGCCATTGTGCGCGGCAGATAACCCAAGGAGTGTTCGGCATGTTCCTGCTGGGAATGCTCGGTGTCTTGCAAATGACGCTGCTGCCCGGGCTGTTGCTGCTAAAAGGGGTGCACCTTAAAGGGGAAGGCTTTTCAGGGAGCCTGGTGCAGTGGTTGGTGTATTCCTTTGGTTTCAGCCTCATCGTAAACTTTCTCATCGTTTTTTTTCTTACAGCACTGGGCCTGTATCTGCGCCCGGTGGTGGTCTTCCTGCTGCTGGTGGAGTTAATCCTGCTGGTCTGGGTTTTTCGTCATGACCTGCGCAGCCCGTTGACGACCGGCCTGCAGGTTCTGGTGGAACGCACCCGCCGGGTGGGGGAAAAGTTTTCACAAAAGGTGTTGCCAACCGACGGCGACCCTTTGATCACAGTTCTGCGATTGGTGGCCGTTGGCGTGTTGCTGGGGGTGGCGGTCTCATCGGTTCTGTGGGCAGGGCGGGTGTTGATCAGCAATGTGGGCAGCGTGTTTTCATCGTGGGACGCCATTTATTCATGGAACCGCTGGGCGGTGGAATGGGCTGCCAATGGCATCCCCACCGAAACATCCCAGTATCCGCAGTTGCTGCCCGCCAACTGGTCACTCAGCTATGTGCTCACCGGCGACAGCGGCATGCAGTTGTTCGTCAAAGCCACCATGCCCTTGTTCCTGCTTTACACCCTGATGCTCATTCTGGATCTGGGATTGGAAGGCTGGGCGGTGGGGGCTTTCATCGCGGTGGAGATCACGCGGTTGGCGATCAAGAAATTCACGGGTGAGTTTATTGCCGAGGGCTACGCCGATGTGCCCCTGGCTTTCTTCGCGCTGCTGGCGGTGCATCCGCTGCTGCGCAACCGGCGAAATTCGTGGCAATTCACGGCGGTGATGGGTTTGACCCTGGCTGCCGGAGCGGCGGTGACCAAACAACCCGGATTGTTTCTGCTGGGGGTCTATCCGCTGCTGTCCTTTCTCTTGCTGAAACCCGGGGTTGCCGGGGTGCGGCAGAACTGGAAAATTCTGGGTGTGGGATTGCTTGCCGCGGCATTTGTTTCTTTGGCCTGGTACGGGTACAATCAAATTGCATTGATGACCGGCGCGGAGTCTTCCAACCTGGGCTGGTTGACCGGTGGCATTTACGGTGGCGCGTCATTGCTGGAGCGGGCACAGCCCGCCTGGCTCTCACTGGGAAAATACGCATGGTTGCTGGCATTATTGATCCCCGGGGCGAGCCTGTTGCGTCCTGCCCACCGCTGGCTTGCGTTGCTGGTGGTTCTCCCCTGGGCGGTGATCTGGCTGTTCATGTTCAGCTACGATACCCGCAATACCGCCATGATCCTGCCGCTGCTGGGGTTGTGTGTGGGCGAATTGCTGGGGCGCGGGTTTGATCTAGCCCTTGCCCTGCTGGAAAAGCTGCACACTGCCCGCCTGCGTTTGGGGTTTGCCGTTGGAGTGTTGCTGCTTGTGCTGGTGGGAGGCGGGCTGCTGATAAAGAGCGAAACGTTGCAGACCCGTCAGGAACAGCAGCAGCGCCGGGCATTGAGCGCTGAATTAAACGAAAGCCTTTACCAGTATTTTGACCAAAACCCCGGCGGCCGGGTGCTCACCAATTATCCGGTGAATTATTTGCCCGGCTTGCAGGCTGAATGGGTCAATTACTGGTATGCTGATTACGATGTTTACATGGCCATGCACGACCGGGGGGAGTTTGATTATTTGCTGGTGCCGGGGTATGCTGATCAAAGCATCCAGCAGGACATCGAGCAGCGCATCGCAGGTGGGGAATATGTGTTACTGTTCGAGAATCACAATTTTCTAAATTACCGGTTCATAAAAGTGGTGAAATAAACCTTTTTTGCAAAGTGATAACGATGAAACTGGAAAGCATACTGAACTCACAATGGATTGTGGAGGCTGGTCTGTGGTTGGCGCAGCGTGTGCCGCCAGGGGTGGGCTACCGCGTGTCGGGGTGGATCGCCAATCTGATAGCCTCACAGAATTTCAGGCAGGTGAATGCCGTGCGCGCCAATCAATGGGTGGTGCAGGGTGGTTCGGTGAACCTGGACGGATTGAATCAGGTGGTGCGGCAGGTGTACCGTTCAGTGCTGCGCAGCTTGTACGACTTTTACCATTATCTGGACCAGCCGGATGCAGTCATGCGCATGGTGGAGCTGGATGAAAGCATGAAAAAGCTGCTGGACCGTAACCGCAAACCGGGAAAAGGTTTGTTGATGGTGGTTCCGCACATGACCAATTTTGACCTGGTGGGCCGCGCGGTTGCGCTGAACGGTATGAAGCTGCAGATTTTGTCTTACCCGCGTCCCAACAGCGGGTATCAACGTCAGAATGAATTGCGGAAACTGGAGAACATCAACATCACGCCCATGTCCATTGATGCCTTTCGGCAGGCAAGCGAGTTTTTAAAGGCCGGCGGCGCGGTGGTGACGGGCGTGGACCGCCCTTTGAACGATGGCAAATATCGCCCGCGCTTTTTTGGGCGTCCGGCTGCCCTGCCGGTGGGGCATGTACGCCTGGCGATCAAGGTAAAACTGCCGGTGGTGGTCATTTCGGCCTGCCGCATGCCAGACGGCCATTACCGCGTTTGGGCGGGAGATCCGATTGAGATGCAACCATCGGATGATTTGCAGGAGGAAATCACCGGCAACGCTGAGACGATCCTTGCCGAGGTGGAGCGGGGGATCCGCGTTGCACCGGAGCAATGGGCCATGTTTTATCCGGTGTGGGGAAATAATTTGCAGGAGCTTTCCGGTTAGGCGGGAATGCTCATTACTCAATTTTGTCGGTTTTACCGGTTACCCAAAAACAGAGGGAAAAACATGAAACAGATCAAACCGCGAACATCCACAGGCTTGCAACCGGAAGATATTTTGCCGGATGAGTCCATTTTGGTGCCCAAAGTAAAGAAGAAAAAAAAGGTTAAACCGCACAAGCGGGTTAACACCACCATCCTGGGTGGGGTGGAACGGGCAGCCATCAACTGGATCCTGCCGCGCCTGCCAGCCTGGGTGACTCCGGACATTCTCACTGGCATTGGTCTGTTTGCCGGAATATTAATCTTTTTCAGTTACTGGGCCTCCAACCGAAACCCGGCCTTTTTATGGCTGGCAAGTCTGGGCTTTTTGATCAACTGGTTTGGCGACAGTCTGGATGGCAACCTGGCACGCTACCGCCATATTGAAAGACCCAAGTACGGCTATTATATTGACCACATCATTGATGCCATTGTGGAGACCCTGGTATTTCTGGGTGCGGGGCTTTCACCATACCTGCACTTTAACCTTGCTGCGCTGGCATTGATTGGCTATTTCCTGCTCTCGGTGCATGTGTTCATGTCCACTTACATCACCGGAGAATTTCGCATTTCGTACGCCAGTCTGGGACCAACCGAAATGCGTGCATTGGTGATTGTGACCAATATTGCGTTGTTTTTCTTTGGCATGCCGGTGTTTAAAGTCAGCGGGTTTGCCTTTACCGTTTTTGACGTGGTTGCAGTCATCATGGCGATCCTGTTTGCGGGCGCATTTTTAACTGCGTCCTGGAAAACCGCTGTGGTGCTTGCCAAAGCAGAAGGGACCCCCAAACCTGTTGATGAACCCTGACATTGACGCGTCATTGCCGAAAAAAATCATTTATCCAAAGGCGTTTTACTTTTTATTCTTTGGAGCCGTATCGGCTCTGACGCCTTACCTGCCGCTTTATTATGAGCAGATCAACCTGACCGGCAAGCAGATCGGCATGCTGGCCGGTATTTCGCCGTTGGTGGGTCTGGTGGCCGGTCCTCTGTGGGGGGCGCTGGCGGATATCACCCGGCGGTACAAGGCATTGCTGTTGATAGCCATCTCGTTGATGATCGCCGTGATCTGGCTGGTGACCACCACCACCAACTTTGGCTACCTGATCCTGATCGTCACGCTGTTTGCGCTGCTATCCAACCCGATCATCCCAATTGTGGACGCCACCACGTTGCAAATGTTGAAGGGGCGCGCTGATCAGTACGGGAAGGTGCGGCTGTGGGGGGCTGTGGGCTGGGGGTTATGCTCGCCGATTGCGGGGGCGCTGGCCGAGCAGATGGGGGTGAGGATTAACTTCATTGCCTTCACACTGGTGATGGTCGCCGGTGTGTTGGTTGCAGCCGGGCTGCCGGTGACGCGGGGGGCGGTGGCGAAGGGTGGTTTTGGCAGCAGCCTGCGTCAACTGGTGCTCAATCCCCGCTTGGGTCCCTTCTGGCTGATCGCGTTCATCAGCGGCGTGGGCATGAGCCTGTTGCAGAATTTCCTGTTCCTGCATATGAATGTGCTGGGAGCCGGTCAGGGTTTGATGGGCATTGCCATGACCTTTTCCACAGCCAGTGAGGTGGTGATTATGTTCACCTCTGACCGCCTGTTGCGGCGGTTTGGGGCGCGGGCATTGATGGGGGCATCCTTGCTGGCATATGTGCTGCGTTTGCTGGCCCTTTCTTTTATTCAAGATCCCTGGTTGGTGCTGCCGTTGCAATTGCTGCACGGTTTCACTTTTGCCGCCATGTGGGTGGCATCCATGCATTTTCTGGCAGAAAACACCCCTGAAGGCCTTGGGGCAACCGCCCAGGGGTTGTTCAGTAGCATGGTGTTTGGCCTGGGCGGTGTGACCGGCGGGCTGCTGGGTGGCTGGTTGTATGAAGATGCGGGGTCTGCGATGCTGTTCAGGGTGGGAGGAATCGCCATGCTGGTGTGCGTGGCGGTATACGGTGTGATGGGCAGGCGCAGGAAGCCTGGGGGTTCTGCCTTGCTTTGATGGAATTGATTAGCAGGTTGTGGGATGGTGGGTTCGATTTCGAACCCACCGTTTTTTTTACCTGCGAAGAGCACCCCCTCCGTGCGAATGCGCGTGCGAGAGAAGATGCTGGATGCCCGTATTTCCCGCGCATTCGCCCACCTCCCCCATCGAAAGGAACGTCGATGGGGGAGGAGAATGATGTGCCCCACGCCAACATTCATCGAGATTTGTAGGGGACGGGCGGGAGGAAACGCGTGAATCGACCCTGGCAGGCATAGCCCGTCCCGCCAAAATGACCGTTTTCGGCGCACGCCGTGCGCCGCCACAAAAATTAGTGGGTAGGATGGGTCGCCAGCTTCCCTGGCGCGGCGTTCGTCCCGCCCCCCGCTTGTTGATGACACCGCCCAGACACAGACGCCGCCAGCAAGCGTCTTGAATCCAAATCCGTGAAATGCATTTTCAGAACACCCCCTCCGGGCGAATGCGCGTGCGAGAGAATCTTGCTGGATGCCCGGATTTCCCGCGCATTCGCCCACCTCCCCCATCGAAAAGGGCGTCGATGGAGGAGGAGAAAATCGATCAAATCCGTGAAATCCGTTGTCAGGCATCTGTCACTTTTTGTTTTTGGAGACATCTCTATAATGATTAAACAAAAGACAACAGGAGGGTTGTTTTATGGAAATGGTCATTGAATTCCCGGGTGGGGCAAAAGTGGACGCCAGCTTTGGCGGTTTTACAGTAAAGACAGATCAACCACCTTCAGGTGGTGGTGATGGTTCAGCGCCGACCCCGTTTTCGTTGTTTCTGGCCTCGATGGGAACCTGCGCCGGTATTTACGTGCTTGGCTTTTGCAAGCAGCGCGGCCTGCCCACAGAGGGCATTCGCATTGTGCAGCGCAGTCACACCAATCCGTCCACACGGCTGGTGGAGACGGTGGAACTGGAGATCCAGGTTCCGCCCACCTTTCCAGAACGCTATTATGATGCATTGATCAATTCTGCCAATCTGTGCGCGGTTAAGAAGCATCTGGAGCATCCACCGAAGTTTGACGTGTTCACCAAGGTGGTTGATACGGAGTAAGTCAGGGATCAGGTGTTGGGTATGATTAATGGGTGGGTTGGCGTATTTCCAACCCACCTTTTGGGTTAATGGCCTGTCCCCGGTTTTTCGGGTGAACCACCCAACCGGATGTTCGATAATCGCCATCCTCACAGCCGTTTCTGATAAAATAAGGGGTGCGCCTCAACCGGGGCGTACCCCTCACCCTGTGAACTGACCGGACCGGTTACCCGCCGGTCTGGAAACAATCTTTTTTTCAAAGGACGGCTTTATATGCGCAAACCATTTGTGGCTGGAAACTGGAAGATGAACAAGACCGTGGCGGAATCCACCCCCCTGGTGGCTGAAATGCTCACGGGTCTGCAACAGTACGACCAGGTTGAACGCGTGATCTGCCCGCCATTCACGGCGCTCATGCCGCTCTCGGCGCTGCTGAAGGGTTCCGGCATTGGGCTGGGCGCGCAGAACCTGTACTGGGAAGGCTCAGGCGCTTACACCGGTGAGGTGTCGCCGCTGATGATCAAAGAGTTTTGCGCCTATGTGATCCTGGGTCACTCTGAGCGGCGCGCTCTGTTCGGCGAGACCGATGAGACCGTCAACCGCAAGGTCAAGGCTGCGCTGCTCAACGGATTAATCCCGATTATGTGCGTTGGCGAGACGCTGGAAGAAAATAAATCGGGGCGCACGGTGGAAGTGGTTGACAGCCAGATGCGCGGCGGACTGGCAGGCTTGAGCCCCGAGCAGATGTCCAGCGTGGTGATTGCCTATGAACCGGTATGGGCCATTGGAACCGGCCTGGCTGCATCAGGCCCGGATGCCAACAAGGTGGTGGCTGACATCATCCGCCCGGCGATGAATGACCTGTTCGGCAATGCGGTGGCGCAGGCCACGCGCGTGCTGTATGGCGGCTCGGTCAACGGCGCCAATGCGGCTGAGTTCTTTGGCCAGCCCGATATTGACGGCGCACTGGTGGGCGGCGCAAGCCTCAAACCAGCCGACTTCATCAAGATCGTCCAGGCGGCGGCTGCCTGAGCGGGGCTGTGGCGTGCCTGAAACGGCAGCGGGCCTGATCCCCGCACAGTGGGTTGGGTTGCTCTGGCTGTTGGGTACGCTGGCGCCGTTCGTGCTGGCGCAGCGCTGGCTGCACCGCGAAATACAAACCATCTTTTTCATTCTCACCCGGCGCCCACCAGTGGCGCTGGGTTTGTTTGCGCTGCTGTTCTTTCCAGGCGTGGTGCTGCACGAAGCCAGTCACTGGCTGGCGGCCGTGTTGCTGCGCGTGCGGGTGGGGCGGGTGTCCTTAATGCCGCGCGTGATCTCAAAAGATAAACTGCAACTGGGGTTTGTTGAGGTGGCTGCCACTGACCCGTTGCGCGGGGCGTTAATCGGCGCCGCGCCGTTGATCAGTGGGGGGGCACTGGTGGCATGGCTGGCGGTTTCACGGCTGGGCGTGCTGGACCTCACCGGTGCGGCAGCGGCTGGAGACTGGGCGTTGTTCTGGCAGCAGTTAAGCGGTTTGCCTTCCCGGCCGGATTTCTGGCTGTGGTTTTACCTGGCTTTTGCGGTCAGCAGCACCATGCTGCCGTCGGCTTCTGATCGCAAACCCTGGCTGCCGGTGATCCTTACTGTGGGCGCGCTGGCCGCTGCTGCATTGCTGCTGGGGGCGGGGCCGTGGCTGGCGCAAAACCTGGCTCCCCGGCTGGATGTGGTCCTGCGGGCGGTGGCGCTGGTGTTTGGCATCAGCCTGGGGGTGCATCTGGTGCTGTTGCTGCCGCTGATAATGCTGCGCGCCCTGTTGATGCGCGTGGTCTTCGCAAGGCGGGCAGATTAACAATTATGCGGGGGAAGTTAAATACCCTGTTCGGAATCTCAAAAAGTTGTATAATCGGGTCTTATTCCGAGTTCAGAACTCCAAATACAAAGGGAAACAGGAAAAGTGCCTCATCGTCAATCTCCATCGTATACCACGCCGAAAGTGGAAAAAAAGCAGATCGCTGAAAAAGGCGGCTGGGGTGTCTTTGCCCGCGAGTTTATCGCAAAGGGCGAATTGTTGACCATTTCATCGGGCGAGATCGTTCATGAAAGCCAGTTGAACGAGATCCCTGACGAACGGTTGCAACACGGTTATCAGGTGGAGGAAGAGTTTTACATCGTCCCCCTGATTGACGGTGACATAGCTGACTGCTACAACCACTCATGCAATCCCAATATCGGGTGGGATGGGCAGTTGATCCTGGTGGCCATGCGCGATATCCAACCCGGCGAGGAACTGTGCTTCGATTATGCCATGTCAGACAGCACGCCGTATGACGAGTTCGAGTGTCATTGTGGCGAGCCGCACTGCCGGCGTCGGATCACGGGGGATGACTGGCGCATTCCTGCATTACAAAAACGCTACAAGGGGTATTTCCTTCCTTACCTGCAGCACCGCATTGACCGTATCAACGCGGAACGCAAGGCTGAACAACACGATGCGCATGAACCCGTGCCGGCCCGTTCGCATCGTCATTGAATGGAATGGAAGAACTGAGAACCGCTCCCGGAACAGGGAGCGGTTTTTTTATGGACAGCCCAATGCGGACAACTGATCGGGTTGACGACCTCAAATAAGATAATACAAATCGATGGAAAAGCCATGAATTTTGTTATGATATTTTCGGATACAGATTGGATTGGCGTCAACAGGACTTTTATCAGACGTGAAATCCTGGAAGGCAAACATGAACTGGCATCTCATCGATCAAGAGCAGGCAGTAGCTGAACTGAACACCAACCGGCAAACGGGTCTGAACAGTGGCGAAGCACAAACCCGTCTGGTGCAATACGGGAACAATGAACTGGTGGAACGCGGGGGACGCTCACCCCTCAAAATCCTGTGGGAGCAGCTCACCACCACCATGGTGCTGATCCTGATCACTGCTGCAGTGGTGGCAGGGCTGCTCGGTGATACAAAAAATTCCATTTCCATTCTGGCAATCGTGGTTCTGTTTGCCATCCTGGGTTTTGTGCAGGAATACCGGGCTGAGCGAGCCATTGCTTCGTTAAGGCGCATGTCGGTGCCCAATGTGCGCGTGCTGCGCGACGGCCGGTTGACCGAAATTTCTGCACGGGAGCTGGTGCCGGGCGATATTGTGCAGATTGAGACGGGCAATGTGCTCCCGGCTGATGCGCGCGTTATTGAGGCGGTGAATCTTCAGGTGCAGGAAGCCGCTCTCACGGGCGAATCGGAACCGGTGGAAAAGCAGACCGGACCGCTCGCGGGGGATAACCTGCCTCTGGGCGATCGGCGCAACATGGCATACATGGGCACGGTTGTCACCCAGGGCAGGGGGACCGTGTTGATTACAGCCACGGGCATGCGAACGGAACTCGGCAAAATTGCGGAACTGATTCAAAAATCGGGCACGGAAGAAACCCCGCTCCAGCGCCGTTTGGACCAGTTGGGAAAAATTCTGGCAGTCATCGGCTTCGTTATCGCGCTGGCTGTTTTTGCTCTGGGTGTCTGGCGCGGCGACGACCTGCGC
Source organism: Levilinea sp. (assembly GCA_034429695.1). Taxonomy (GTDB): domain Bacteria; phylum Chloroflexota; class Anaerolineae; order Anaerolineales; family Anaerolineaceae; genus DAOUGC01. Next base: position 43,859 of record DAOUGC010000021.1, read on the forward strand.
CACATGCTGTTGACTGCTGTATCCGTGGCGGTTGCCATTGTGCCCGAAGGCCTGCCGGCAGTGGTCACCATCACCCTGGCGCTTGGTGCGCAGCGCATGTTGCGCCATAATGCCCTGATCCGCAAGCTGCCCGCAGTGGAAACCCTCGGTTCCGTTACGGTGATCTGCTCGGATAAAACCGGTACATTGACGGAAAACCGCATGACGGTGGTGGTACTGGACGTGGTTGACCACGTGATCGACCTGAGCGAGCAGATGAAGGGTGACGCCATCGTTGGTGAACACACTTCCGGCAACCCGGTTCCATCGCCGCTCTCGCTGTTGATTGCGGCAGGGGCGCTGTGTAACGATGCTCAACTGGTTGATCGCGGCGGTGGGCGCTATCACACCCTGGGCGACCCCACCGAGGGTGCGCTCATCTCCGCTGCTGCCCGCCTGGGCTACTGGAAAAACGAACTGGATGCCCGGTTCCCGCGCTCAGCGGAATTGCCTTTTGATTCGGATCGCAAACGCATGACCACCTTTCATCTGCTCAACCCGGGGGAAGTGGCATTGTTTAACGGCTATGGGGTGGAGGGCTGTCAGGCGGTCGCTTTCACCAAGGGTAGTGTGGACGGTCTCCTGAATCAGTCTTCTTTCGTCTGGCTGGATGGAAGCATCGAACCGATGAACGATGCGTGGCGCGGACGTATTGAAGCAGCCAACACGCGGCTGGCAGCCAAAGGTATGCGCGTACTGGGGGTGGCCTTCCGGCTGCATGAGCAGATGCCCGCCCGTGTATCACTCAGCCTGGAAAATGACCTGGTGTTTGTGGGTTTGTTTGGCATGATCGACCCCCCGCGCGCCGAAGTGAAGGATGCGGTGGTCAGGACCAGGAGCGCGGGTGTGCGGACCGTGATGATTACCGGCGATCATCCGCTCACTGCTGCTGAAATTGCCAGTCAGTTGGGCATTGCCGGGGAACGGCGTGCGCTCACTGGTGCGGAACTGGATGCCATGAGTTTCGATGAGCTGATGGCTGTGGTAAACGATGTGCATGTGTACGCCCGCGTTTCACCTGAGCATAAGCTTAAGATTGTGCAGGCGCTGCAGCAAAAGGGACATATTGTTTCGATGACCGGCGATGGCGTTAACGACGCCCCCGCGCTGCGCCGCGCTGATATTGGGGTGGCAATGGGGATCACCGGCACGGATGTATCGAAAGAGGCGGCTGATCTGGTTTTGCTGGATGACAACTTTTCGACGATTGTTGCGGCTGTGCAGGAAGGCCGCACCATTTACGATAACATTCGCAAGTTTGTGCGTTTTTCTGTGGCGGGCAATATCGGCAAGGTGCTGGTGATGATCCTCTCGCCCTTCCTGGGACAGCCCATTCCCTTGCTGCCCCTGCACCTTTTGTGGCTCAACCTGCTAACCGACGGCCTTTTGGGTCTGGGTTTGGGCGTTGAACCAGCAGAAACGGATACAATGCGCCGCCCGCCATTTTCGCCGCGCGAAGGTGTGTTCAGTCGCGGGGCTGCCCGCGAGACCGTTTGGATCGGGTTGCTGATTGGCGGGCTTGGTTTGGCGCTTGGCAGTGTGTATTTCTTCAGCGGCCGGGAGAACTGGCAAACGCTGGTTTTCACTGCCCTTGCCTTTGCGCAGGTTGGGCAGGCACTGGCGACGCGTTCCAGCACGGACTCGCTGTTCAAGATAGGGCTGCGCTCCAACCCGCTCCTGCTGGCGATGATCCTGAGCGTGGTTGTTCTCCAGCTTCTCGTCGTTTACCTGCCGCCGCTGCAAGCCTTCTTCGTCACCTCTCCCCTGGGGGTGGTGGATTTGCTGGTGTCGCTGGGGGCGGGGGTGCTGGTGTTTACGGTGGTTGAACTGGTGAAGAAAATTCGCAACCAGCGCGCTTCATAAAGGCCTGGGCAGTTAAAAAGAGCGAATGGGCTGACCATTCGCTCTTTTTAACCTTTCTTATTGCGGGAGGGTTCCCTGCCAGACCAGACCGGTCTCGAACTGGTCGGCAGCCACTATTGCCAATCTGCGTGCCAGGTCTGTCACCGCTGGGGCTGCGTCGCCCAGCAACAGGCGCAGGCTGGTCATCTGTACACCGTCGATGCCGCAGGCGACGATGCCGTTCCAGTAATCCATGTCGGGGTTGATGTTAATTGCCAGCCCGTGGCGGGTGATGCCGCGGCTGTCCACCTTTACGCCGATGCTGGCGATTTTGGAGAGAGCGGGCGATGAGGCGGATTGCACCCATACGCCGGTGTAACCTTCGCGCGGTTGTGCAGTCACTCCGTAATCAGCCAGCACTGCAATGATGATGCGCTCAAGGCGGCGCAAATAGCCAACGAAATCGGCCTGTGGCAGGCGTTCGGACTGCCAGCCGGGCGGCGCCAGCGGCAGAATGGGGTAAGCCACCAACTGCCCTGGCCCGTGATAGGTGATATCTCCACCGCGGTCAACATGATGAACCTTCACCCCGCGCCGGACAAGCTCGTTTTCGTCCCACAACAGGTGTTCAGTGTGTCCACTGCGCCCCAGGGTGTAGGTGTGGGGGTGTTCCAGCAGCAACAGCGTGGGCGGGATGGTGCGCGCGGCAACTTCAGCAGCAACCTGGTTTTGCAGGTCCCACGCAGCCTGATACTCCATGCACCCCAGCCAGCGGGCAAACAATCTATCCATGCGCCAAATTAAACCATAAGCGGGGCAAAATCTCCACCGGGCCGGGGGATTGTTAATTTATTTCCTATACCATTGCGGTAAATTTAATATGGAAAACAAAGAGACCCGCCGGAAGGGCGGTGGAGTGAGGTGTGAGATGAATATGGATAAATTTACCGAAAAAGCCCAGCAAGCCGTGCTGGCTGCGCGTCAGTTGGCGCTGGATTACAATCATCAAAGTATTGAGCCGGCGCATCTGCTGCTGGCTCTGCTGGGGCAAAGCGAGGGGGTGGCGCCCGCTGTGGTCACCAAAGTGGCTGGCAGCACAATCGGGTTGCGCGAAGATCTGCAAAACGATCTGCAAAACCGTCCGCGGGTTTACGGCGGCAATGTCTCCCCTTCCGTTTCGCGCCCGCTGGAGGAAGCCCTGAACGCCGCTGAACGCTTTGCGAAGGGCATGCAGGATGAGTACACCTCCACCGAGCATATGCTGCTGGCGTTGACCGAGGGCAGCGAGGGCCGCCGCCTGAGCCAGTACGGGCTGACGCGCGATGCGATCCTGAAAGCCTTGATGGAGGTGCGCGGCAATCAGCGCGTGACCAGCCAGAACCCCGAGGAAACCTACCAGGCGCTGGAGAAATACGGTCGCGACCTGACCGCCGCGGCGCGTCAGGGCAAGCTGGATCCCGTGATCGGGCGCGACGAGCAGATCCGGCGGGTGGTGCAAATCCTGTCGCGGCGCACCAAAAACAACCCCGCGCTGATTGGCGACCCCGGGGTGGGCAAGACTGCGATTGTGGAAGGGCTGGCACAGCGCATCGTCAACGGCGACGTGCCTGAGGGCTTGAAGAACCGCCGCCTGATCGCGCTGGACATGGGCGCGCTGGTGGCAGGTGCAAAATACCGCGGAGAGTTTGAAGAACGCCTGAAAGCGGTGCTGAAGGAGATCGCTTCTTCAGAGGGCAGGGTGATCCTGTTTGTGGATGAGATGCATACCGTGGTCGGGGCTGGCGCAGCGGAAGGCGCCATGGACGCCGGTAACATGCTCAAGCCCATGCTGGCGCGCGGCGAGTTGCACATGATCGGTGCGACCACCATTGATGAGTACCGCAAGCATGTGGAGAAGGACCCTGCCCTGGAACGGCGCTTCCAGCCGGTGCTGGTGGAGGAACCCGGGGTGGATGACACCATCTCGATCCTGCGCGGGTTGAAGCAGCGTTACGAGGTGCACCACGGTGTGCGCATCACGGATGCGGCTGTGATCGCTGCGGCGACGCTTTCCAACCGCTACATCACCGACCGGCGTTTGCCTGATAAAGCCATTGATTTGATCGACGAGGCGGCCGCGCGGCTGCGCACCGAGATCGACAGCAAACCCCAGCAACTGGACGAAGTGGATCGTCAGATCATGCAACTGGAGGTGGAACGCCAGGCGCTGCAAAAAGAAAAGGACCGCGCATCGCTGGAACGTCTTGACCGCATCGAGCAGGAATTGAGCGACCTGCGCGAGCAGTCGCGCCAGTTGCAGATGCGCTGGCAGACCGAGAAGGAAGCCATTGCCGACCTGCGCCAGGTGAAGGAGCAGATCGAGCAGGTGATGCTGGAGATTGAACAGGCCGAACGCCGGTCGGAACTGGAACGGGCTGCCCGGCTGCGCTATGGGGATCTGCCGGATCTGCGCCGCAGGCAGGAGGCAGCCGAGGCGCGCCTGCAGCAACTGCAAAGCGGGGACGCCCTGTTGAAGGAAGAAGTGGACGCCGAGGAGATCGCCGAAGTGATCTCGCGCTGGACGCACATCCCGGTATCGCGCATGCTGGAAGGTGAAATGCAAAAGCTGATCCACATGGAGGATCGCCTGCACGGGCGCGTGGTCGGGCAGGATGAAGCCATTCGGGCCGTGTCAAATGCGGTGCGCAGGGCGCGCGCCGGGTTGCAGGACCCCAACCGCCCGATTGGGTCTTTTATCTTCCTGGGTCCAACCGGCGTGGGCAAGACGGAACTGGCGCGCGCACTGGCTGAATTTTTATTTGACGATGAGCACGCCATGATCCGCATTGACATGAGCGAGTATCAGGAGAAGCACACCGTCTCGCGCCTGATCGGTGCGCCTCCGGGATATGTTGGATATGAGGAGGGCGGGCAGCTTACCGAGGCGGTGCGGCGCAGGGCGTACAGCGTAGTGCTGTTCGACGAGATCGAAAAAGCCCACGCCGAGGTGTTTAATGTGCTCCTGCAATTGCTGGATGACGGCCGTCTGACCGATGGGCAGGGGCGCACGGTGGATTTCCGCAACACGGTTGTGATCATGACCAGTAATCTGGGCAGCGAACTGTGGATGGACGGCGCTGCATCGGTGGAAGGCAGCCAGCGCGAAGCGCTGCAGCGCGTGTTGCAGGCGCATTTCAGACCGGAGTTTCTCAACCGGATTGACGAGATCGTGGTCTTCAAACCGTTGAGCCGTGAGGATTTGCAGGCGATTGTGGATATTCAACTGGAACACGTGGCAGCGTTGCTGGCAGCGCGCGGTTACCGGCTGGAGGTGACGCCCGCCGCAAGAGCCTTCCTGGCGCAGGCCGGTTACGACCCCGAGTACGGGGCACGCCCGTTGAAGCGCGCCATCCAGCGCGAACTGCAGGATATTCTGGCCATGCGCGTGCTTTCCGGCGACTTCAAGCCCGGCGACCTGGTGCGCGTGGATGCAGGCGAGGGTGGGCTGGTGTTTGATGGCCAGTCACAGGCCGTGGAAGAGTGATGGTAAAGGATGCAGCCAGGCGGGCGGTTAAGTCGCGCCTGGCTGATTTACAGGTTTTTGGACGGGAGGAACGATATGGCAAAGCTGATTTATTCGGTGATTGCGTCACTTGATGGGTATATTGAAGACCGCGATGGTAATTTTGATTGGGCAGCACCGGACGAAGAGGTTCACTCGTTTGTCAATGATCAGGAACGAAATATCGGCACATATCTTTTGGGAAGACGAATGTATGAAACCATGATGGTGTGGGAGACCGACCCGAACCTGGCGGGTGATTCTCCGTTTATGCGCGATTATGCACAGATCTGGCAGGCGGCTGACAAGATCGTGTATACCCGTACACTGCAAGCGCCTTATACCCGCCGGACGAAAATCGAACCTGAGTTTGACCCGCAGGTGGTCAAACGGTTGAAGGATGGCGCAAACCGCGATCTTGGAATCGGCGGGGCGAACCTGGCTGCAACTGCATTTGCCCACGGGTTGATCGATGAATACCATGTTGTCCTGGCTCCCGCCATTGTCGGCGGCGGCAAGC
>DAOUGC010000022.1:0-9474 GCA_034429695.1 Levilinea sp.
ATGTCACCCGTTCTGCGGGGATGGTGGTGGCGGGAACAGAGGCGGTTTTCTTTCCAAACATGCAAATCCTCCAGGGATAAGGATAACGTTAAGGGTGAATATGTCCGGCGCGCACGCGCATTCCGGGGGGAACATCGCCTTTAATGGTTGCGCCGTTGCCGATGATGCAGCGGCTGCCCACCCGCACGCCAACATTGACCGTGGCGTTCATGCCGATCTGGGCGTAATCTTCCACAGTGACCCCGCCTGCCAGTGCCGCCCCCGGCGACAGGTTGACGCAGCGCCCGATGCGGCAGTCGTGTGAAACAATCACACCGGCGTTGATCAACGTGCCGAAACCAACCACGGCCGCGCTGGAGATGTAGGTCTTGGCCAGCACCTGCACACCGCCTTCCAGCATGGCGCTGGGTTCAATAAAAGCGGTTGGGTGCACCAGGTTCGGACACTCAAAACCGGCGTCGTGCAGCAGGCCAAACACCTTCAGGCGCACATCCACGTTGCCGATGCCCCCCACGGCATTGGCTGCCAGCCGGTAACCCTGCTGGCGCAGGTCGGGCAGCAACACGGCTCCGCCCAGTACCTTGGCGCCCAGTACGTCGCTGCCGGGGGGCAGGCCATCATCAACGACCCCTGCAAGTTGATACACGCCTGCCGCGCGGATCAGATCGACCAGCACGCGGCCCTGCCCGCCGCCACCAAAGATGATGATCTGATTGGAGCGCGGGTCAAATGCGGGCATTTCCGGATGAGGTGAAGCGGGTGTGGACATATTCAGTCTTGTTATACCATGAACACCGGTGGGCGGGTAGTTATCCTGACGATTTGCAGGAGGCCCTGCTTCACCCTTCATTCAATATGAACCGCCACGGGATGCTGCGCCACGGCTCCGGCGTGGACTGGATGCCGACCCGTGGTCCGGTACTCACCTGTTTGTCCGCGGCTGGCTCACCCGGTTGCAGGTACAGTTCACTGGTGGGGTCCAGCAGGTTGGCCCCATTAAAAGCGCCGTCAATGGCAAACGCCCGGCACAGTTTGCCGGGTCCGTCCGTCCATAACGCGGGTTTGACGCCAGCGCGTCGTGCGGCAATGACTTCCAGCCCCTGGGTGGGGTGCACGGCGCGGATCAGCACGGCAGCGGGGGTATCCTCAGGGCTGGTGACGACGTTGAGCAGCCAGTGCATACCGTAGGTGAAGTATACATAGGCGCGCGCCGGCGGCCCGTACATCACAGCCGTGCGTGGGGTGCGCCCGGCGCGCGCGTGACAGGCCAGGTCTTCCTCGCCCTGGTAGGCTTCGGTCTCGGTGATCACCCCCGCCAGGGTGACGCCGTTCAGCCTTCGCACCAGCCGCGCGCCAAGCAGATCACGTGCCACCTGTACAGCAGGCCGGGTAAAAAAATCGGGAGTAAATGATGACAGGGACATGGTAGTATTGTACAATACAGCGTTACCCCACGCGGGCGGCAAACAGCCGCTGGAAAGTTGAGAACACATGATGAAAATTCGACCTGAACAGGGCCTGACCTTTGACGACGTTTTACTGGTTCCGCGATATTCAGCCATTCGCAGCCGCAAGGCAGTCAGCACATCGGCTGAACTGGTAAAGGGCATGCGCATCAACATTCCGTTGATCTCGGCCAACATGGATACCGTCACCGAAGCGCGCATGGCGATTGCCATGGCGCAGAAGGGCGGCATTGGCATCATCCACCGCTTCATGTCGATCGCCGACCAGGCTGAACGCGTGCTGCGCGTCAAGCGCGCCGAGAGCATCGTGGTGGAGCACCCCGAGACGATCCTGGAGAGCGCCTGTGTGTCAGAGGCGCGCGTGCGCATGGCAGATACCGGCGTGGGCGGCTTGATGGTGGTGGATGCAGAATTTCACCTGAAGGGTCTGATCACCACGCGTGACGTGCTGCTGGCAAACGGCGGGGCTGAACCGGTGACGGCGGTGATGACCCCACTGGAACGGCTGGTGACCGCCGCGCCCGATGAGCCGATGAGCAGTGCACGCCGCAAGCTGCACGAGAACCGCATTGAGAAACTGCCGTTGGTGGATGAAGAAGGCCGCATCGTTGGGCTGATCACCGCGCAGGATATTGTCAAGATCCAGGAGCACCCCAACGCCACCAAGGATTCGCGCGGGCGGCTGCGGGTGGGCGTGGCGCTTGGCGTGCGCGAGGATGACCTGGAACGCGCCGAGGCGTGTGTGGATGCCGGGGCGGATGTGCTGGTGGTGGATATTGCCCACGGGCACTCCACCCACACCATGGACATGGTCAGCAAGCTCAAGGGGCGCTTCCCGGCTGTGCCGGTGATCGCCGGAAATGTGGCCGCCGCTGATGCGGTGCGCGACCTGTGCGATGCCGGTGCGGACGCCGTCAAGGTGGGTGTTGGCGCTGGTTCCATCTGCATCACCCGTGTGGTGACCGGTTTTGGCGTGCCGCAACTGACCGCCATTGCCGATTGCGCCGAGGTGGGTCACCGCATGGGCGTACCGATCATCGCCGATGGGGGCATTCGCACATCGGGCGATATCACCAAGGCGCTGGCAGCCGGAGCCAACACAGTCATGATCGGCAGCCTGCTGGCTGGCACCGACGAAAGCCCCGGCAGGCCGATTGTTCGCCAGGGACGGCGTTACAAAGCCGTGCGCGGCATGGCATCGCTGACCGCCAATGTGGACCGCAAACGCATTGACCGCGGCGGCGAGATCACCGATGAGGAATATAATGAAGTGGTGCCGGAAGGCGTGGAAGCCATGGTTCCTTACCGCGGCGCGGTGGGCGATATCCTCAGTCAGTTGGTGGGCGGGTTGCGCTCGGGACTGAGTTATGCCGGCGCCGCCACCATCGAAGAGCTGTGGGAGCGGGCGGAGTTCATCCGCATCACCCCCGCCGGGCAAAAGGAATCCGGCTCGCACGACGTGGATTTGATCTAAACCAAAGGGCTGTCCGAAAAATAACGGACAGCCCTTTTTTATTTGGAATGATGAGTTTACTTGCTTGCCTGACCGATGTTGATTTGCAGCCGCCATGCAAAGGTGGATTGACCCCTGTCGAGGAAATACTTTTTCGCCTTTGGCCCGTACAACCGGCCTACCATGGCGGCAATTTCTTCACAGTCCTTGTAATGGGAAACATATGTAAACTGGCAGATTTGAATGGGGCCCTTGAGCGGAACCCCACCCCACATGGACGCGTCCGCGCTCAGCGTGACATCGGGGTAATCCGGGGCATACACCCCGGCGGGGGCGCAATCCTGCACCAGCCAGGGGAATTCGGAGCGCAACGTGGAGGTCAGCTCGCCGCACAACCCATCCAGGGTGGAACCCATTTGAATCAGGAACCCGTCCGGCTTGAGCACCCGCCAGGCTTCGTGCGGATTCAGTTCAGCCCACGTATTGATCACCACGTCGAAACTGTTTTCCGCAAAGGGGATGTGCTCGCGGTCGCCGTTGAGATACTGCACATTGGGGATGTGGTTCTGACGAACCAGATTGTTGCCAAACCGAATCACCGACTGGTACAGATCCATGGCGACCACGCTGGCTGCCTTTTGGGCAGCACCCACGGCTGACCGCCCCGTGCCCGCACCGATGTCGAGTACGTCGCAGCCAGTCAGGTCAATCAGCATGTGCAGTTTTTCAAGCAGTCCATCTGATGAGACGGCAAATTGATGGTACAGGTCGGGGTATCGACCGCTTAACCAGTCAAAATCAAAATACTTGGGGACCGGGTTGCTTTCGTCGTATACCCGCCATGTTCCAGCGGGGGCAGCCTTGAGCCATGGGCCGCTGCTGATGATCTCTTCCTGGGTGATATGAATGTTTTCCATCAGGCACTCTCCACTTCGATGCTGGTCAACGTTACCGGCGTGGCAACCCGCAACGTGTTTTGAATTTCTGCCACAGTGTCAGTGTGCGCCATCAAGCGTCGGATGGCCTCGTCACTGGCGTTGGCAGTCACTTTTGCGCGATAGGTCACATTGCGGGCCGGTTCACCCGCCGCGCCAAAATCGCCGCTGACTTCCACTTCGACCTTTTCCACTTTGATGCCCATTTTTGACGCTTCCCGGTGGATATCGTTGCAGTAACAGGTGGCAAGCGCCAGAAAAAGCAGTTCGCCGCCGTTGACGCTGGAACCAAAACCATCGCCTTTTGGGGGAATGGTGATGGTGTGGGCATGTTCATCCGTCTGCAGGGAAATGTGATGCTGCCCCTGGCTGTTCGTCACATGTGCGCTGATCTTCATGGCTGCTCCCATCCCCGGGTGGTCCCGGCTCGTTTACTCCCCCGGTTTCCTCCATGATTGTAACTCAATGATGTTGCCTTCAGGGTCGGTCATGTAGCACCAGGTCACCTGTGCGCTGGTGGCGAGCTGCAGGGTGACGATATCGCCAATTGGCTTGCCGCCCGCATGGATCACCGCCTGCCAGGCTGCGTCAACATCCTCCACCGAGAAGGCAATGTGGCCAAAACCGGGGCGGTTCACCGCCGGTTTGCCGCGATCAGTGAGGATGTTGTAATTGAAGATCTCCAGGGTGGGACCATCCTCGCCGTAACCGGGCAGGCGCAGGTGTGCGCCGCGCAGATGCGCTCCGGGAATGCCCGTGCCTGCTTCGAGTTTTTCACCCTGATAGTCGCGTTCCGGCGGGACGGGGACGCAGCCAAACACGTCCTGATAAAAGCCTGCCAGCGCGCGCCAGTCCTCGGCGATGAGATTGGTGTGTACGTATTTGGCGGAAATGCTCATGTGGATGGCTCCTGGATGAGTGGTGGGTCGGAAAAGCACCGACCGCACCCTACCACAATCTGTCTACCTCCCCAAACCCTGCCGCCAGGCCCACACGCCCACGGCGAGCGGCAGGAGCAGCAGCGCGCCGGGACAGGTGGGCAGGCCGGGGGCGATGTCTGGCTGCTGAGGTTCGGCAGGGGGCAGTTGTTCACCCGCCGGGGGCTGTTCATCCACGGCGGGGCCGGGAAGCTCAGGGGCGGGCAGGTCGCCGTTGATCATTTGCAACTCGTCCACCACCAGGATGCCGGTGGAACCGCCATCGGTAAAAACCTCAACGTCAAAGCCGGTGATGCGCGCCGGGTCCACCTGTTCCAGCCCGCCGGAGTCTGCCCATGAGGCTTTGGTAAAGATGCCCCACGGCAGGTCCAGCGCGTGCCACGTTCCATCATCGAGGATCGGAATTTGACCGGCAAAGGGCGTGGTCGCACCGGAATCGCCGGAGTGCAGCGTGATCGACAGCGCCCCCTGCACATCGGTGGCGTGGTAGTACAGCCGCACGCCGTCGCCGGATGCCCAGTTCTGGGGTTCGTCATACCAGGTGCTGCATGCGGCTGACCCGCCCGAGGTCAGGTTAAGGTTGAGTTCCAGCGCAGACTGCCCACCGTACACTGGCTGGTTCACCAGCGCGCAGTTCACTGCGTCGCTTGAGGGCACGTAGCGTCCGGTGTCCACCTCAAAGCCGTCAATAATTCCACCCTGCATGAATGTGGCAGGTTGAGGGGTGGATTGAACTTCTTCAACCGGTTGCTCATCGGCTTCTCCACCGGAAACTGTCCCGGGTTCAGATGCTTCGCCGGGCTGGAAGGCTTTAATGCTGGCATCCACAAAATCAGCCAGGATGGGCGCGATCTCACGGTTGGCGCGCTCGTTGGGGTGCGCATCGTGCACGCCGCTGCGGTAGCCCGACTTCAGGAAGTTGTCTGAACCGGCAAGCAGGTCAAAGAAGTTGAAGGTTTTGATGTTGGTGCGCCCGCCCAAGAATTCATCGGACACCAGCCATGCGGCAAGCTGGCGTGCGCGGGCGCTTTCATCACGGTTGCTGTCGGCAGGAACCTGGGGCGGCTGGGTGAGGATGATGAATAGTTTTTCAGGATGCTGATCCATTCGTTCGCGGATGGTGAGGTAGTAACCCTGTAGTTCAGCCAGGCGCGCGTCGTCCCAGATGTTGCTGACCGGGAAGCAGGATTTGAGCAGGATCACGTCGTATTCCATCAGGTGGCTGAAGGCATTGTCGGCTGGCTGGTGAAAGGGTTGAGAGAACAGTTCCGCCAGCCCGTCAGGGTCGGTGTTGTCGCCGGGGATGTCGTAGTTGCTGCCGGTATATTCGCCATCCGCCAGGCGCAGTCCGTCGCCGTTGTAGCCGTGGTCGAAGAATTCGTAGCCCATGCCGGTCAGCAGTTCACGCAGCCCGCCCTGTTCGATCAGGTTGTGGCCGGTGGAATGGTGCAGAAAAATGACCCGCACGGGCGCCTGTGCGGAAACAGTCAACAATGGAGACAGAAGGAAAATCACCAGTACAACCGATACCGCACGGACGGTCAGTTTGCCTGTGGAGGGTTTCATGCTGCACGCTCCTGTGAACTGGCTTGTCTGATTTATTGCTGGAAACGGGGGTCCCTCTCCAGAGTCAGGCGCAGGCCTTCCTCCAGTGAGAATTTGGGCTGGTAGCCGAGCAGTGTGCGGGCTTTTTGAATATCGGCGGCCATGTGCGATGGTCCGCGGTCATTGCGCGGGTTATAGACCACCTCGGGGCGTCCGCCGGTGAGTTCGACGATCAGGCGCACCAGTTCGCGCAGGCTGGTCTCGCGCCCGCTGCCAACGTTGATGATCTCCTGGTTGACGTTTGGGGCAGTGGCGGATGCCACCATGGCGTTGATCACATCGTCCAGGTAGACGTAGTCGCGGGTCTGGTTGCCGTCGCCATTGACCACCAGCGTGCCGTTCTGGCAAGCCTGGCGCAGGAAGGCTGGGATGACCGGTGCATGCACGGGCGGCATCTGCTGGCCCGGCCCATAGGTGTTGAACACGCGCAGACAGACAGTGTCAATGCCCCACAACGCGCCGATGGTGCGCACGTAATATTCGGCAGCCAGCTTGGATACGGCATAGGGCGAACGCGGCAGGGGGGTGGCATCTTCGCCCACCGGTTGGGCATCCTGATCGCCGTAGATTGCGCCGGAGGAAATGAACACCACGCGGCGTACGCCAACATCACGCATGGCTTCCATCATGGTCACCGTGCCGCCCACGTTCACCAGGTTGTATTCACGCGGGTAAAGCACCGATTCGGGAACCAGCACACGCGCCGCCAGATGAAAGACGCAATCCACACCCTGCAGCAGGGTCCACAGTTTGGGGCGGTCGTTGATGTCGCCGCGGGTGAAGTGAATTTCGGGAGCGAGTGATTTGGGATCGCCGGTGGAGAGATCGTCGAGCGCGCGCACTGTGTGACTTTCGTGCACCAGGCGGTTGGCAAGTGCTGAACCCAGAAAGCCGGCGGCGCCGGTGATCAGAAACTGCATACGCGGGCAGAATCTCCTGTGGCGAACGGAAAAAGTATGTGGATAAAGAAAAACAGAGACAACCGGAACGGTTGTGTTTTTTGATTATAGCACACGCATGGGGTGAGATTCGTCACTCACTTGCGGGGAGAACGGCAATTGTATTCACATTGTAAAGAATCTACACTAAATACTGGTAATATTTGTATCATAATCATTTGGAATAATCTTATCCCACTCAAGGAGTATTTCCCATGGGCAAAGTGATCGAAGATCTCAAGGAAGCATTTGCCGGTGAGTCGCAGGCAACCACCCGTTACCTGATTTTCGCCGAGAAGGCGGACACCGAAGGTCATACCCAGGCAGCCCGTTTGTTTCGCGCAGCCGCCGCCGCCGAAGTGGTCCATGCGCGCAATCATTTGCGCGTGCTGGATTGCGTTCGCACCACCGCCGAGAACCTGCAGGAAGCCATCGCAGGTGAGAATTATGAATGGGTGAGCATGTATCCGGCTTTCTTGAGTGATGCTGAAGCCGAGGGCGACAAAAAAGCGCATCGTTCCTTCAGTTTCGCCTTTGAGGTCGAAAAGGTGCACGAGCAGTTGTTCCGTGAGATGGCCGAAAACCTGGGCAAAGTGGATGAGGAATTTGAGTACTACGTCTGCCCGGTGTGTGGTTACACCCACGCCCGCAACGCACCCGATAAATGCCCGGTGTGCGGTGTGCCCGGGGACAAGTTTGAGGTGGTGCGCTAATCATCCCGGGATGAACAAGGGAAGGGCTGTCTGTCAAATACAGGCGGCCCTTTTTGTTTAAATGGATAGGCAGCGACTGGAGATGTCGCTGCCTTGATGGGTAATGGCAGGTGAGATTATGACCGGCGCAGGGTGAGAACGCCCGGTACGCGGTCGAACATCCACAGACCAATCGGCAGACCGATGTAGGTCAGGCTGATGGCAAAGGCGGCTTCCATCCACAGTGCGGTGAACCACCAGCCGATCAGCAGGAAGTAGATCGCGCGCAGCAGAAAGTTGACCTGTTGTGGCTCGACACGCTGCTGATCCATGCTGCCGTCTTCATGGCTGGTGACGCGGATGCGTTCTGGTGGTTCACGCAGCGCCATCACTTTGGGCAGTGCGTTCATCATGGCGATGCCCAACGGGATGCCGATGATGGTGACCATCAGGAACCAGGCCACAGCCGTCCAGATCTGGCCCAGCCAGGCGCCGATGAAGATGAACCACAGCAACTGCAACAGGCAGCCCGGGCTCTGACGTTTTTCGATCACAGTTGTACTCATGTTTCCACCTCTCGCAATCCATAAAAGAATGAAGACCCCGGAGCCGCCGGTGCCGTGAGCGTCCCCGGAGGTCTTCACTACAATATACGCAGATGCTGGCGCAACGTTGCACAGAAAATCCAAGGTTAATGAGTTCTCATGCGGCGGACGCGTATAATTAACAAATGACCCCCACCCAAATCAAACCCATCACTCCTGAAACCATGCCCATGAATGACCGGCGCGTATTGATCACCGGTGCAAGCAGTGGCATTGGCCGCCAGGCAGCGGTTCAACTGGCTGCACTTGGTGCTGACCTGGCGCTCACCGGTCGTAATCAACAACGCCTCGACGAAACCGCCCGGATGGCGCAGGATCAGCCGGGCTGCGGCGAGGTGCGCACGTTATCCGCTGATTTAAGCCGTCAGGCACAGGTGCACCACCTGGCTGACTGGATATGCACTCAGTGGAACCGGCTGGATGTGCTGATTAACAATGCCGGTGGGGTGTTCATGCGCAACCAGCGCACCGATGACGGCGTGGAGATGAGCTGGGCGGTTAATCACATGGCGCCGTTCATCCTGACCTACCGCATGTTGCCGCTGTTGAAAGCCGCTCCGGCTGGAAGGGTTATTAATCTTTCTTCCATCGCGCATTATTTTGCCACCCCTGGCTTTGGCCATATCCGCGGGGCAGGGCTGCACATTCCCTGGTCGGTATACGCCCAGACCAAGCTGGCTGAGGTTTTCTTTACCCGTGAGCTGGCGCGGCGGCTGGCGGGTTCAAACGTTACAGCCAATGCCGTCCACCCCGGGCTGGTGCGTACCAGCATCGGAAAGCGGCAGGGCTGGTTTTTGCGGGCCATCTTTGGTGTGGTGGATTTGTTTTCAGTGGGTGAGATG
>DAOUGC010000023.1:0-1712 GCA_034429695.1 Levilinea sp.
ACGGCGTTGCTGATGGCAAGACCACCGTCTCCGTGGAAGCCATGACCGATGCGATGACCTTCTTCAAGGATATCCAGCAGTACTCTGGCGAGATCGGCAACGGCGACCAGGCCAATGTGGACCTGTTCACCTCCAATCAGGTGGCCTACTATGTCATGGGCCCATGGGCTGACCCCGGCCTGCAGGATGCCAAAGCCGCCAACCCCGAATTTGATTACGACTACGTCTTGGTGCCCGGCGCCACGGAATCCCAGTTCGGCGGTACCAATGGTGGCGAGTGGATCGGCGTTACCAAGGGTCCCCGCTCCGAAGCTGCCTTCCAGTGGGCTGCCTTCCTGGCCGACTCCGCCCAGACCAGCCGCTTCGCTGCCCTCGGCCGCACCGTGCTGAACGACACCGCCATGGCTAACCCCGAGGTGCAGAAGAACGCCCTCAATGTGCTCACCGCCAAAGCCACCAGCTACGGTTTCGCTGATTCCGCTTACTTCACCTTCTGGCCGCTGGATGCCCGCACCCCGTTCAAGGATGCCGCGGCTGCCGTTTGGGGTGGAGAAGACCCGGCGGTTGCTGCTCAGAATGCCATCGATGAACTGAACCAGATCCTGGCAAGCGGACAGTAATCCGAACTTTTCACACACTCTCTGAGAATTTTGGTTGAATGGCGCCCCGTATGCCGCAAGGGGTACGGGGCGCCGAAACCAGCGCTCCATCTCACCCATTGCCATCCACCATGTTTTGCGCTACGCTCTAAACCAAAAGCAGCAGGTGAATAATGACCAAATTTTCCCGGTTTGCCCGCCGTTATCTCAAACACTATTTACTGCTGTTGCCCTTCTTTTTGCTATTTTCGATCTTCTATCTTTATCCCCTGATTTACAGCGTGGTCATCAGCCTGACAAAGTGGGACGGCATTCACACCCCGCAATTTGTCGGTGTTGAGAATTACAGCCGCATCACCAGCATGCCGCGTTTTGAAGACAGCATGATCAACCTGGGCCGCTTTGTCCTGATCGTTGTTCCGGTTGGCATCCTCATTGCGCTGGGCCTGGCGCTGTTGATCGACCGTTTCACCCCGCGTTGGGAGAAGTTCTTCCGCGGCGCTTACTTCTTCCCTGTCATCATCCCCATGTTCCTTTCAGCGGCCATCTTCCGCTACCTGTTCTCACCCGGGGTCGGAATCATCCCGCTGCTGCTCGAATGGGTGGGCATCACCGGCATCAACTGGCTCAACAACCCCACCTACATGGTGCCAACCGTTGCCCTGGTGGATATGTGGCGCGCGGTCGGTTTCAACTTTCTGTTAATCTTCGCCGGTCTCAAGGCCATCCCGCGCGAATACTACGAAGCCGCCAGGGTGGATGGCGCAAACCGCTGGCAGGAGATCGTTCACATCTCCATCCCGCAGCTTGAGCCGGTGCTGTTTCTGGTGACTGTCAACGGCTTCATCGGTGCGCTGCAGGCCTTTGACATTCCGTGGCTGCTCAGCCTGTCCTCGTTTGTCAACTACGGCGGCACCCGCAACGGCATGCTCTTTCCGGTGATGGAAATTTACATGGCCGCCTGGGGCCGGCAGGACTTCGGCGGGGCGTCTGCATTTGCAGTGATCCTGCTCGGCATCACCCTCATCATCACCGCCTTTCAGTTTGCCTGGCGCAACCGCCGCCTGGCCGGTTAGGAGCCCGAATCATGAAAATCATGCCCATCCTTCGCTC
>DAOUGC010000024.1:0-2648 GCA_034429695.1 Levilinea sp.
ACCGATTCGGTGGACTTCACCGGCATCGACATCGTGCGCGGCGGCCTGGGCAATGACGACTTCACCATCGGTGGGCCGCAGGACTACGACCTGTACGGCAACGAAGGCACGGATGAGTTCTTCTTCATCGACAATGGCGCCCTGCTCGGACTGATCAATGGCGGCGCTGGTTATGACCGGCTGGATTATCACAACGACATCCAGTCCGAGTTCACCGTGCGCTTCTTCCAGCTCACCGGCGTGGATGCCACCGGCTTCTCCGGTCTCGAAGCCACCACCGTTACGGCTGGCTTCAGCGGCATTGACGAGATCTTTGGCGGGCTTGGCCAGGATACCCTGGGTGGCTTCACCGAGGATGCCACGTTCAACATCCATACACCGGATACCGGTACCGACCCGGTGACCGCCAATGTGGATTACACGGCCCGCGGTCTGACCCTGATCACGCACCACATTGAGAGCCTGGTGGGTGGCAATGCACGCGATACGTTCATCTTTGACGACCAGGCTTATCTGCCGGGCGACTTTGCCAGTATTGACGGTCAGTCTGGGTTCGACACGCTGGACTACAGCGCCTATACCACCGATGTCAGGGTCAACCTGGCAGGTGGTACGGCCACCGGCGTGTTGGGCGGTATTGCCAGTATCGAAAGCGTGATTGGCTCGCTGATCGGAGACAATGAACTGCATGGTGACAACAACGACAACACCTTCGTGGTGGCTGGCACCGGTGGTTACCTGATCTTCGGTTACGGCGGCAATGACACCTATATCTTCGACACCGACGACGCTTTGGGCATCAACGTTATTTACGAGGACGCCGCCCATGGTGGTTACGGTATTGACACCATTTCCTTCGCGCCCACCTCGTCGGCCAGGAATGCGGTCTTCTCACTGGCTATGGAAGGCATTGCCCAGGTGGTCAACTCCAACCTGACGCTGACCTTCCACGGGGCGGTTGAGAATTTGATCGGCAGCGCCGGTAATGACATCCTCACCGGCTCAAGTGGCAACAATGAGATCACCGGTGGGGCGGGCAACGACACCCTCAACGGCGGCGACGGCTCGGATCGCTACATCTTTGCTGATGGTTGGGGTCTGGACACCCTGGTTGACTCTGCCGGAAATGATACGCTGGACTTTGGCGGTGTCAGCCTGAGCGATCTGACCTTCGTCCAGAATGCAAGCCAGATCATCGTCGACGATACCGACGGAAATCAGTTGCTCGATGGTGGGAAAGCGGTTGAAAACTGGATCGGCGGCGCATTGAATGACCGCTTTGTATTCCTCAATGGTCAGCAACTGGCAGGCACGCTGGATGGCCGCGGTGGAACCAATACGATTGACTTCTCCACTTACACCACGGGGCGTCAGGTGGTTCTGACCGGTTTGGGCTCACTGGTGGGTTACGCCGGTACAGATACAGCCATTCCGGGTGGTTTCAATAACATTTCGGTAATCCTGGGTGGTACGGCGGTCGACTCGCTGCAAGGTCTGCACCTCAACAGCCACTGGACGGTAAACGGCACCATCGATACCTATACGGTGGACGGCAGTGGTCGCATCCTCACTGTCCACAACTTTGATACCCTGGCCGGTCTGGGCGCTGCCGATGTCTTCACCATTTACGGTGGCACGCAGCACGCCAACATTTACTCCGGCGCAGGCAATGACCGCCTGGTGATGCTGGATACCGCACGGCTGGTGGGCCTCTTCGATGGCCAGGGCGATGCCGACACGGTGGACTACAGCGACTACACCACCCAGCTCGACTTCCATCTTTCGCCGGTGCTGGGCGTGACCGACAGCTTCAACGTCACCGAGGGAACCGGCACGGTGTCGGGCGGCATGTTCAATGTGGTAGAGATCATTGGCGGCAAGACCCTGACCGACCGGCTGTACGGCCGCGACGTCAACGCCGAGTTCAACGTGCTGAACGGTACTGATACCTACACCGACCTCGACAATGGTCGCACCCTGCTGTTCTTCATGCTCGAAGACCTGTACGGCGGTTCGCTGGTGGATACCTTCTTCCTGCGCGGCGACCACATCGGCAATTTCTTTGGTCAGGGCAGCACCGACCACTTCCTGGCGTTTGGCAATGCTCAATTGACCGGCGCAATCGATGGCGGCTCTGAGTACGACGACCTGAACTACACCGATTACGGCAGCGGCAGCCTGTTTGACCTGACCTCGCTGGGCCTCATTGACGGCTTCAACGGCACGGTGGGCAACCTGGGCGCTGGCTTCCTCAACATCGAGTGGATCCTGGGCAGCGATACCTATATTGACACCGTTCAGGGCCTCAACGTTGACTCGCTGTGGACAGTCCACGGTGACACCAGTGATTACTTTGGTTCGGGTCGCCACATGCGCATGACTGAGGTGGACAGCTACACCGGTGAGGGCGGAGCGGACACATTCCACTTCGACAACGGCTACTCCCTGCTGGGTGTGGTCACCGGCGGCGGCGGTCTGGATGAGATCACTTACGCCGATGTGCTCGCCCCGGTCACCGTTACCCTGACGGCAGCCAATGCGGGCGGCGGGTTCGACGGACAGGCCAGCCATATGGGTGGTTTTGCCGGTATCGACATTGTCACCGGAACCAACCTGCCCAGCCTGACCCAGGCTGACCGCCTGAACAC
>DAOUGC010000025.1:0-11653 GCA_034429695.1 Levilinea sp.
CCCGCCTTGCGGTCGATGAACGTCTGGTACTCATGCAGGATATCCTTGTGCAGGTCAATGTTTTCAAGATAGGTCAACTTGAAAGGGCTATCCTCGGGTATCAACGCGTGTTTGCGCATCATTTCATTGTACGCTTTGCCCAGATAGGTGTTGGCTTCTTCCACCATACCGTTGGCGCGCAATGCCAGGCTGTGCCGGTATAGAATTTCCTCGCTGGTGCATTCCACTGCCTGCACCTGCCCCAGTTGCTGGTAGATCATCACACCGGCAATCGAGGTATCCAGCGCCCAGCGGAAGTACTCGGAGCGCTTATCCTTATCCTCGCACAATTCACCCAGTTGCAGGAAAGCCGCCACCGTTTCGCAATCGGCAGCCAGATGGTACTGGCGCGAAACCATGTTATCGCTTGCCAGTTGGTGCACCGAACGGCACAGATCGGGAACCTGCGCCAATTTTTCCTGCTCTCCGATGCTGTTATACAAAATACTGGTGACCAGCGCCAGACCCGCCCGTCCCAGGTCTTCAACATTCATCGGCGCCACCTTGCGGGCTTCTTCGAGATAGCTCTCTGCGGTTTTGTAATCATGCACCAGGATATTTAGCTGCGCCAGACGCAACAGCGGATATAACCTACTGATATTGTTGGACCACAACCGCAGGGCATCCTCAATAAACGCCATGCCGCCCAGATAGTCACCCAGATAAATCCCCTGCACCTGCCCGCAGAACATGGCGGCATTGCCTTCGATCATGCGATTTTCCATCCTGCGCGCCAGTTCAAGCCGCTTGAGTTCGTACTCGGTCAACTGGGTGTAGTAATCACCCTGACGTTCGTACTGCGGGCTGAAAGCGGTCAACACCTCAAACTCTGTATAGCGGTCATCCAGTTCTTTAACAATCTCAAGCGCTGCCTGCAGATAGCGTTCTGAGGTTTGCAGATCGTCGATTCCATATGAGTTGCCGATCGCCAGTAGAATGCTCACCTCTGCGCGCTTGTCACCCAGATCACGGGCAAGTTGCAGCGCCAGCGGCTCCAGATCCTTCCAGCGCATGTCCTTCAGGTTGGTCAAAACGCTCCCAAGCGCCAGAACCGCTTCCAGCTCGAGGCGCTTGTTATTGAGTTTTCGGGCAATCTCCAGTGCCTCAAAGGCCAGCGGCAATCCCTGATTTTGTAATTGATCACGCGTCTCAGGGTCAGCGATCTCCGGTTGAGCCAGCAGCGCCTGAACTGTAAACACCAGATCATCGGGCATCTGGCGCGCCAGTTCCATCATCTCACGCGAATCCGCGCGCCCCTGGCCGCTGTTACCCAGCGAATAGTGGATACTCCTCCGTCCGCGCAGCACATCAAAGCGCTGTCCGACGCAGATCCGCTTTTGGTCATCATTTAAATCGCCCGATTCCAACAAATCCAACAACTCAATCGCGCGGTTGTAGTGGTTTAAAGCCTCTGTATTGGCATTCACCTTGATATTGGCTTCGGCAGCCGAGAGGGTGTAGAACAATTCTTTGCGATAGTCACCCGCCATGCGGTAGTGATAAGCCAGTGAGCTGTCATACAGGCTGCTGTCTTCGAGATCAATAAAATCTTCCAGATACTCCGCCACCATCAGGTGATACTGCCGGCGGGTGTGGGTTAACAGGCTTTCGTAGACCACATCCCGCACCAGTGGAGAGGTGAAGCCGTACTCCATGCCCAGATAGGGAACCTGATTGCGCTCCTGTATCAACTGCGCCCGCTGCAGGCCGGCCAGCGCGTTCTTGATGGTCACCCCCGGACCGGCCAGTTTTTCCAGCACATTGCGCCAGAAGGTCATGCCGATCACTGCTGCAAGTTGAAGCACTTCCTTTTCCTGGATGGAAAGTCGGTCTATGCGCGCCAGTAATGTCGTTTGCAGGCTGCCTGGCAAATCCAGCGAGGTCACCGGCCGGGTCTCCCGCCAGTGCCCGTGGGAACCCTGTACCAGCACCCCCTGGCCAATTAAAGCATGCAGCAACTCCTGAATATAAAACGGGTTCCCCTCCGCTTTTGAGATGATCAAGCGCCGGGTCTCCTCAGAAGGACCATCACAACCCACCAGTTGCTCGATCAATTCAAGCGACTGCCGATCCGACAACGGCTGCAGGTTCAGGTCAGTCAAACGGTGGGGGAACTCGGTTTCAACGTAATGACGCAACTGCCATGCCGGTGAAGTGCGATCCGGCCGGAAAACCATCATCCACAACAGGGGTTCACTCTCACAAACATCCATGCAGAATTCCAGCAGGTGTATGGAGCTGGTGTCCGCCCAGTGCAGATCGCCAAAAGCAAGCACCAGCGGGCCCCTTCTGGACAATATTTCCACCCAATTTTTGATGGTCAAATAATACTGGTTTTGCAATGCCTCAGCCGTCAAATGACGGATCTTTTCCAGATCGTTTTCATCCAACGGGAGCGCCATGAAGGAGGCCAGGTAAGGATAGACCTTCTCCTGTTCAACGCCCCACAGATCCGCCACCAGCGTTTTCAAGCGATTGGCAACATCCTGTCCCTCGGTATCCGGGGTCAGTTCAAGCCATGAGAGAATCAGATCGCGCCACATGGAGAAGGGCCATTGCTGATCGTAGGAGCGGCAGCGCCCGCGCAACCACACCAGGGGTTTTCCCTCCGGACTGTGCTCTTCGCGGTCCACGTGCAACAAGTCAAGGTTGGGGATGTAGTGCAGCATCATGCCATGACGTACAAAATGCTGATGCACCTGATTGACCAGATATGATTTTCCCAGGCCTTTTTCACCGGAGAGCAACACCACCCCCCCCCGGCCGTCATACAGGTTGTGAACGGCATTTATCTCGGTTTTGTATTCAGCTCCGCGCCCTGTTAATGGTGCGGTCAGGGCGTATCCAGCGCGAACCTCGGACACCTGCTCATCCAACACCGGCTCGAGCGGCCGATAGACCGCCACCGGGTGACTGATGCCCTTTACCCGGATCTCGCCCAGCACTTCCCACGTGAACCGGTTTTTCACCAGTTGATAGGTGTTGTCAGATACCAGCACCGTTCCGGGTTCAGCCGCGGTCTCCATGCGCGCCGCCAGGGCAACCGCCTCACCCATGGCGGTGTCTTCTTCACTGTACTGTTTCCGGTCTCCCACCGAAGCGATGATCACTTCGCCGGTGTTGACCCCCACCCGCAAGGCGATTTGAATATCCTCGGTCTCCACCAGGTTGGCGGCGTAAGCACGAATGGCACGCTGCATGGAAAGCGCAGCCATGACCGCATGTTCAGGGTCATCTTCATCTGCAGCTTTGGCGCCAAAAAAAGCCACCAGGCCATCGCCCCTGAACTGTCCCACCTGCCCGCCAAACCGATAGATCTCGGTCTCCAGCACATGAAAGACCCGGTTCATCATCGTAACCCACGCCTCTGAACCGATTTTTTCCATCAGGTCGGTGGAATTTTTTACATCTGCCAGGATGACCGTGGCGATGCGTCTTTGCCCCCGTAATTCACCGGTTTGTACCGGTCGGGGAAGGATGGGCTGAACGGCATTTTCATTAACAATTACCGGTTGTGGTTCAATTACCGGTAGAGGTAATTCACCGTTCAAAACGGTGCCACAGTGCATACAGAAACGATAATCCAGTGGGTTCAACTGCCCACACGAAGTACACGAAACCGTCAGGCGCGCGCCGCACATCCCGCAAAAACGCGCTTCCGGCAAATTCTCAAAATTGCATCGCGGGCATTTCATTCGTATCGGTTTCCCTTCCCGGTCAGCGGACCGCTGGCTTTCTTGGGAATCAAGTCCTGCACAACGTCCGTCTGGTCATTCAGGATCATGCGCCCCATGCGAACGCCGTAAGCCACCAGGCGGTCAAGCGCGCTGACATCATCCATTTCAATGGGTTCGCGCAGGTTGACCTGAAAACGCCGGAAATCCAGCTCCTTGAAAAAACTATCCACCAGATGCACCTGTTGATCGTAGGCTGACTGTAAAAACGCTCCGAAGATCGGTTTGAGCCATTCCCAGGCAAACAGGTTGGAGCCATCATCAGGATTGTAGGTATAAGGGTCCCGCCCGGTTCCCACGCTGATCAAGGTGGTCTCTGCAGGGTCCCACTCCAGACAGACGGCAGCCTCATAAGCAGCCAGATAACACGGATTGGCATAAGAGCCCACCCCGCCGTCAATAAACCGTCCCTCGACCACCGGGAAGTAGGTTGGAACCGTGCAACTGGCCCGCACTGCAAAAGCCACCGGCCAATCGGCGTATTCACTTTTCCACGGTTTGACAAACAGCGTGCGGTTGGTCACCAGGTCGAAGGTCGTGATCACCAGATCGGTCTGCGGGCTGGCTGCCCACAGATCACCCATGCGCAGATCTCCAAAACTGACCTGCAAGGCTTCCTGCAATGGGATATCAGGATAACGGTAGCGGGACAGGGGAAAGAAACGTTTGCGCCATGTGGTGGGGAAGACCTGCTCACCCATCTCCAAATACAATCGATTCAACTCAGCGGCGGATATACCGGCGGCAATGCCGGCGGCGATGATTGAGCCGGTGGAAGTACCAACCGCCAACCGAAAAATATCGTGCGCAGCCACACCGGCCGCCTCTTCGAGCATGGCCAGGGCTTGCGTGGCAATCAATCCGCGGATGCCTCCGCCATCAATGGCTATCGCAACATTCTTCCGAAATGGCTTCATCGTTTCTCTTCCTGCTCCGCGATCAGGGCTTGCCCGTGATCACTATTAAATCTTATACCACAAGAACTTGATTAATATGCAATTAATGAACCACCTTTTTCGCGCGAATTGTGATTCTTCGGGATCGTCCCATTAAGACTATAATAACAGGCAGGGAGGATATGACCTGTGGAGCACACCACCACACTGGCAACGCCGCAGGATGCAACCCAACTCGCCCGAATTGCCATCCATGAAGTGGCAATGCATTTTCATCTTGACCGGATTACGGGCTTGCCCTCCTTGCTGGAGAGATTGTTTATGCGCCCGGCATTGCGTTTTTCCCGCCTGGCGCTCAAGTTTGATCAGGCTGCCGGCGAGGGGGGACTATTCCATGCCGCCCGGCAGGTGTTGCCGGCTTTCATCCAGGGATATTCAATTGCGCAATCCGCCCCGGTTCCTCCCGAGGGCCCCCTGCTGGTGCTGGCAAACCACCCCGGCGGACCTGATTCGCTGGCAATGCTGGCCGCCATCAACCGCCCCGATCTATATGTTGTAACCGCAGAACACCGCCTGTTAAGTGCATTGCCCCATACCGGCAGGCATTTGGTTATGTTTTCCAACACAGATGTTGATCGCATGGGAGTGCTCAAGTCGGTATTGGCGCTTTTGAGAAAGGGAAAGGCGGTACTATTATTTCCGTACGGAATGTTGGAAACCGACCCGGCAATTAACCCGGATGGCGGCGCAACCCTGCAGGGTTGGAGCCGCAGCCCCGGCATGTTCCTCAGCCGGGTTCCAAACGCCTGCCTGATACTGGGCGTGATCAGCGGAACGATTTCAAAGGCAGCCTACAACTCACCCTTGGCGCGTCTTTCCTGGACCAAAAAACGCCGCCAGCAGCGCGCCATGCTGATGCAAATGGCTGTGCATCCATTCAGCGGCGGCTTGCCACTTGACGATGTACGCGTGAGTCTATCCGCTCCGCTGGTTCCGGGGCAGTTATCTCCCACGCTGGAACCCGCCAGCCTGCACCGTGCGATCCTTAATCGCTACCGCCAGTTCCTGAACGCAGCCAGAAATTCTCAATCTTAGCCAGTTCGGCAAAGCGGTCCCGCCATGAACGTAGTATCCGGTCATCGGGGAACAGATACAGCATGTTATTCAGTACATAAGCCATGTCACGGATGAGATGTGCAGATGGCTTCTTCTCAATGGCAATATTGTATTCCTGTTCCGACCGGATGATGTTTCCTGACAGCAATAAATACAAGCCCAGGTATAACTGGTTGCCGTGAGTGTATGAATTCTTTAGTTTGCCCTCAATTATTTGCACCGCATTCTTAAAGTCATTTTCAGCCAGGTTCATCCTGCCCAACCGGCGGTGCGCCAGACCGCGCTGGAAGTGACGCCAATCGTTATCTGAAGCATTTTGAAGTGCAGTGTTAAAGTCTGCCAGGGCATTCTCATTTTGTCCCACGCATAAATAGGCAAAACCTCGCGCCGGGATGACCCACTCATTGCGCGGATTTATTTTTAACGACTTTTCTATGTCAGCCAGGCCATCGACAAACAGCCCCAGTTCCACCTTTGTCTGTCCGCGCCGGGCAAACGCCCAGTCATTCTGGGGTTCAAGCTCAAGCACCCGCTCAAAATTGAGCAGCGCCTCGCGGTACTGGGCTGTCAACCACAGGATATACCCGCGCTCTGAGATTGCCCAGGTCAACCTGGGGTTGATTTCCAGCGCCCGGTTGCAATCTGCCAAAGCTTCTTCATACTTATATAAAGCCCGGTACGCCTGTGCGCGGCTGGCAATACCCCAGGCATAACCCGGGTCCAGTTCAATCGCACGGGTGAAATCAGTAATCGCCTGATCGTAATTGCCTTTCAAGCGGTGGGTTTCACCCCGCGCGCCAAGCACCCAGACCACATCGGCGCGCAGTTCAAGCGAGCGGTTGAAATCAGCCAGGGCTTCATCGTACCGGGAAAGCCCCTGATAGGCCTGCCCCCGGCTGCCCAGCAGCCACGACGAATCAGGTGTGATCTCGATTGCGCGGGAGAAATCGGAAACGGCCTCCTCAAAACGCGACATCAAACGGAAGGTCTCACCCCGTTCCCCGATGATCCAGCCGGTATCGGGTTTCATCTGCAGCGCCCGATTGAAGTCTGTAAGCGCTTCCTCAAGTTTTCGCACAGCCCTCAAAGCCTGCCCCCGACTGCCCAGCACCCAGACATCGTCCGGGTTAAGCTCAAGAGAGCGATTGAAATCCGCAATGGCCTGATCATGGTTGCCCATTAATCGGTGTGTCTCCCCCCGCTCCCCCAGCAACCATTGGCTGTTGGGCATCAGGTCATTGGCCTGATTGTAATCAGCCAACGCCTCGGCATAACGGCGCATCAAGCGGTAGGTCTGTCCGCGGCTGGCAATTGCCCAGCCGTAATTGGGGCTAAGGCGGATGGCAGTATTGAAGTCACCCAGGGCCTCATCATAATGCGCCATCAACCGATGAGCCTCTCCCCGGTGGGCATTTGCCCACGCGTCGCGCGGGAAGATTTTTAACATGGATGTCAGGATGCGCACCACTTCATCATTTTTTCCCTGAGTTTGATACAGGTTGGTCAACCCAACATGACAGCGATAACTGCCCGGCAGGCTTTCCAGCCCGCGCTGGTATTGATCCTGAGCGTCCTGGTATTTGCCCAACCCGCTGGAGGCGTCACCCAGTACAGCATATGAACGGGCAATCCCCACCGGGTCGTTGTACTCCCTGAAGGTTTCCAGCGCGGTCTGTGCCAGATAAATGGCTTCATCATAATTACGTGCATCCACAAGACAATCCGCCTGGCGCAGGCGGGTGATCTCCTCTTTCCACGGGTCATTCAGTAATCGATAGAAAGAACAGGCGAAATCAAAGTCGTGCGCAGCGGCTTCAAGGTCTTCATTGCGAATGTTGCGCGCCCTGCGTTCCAGCGCGCCGCCGCAGCCGTGACCCCATGCGATCACCAGATCCATCATTCCCTGGGTCAGCCGCCCACCTGCCAGGTGTTCGAGTGACGCCTGGATCAACTGATATACCTGATTAAAATTACCGTTGGCTTTCAGTCTGTCGCCCACTTCCAACCAGCGTTCGGCGACCATCTCGGTATCGTAACTGTAAACCACCATCCAGTGATATACCGATTCGATATCATTCTCATCCCCACCACGCTGTTTGAACAGTTCGGCTGCCCGCTGTGCCATCAAGCGATAGCGTTCGATCTGGGAAAACCACCAGTCATTCAACACATGGGCGCGCACATCGGGTTGCACCCGCCAGCCACGACCCGGCACCTCCTCCACAATCTCAAGAGAGGTCAACCGTGTAAACAGCGTCTCCCTGGCCGGGGCAACATGCGGACTGTCCAGCACGGCCAATAAACCGGCATCAAACCAATGAGGGATGGCAGCCAGCCACACCAAATCCTTCAGATCTGCAGGCAGGCCATTAATCTTGCTGTCCAAATCGGCTCCATTGTTCATATTCGCACTCCACCGGGGGATGATGATGTTGATCATATCACGAACCGTGCAAATCGTTATACTGCCTCAGGATATTGACGATCCCATGTATAATTGGACAACCTTCGTATAATTTATCCTTTGAGGAATGGAATGATTCATCAAACTGGATGCCTGATCTGCGGGGAACCGCTTGAATACCTGGAACAATCCATCAGCATGACCTGCTTCCTGTGCAAGACCCCGCATTCCAGTAACACCCGCTGTGCGGATGGTCATTTTATCTGTGATGCCTGCCATAGCGGTTCCGCCAACGACTGGGTGGAGCGCATGTGTCTATCCTCTGATTCCACCGATCCAATCCAGCTTGCCAACACACTCATGCACTTCCCCGGTGTCAACATGCACGGGCCGGAACATCATTTTCTGGTCCCGGCCGTGTTGCTAACGGTCTATTGCAACCTGACCGGCAGGCAGGCTGACAAGCCGGCACTGGTGGAAAAAGCCCGCAAACGCGCCGAGACAGTTCCAGGCGGTCATTGCGGCTTTTTTGGCACCTGTGGGGCTGGCGTTGGCGCAGGTATTTACATGAGTGTCCTGCTTGGAGCAACGCCGCTCTCCACCCGTGAATGGTCGCTTGCCAACCTGATCACCGCGCGTTGCCTCACCCGCATTGGCGAGATCGGCGGGCCGCGCTGCTGCAAGCGGGATACTTACATCGCCCTGCAAGAGGCAGCCGCTTTTACGACTGCCAACCTGGATGTGGAGATGAATTTATCCACACCGGTATGCGATTTCTCCCCCATGAACCATCAGTGCCTGCAGGCTGCCTGTCCATTCAACCCCATGAATGAAAATGCCCGGCAGACTGGATAAGCTTCCGCCGGGCATGGAGCAGGAGTTACCGTGCAATATGGGACTAATCTGCAGGTTGCAATACAAAGATCCAGCTCGAGTATCCCGGCATTTCATCCACAAACAAGGTTTCCTCAAGAGAGCCACCGGCAGCCGTGGTGAGATCGTATGGTTTGCCCTCTCCAAGAAGAGACACCGCCTGATACGTCCCTGACAATGGGCTTTCCTCCCAGCGCAATTTCACTTCACTGACCGGCGATTTACCCAGGTTCACCACCACCAACAAGGCTTCATCTTCATACGTGCGCAACGAGGCATACACGCTGCGCTGACCGGTTTGTACCTGCCACACATCGCCCACCCGCAGGGCGGGGTGTCCGCTGCGGAGATGGATCAGGCGTTGATAGTGGCGCAGCAGGCTGGCATCATCCTTCAATGCATCTTCCACATTCCTTAGGGAAATATCGCCATTCAATGTCGTCCAGGGAGTGCCGGTGGTAAAGCCGCCCAGCTCATCCGGCGCCCACTGCATGGGCTTGCGAATGTTGGGGTCGGGTTTGCTGCCGGTCATGCCTATTTCTTCGCCGTAATAAAGGAAGGGTGTTCCCGGTGCGGTCAGCAGGAGTGTGGCCGCCAGCCTGGCTTTATCCACATCGCCATTGAGGGCGGACATCACCCGGTTCTGATCGTGATTTGTCAGAAATGCCGCGTAAGGGGCGCCATCAAACGCACGGCTTTGTTGGGTGAGGGTATTGCTGATGCGGCTGGCGTCAGCAAAGGTGGCCGCAGAGACCATGGCTTCCGCAAGTTCAAAATTAAATGCCAGGTCCAGTTCGCCTCCGGTCACATATTCCGCGACCTGGGTTGAGGGTGACCACACCTCGCCGACCACCAGTGCCTGTTCAGCGGTTGATTTAACATGCGCGTTGTATGCCTTCAAGAAAGTATGCGTTGCCGGGGAATTTTCCTGCACCTGGCCTTCTTCGATGATATGTTTGGCTCCATCCATGCGGAAGCCGTCCACCCCCACCTCATTCAACCAGAAGTCGGCAACATCGAAGATCTCCTGTTGAACAGTTGGGTTGGCAGCATTGAGGTCGGGCATGCCGTCCCAGAAGACTGCGTAATAATACCCATCCTGGCCAGAATACCATACGTCCTGACCCCAGGGTCCGTTATAACCGGGGTCTTCATCGGACCAGATATAGTAATCGCGATAGGCAGCATCACCTGCGTTGGACGCCTGGAACCATTCATGCTGGTTGGAGGTGTGATTGATCACCATATCGATGATCACCCGTATGCCGCGATCATGCGCGGCAGTCAGCAGCGCCTGAAAATCTTCCATGCTGCCGTAATCCGGATTGACCGCGCGATAATCAATCACATCATATCCGTGATACGAGGGGGATGGGTGGATGGGCATCAACCATAAAGCAGTCACACCCAGGTCATCCCCCGTGGCGGGGTTGCCGTCATTCAAATAATCCAGCTTCTGGGTGATGCCGTTAAGATCCCCAATCCCATCACCGTCGCTGTCATAAAAGCTGCGCACGAAGATCTCATAGAAGACAGCGTGCCGCCACCAGGGTTCGGTGGGCTGATCACCCGGATAGGCAAGCCGGTCCATGGCGGCGTAGGGTCCGGCGCAACCCGCCAGCAGAACTGACACGGTCAGGAGGGTCATCAGAAAATACACGCCTTTTCCAACATTTTTCATGGTCACACCCCGTATTTGTTTTGATTTCCCGATATGCTTATTGTAGCCGAAACCTGGTCACCGTTCTATAATAGACGAAATCAACACGATGAGGCTTGTATGCAGTTTTTTCCCCTGTCATTGTCATGGTTAAATGCATTCTGGTTGCTCATTCCCATATTGATCTGGAACGCAATCTTCACTCCACGTCTCACCCAACCGGGCTGGAAAACCGATCACCTGCTGCCGCGCTGGCTTTTGATCCTTGAAAATGTGCTGCGCGTGCCGGTGTTTTTTCTGCCGGTTGGCATGGCCATCTTCACCCAGGCGGCCAGCCCGGGGTTGGGGCTGATGGTGTATATCGCAGGAACCCTGATCTACTTCTCATCCTGGCTGCCGCTGGTTTATCAACCGGGATCCAGTTGGAGCAAATCCACAGCCGGTATTGTTGCCCCGCACCTCACCCCACTGATCTTCCTGACCGGCATCTCCATCCTGACCCATTCCTGGGGCTACCTGCTGCTCTCCACGCTGTTCACTACCGTACACGTTTACCACGGTTTGCTTGGGTTTGGTTTGCTCCCCGGCGGAGCAAAGTATGCGGAAGAATAATCACCATCCCATTTTCCTGGGAAAGGAAAAACAAAAAGACGGTCATCCAAAATGACCGTCTTTTTGTTCAAAGGTGAATGAATCTTACAGGCCCAGCAGAATCGCCGCGACGGGCAGTGCGATCTGCAGACCCAGTGAAATGCCAAACAGGCGCCATGACTTTGCGGTGCCGTAATTCTTGAGGTGATATTCCCCGCTGACCACCAGATAGATCAGGAACAAAAAGCCCAGGGCAATGGCGCCGCCATTGGTGATCAGATACGCCGTATTTCGATCCGCCCGCGAACTGGCTGCCGCCAACATCAACAGGTTAACGCCG
>DAOUGC010000026.1:0-9713 GCA_034429695.1 Levilinea sp.
TAAACCAATCTGATGACAAATCACTGTATGGCCACTCGCATGCCGGGGTTGTGCCATGCGAGTACAACGAGCACCCTTGACGGGGTGACCATAGGGCAGATCATTGCCTCTTGATGTCATTTGGCGATGCACGCCCCCTTACTTTCTTTGATGTTGTCTCAATCTGTTGACACATTCCGGATTTTGAACCCACCATCTTTGTCGGAAAATATATCTACCGATTGGTCTGGACTACCACCTTCAGGCGTACCCTGTCCGCCCGTACTAGCATCCTCTGTCGGGGCGCACCGCGTGCGCCCAAATCCGTTTCCAGCGTTGCTCATACAAGCATTCACCCCGTCCTCATCCCACCAAATCACCCACGGCGAACGTTAGTCCTGCCCGATTTTTAGTAAAAAACCGTAAAAAAAGCATAAATTTGTTCATTTTATTAAAGGATAATGACAAACGTCAATTGTATGACAGCCGAACGTTTGCCATAATTATCCTCAGGCGGAAGTTGATCCGCCGCCCATTCCCAAATCGATCCTTGAATACGGAGGAGAGCTATGAAAACAGTACGTTTGCTAGTGGTATTGGCGATCCTGTTGACATTTGCTGCCGCCTGCCAGCCAGCGCCAGCCGATGCCCCCACCGCCGAGACCGGCAAGCCGTTCTTCTACGGCGCCTTCGCCACCCCCATTGAAGAGCCGTGGGATGGCGTGATTCACCAGGCGTTGCAGAAAGCTGCCGACGAAGGCAAGATCACCTACGAGTACCAGGACAACATTGGTTACTCCGGTGACATGGAACGCGTACTGCGCGAAATCGCCGACACCAAGAAGCCCGCCGCCATCTTCGGTGATGCCTTCGGTAACGAAGAAGCCGTTCGCCGCGTGGCCAAGGACTATCCCGATATCGCCTTTGTGTTTGGTTCGGGCGGTGGTCCGGCTGAACCCAACCTGGCCGTGTTCGACAACTGGATCCACGAGCCTGCCTACCTGTGCGGTATGCTGGCCGGCGGTATGACCGAGACCAACGTCATTGGCGTTGTTGGCGGTCACCCCGTTCCCGAAGTCAACCGCATCGTCAACGCCTTCCGCATGGGCGTCAAGGAAGTCAACCCGGATGCCAAGGTTTCCGTGACCTTCATCAACTCCTGGTTTGACCCCGCCGCCGCCAAGGAAGCCGCCCTGGCTCAGGTTGACGCCGGCGCCGACATCCTGTTCGCCGAGCGCTTTGGTGTGATTGAAGCCGCCGCCGAGAATGGCCTGCTGGCCTTCGGTAACATGAGCGATCAGAACGAACTGGCCCCCGAGTACGTCGTCAGCGGTCCCGTCTGGAACATGACCCCCACCGTTGAGTACGTCCTCAGCCAGATCAATGCCGGTTCCTTTACTGCCCAGGACCTGAAGGACTTCTCCATGGTCGCCAAGGGCGGCGCCTCGCTGGCTCCGTTCCACGGTCTGGAAGAGCAGATCCCCGCCGAACTGCTGGCCCAGGTGAAGGAAAAGGAAGAGGCCATTAAGAACGGTCTGTATCGCGTCGACATCGATGAAGCCGCCCCGGTGAGTGACTAGTACCTTTGTACCAGCTTACTGAAAGACGGTTAGTCCATTGATAGCATTCCCCCTCCGGTTGCGTATGGGCCGGAGGGGGATGAAATGGAGTTCCCATGGCAACATATGAAATGCGGGGGATTACCAAACAGTTCGGCGACCTGGTGGCAAACGATCACGTCGATTTCACCTTGAATTCCGGTGAGGTTCACGCCCTGCTGGGTGAAAACGGCGCCGGAAAAACCACGTTGATGCGCATCCTTTACGGGTTATACCGCGCTGATAGTGGCTCAATCCTCATTGATGGAAAACCGGTTGAAATTCATTCGCCCAAAGATGCCATTGCCTGTGGTATTGGCATGGTCACCCAGCACTTTGCGCTGGTTCCCCCGTTGAGCGTCGCAGAAAACATCGTACTGGGATACACCGACAATTTTGTTCTCAAGCAGAGCGATATTGAAGCCAAGGTGGCCGCGGCTGCCTCACGCTTTGGTGTTGAGGTGGACCCCAAAGCCCTGGTCCGGCATTTGTCCGTCGGGCAAAGGCAGCGGGTTGAGATCTTGAAGGCGTTATACCGCAATGCGCGCGTCTTGATTTTGGATGAACCAACCGCCGTCCTGGTTCCGCAAGAGGTGGATGTGCTGTTTGAATCACTCATGCGCCTCAAAGCCGAAGGACTGGCGATTGTTTTTATCAGCCACAAGCTCTACGAGGTAACCCAGATTACCGACCGGGTGACCGTGCTGCGCGATGGCAAGTCCATCGGCACCGTATCCGCCAAGGGCGTCACCCAGCAGCAACTGGCCAACATGATGGTGGGTCGCGAAAGCTTTGGCGTACGCCGCCAGGCCGACAACCGCCCCACCGGTGGACCAGTGCTGGAAGTGCGCGGCCTGTCAGCCAAAAATGACAAGGGCCTCGATGCCGTTCGCAACGTCAACTTCACTGTGCAGGCCGGCGAAATTTTGGGGCTGGCGGGGGTTTCGGGCAACGGTCAGAAGGAACTGGTGGAAACCCTGTGCGGTGTGCGTCCGGCGACTTCCGGCAGCATGCTGGTTTGCGGAAAAGACATCACCGGTCACAACCCCAATCAGATCAACGCAGCCGGCATGGGCCGCGTGCCGGAAGATCGGCATGAAGGCGTTGTGGGTGAGATGACCGTTTATGAAAACCTGGCGCTTGAACACATGGAAGAGTACGTGGTCAACGGGCTGTTAAATCATCGTGCCATGTACAAGCGCGCCGAGGAGTTGATCGAGCAATTCCAGATCAAAGCCAAACCGCGTGACCGCGTACGCACCCTGTCGGGCGGCAACCTGCAGAAGGTGCTGCTGGCGCGTGTGCTGTGCCGCAACCCCAAGGTGATCGTTGTACCGCAGCCCACCCGCGGTCTGGATATCGGCGCAACCGATTACATCCGCGCGCAACTGCTGGAGCAGCGCGAAAAAGGTGCGGCGGTGCTGCTGGTTTCCGAGGATCTCGAGGAGGTCATGGCGCTCTCTGACCGCATCATTGTGATGTACGAGGGCGAGATTGTTGGTGAACTGCAGGCCAGCGAAGCCACCCCTGAAGCGTTGGGTTTGCTGATGGGTGGAGCCAGGCAAAAGCAGGAGGCGCACTAATGGATGCCATCAAACCGCGCTGGCGGTTTCACCGTACCGATATCACCCCATGGTGGATGAACCCACTCATTCCGGTGCTTGCACTGATCGGTACGTTCTTTCTCACATCCGGATTGGTGTT
Source organism: Levilinea sp. (assembly GCA_034429695.1). Taxonomy (GTDB): domain Bacteria; phylum Chloroflexota; class Anaerolineae; order Anaerolineales; family Anaerolineaceae; genus DAOUGC01. The sequence goes on from DAOUGC010000026.1 coordinate 3,282, forward strand.
ATGGGCAAGCGCCAATCCCTTCACAGCATACTACCACCTGCTGATCGAGCCGCTGCTCTCGCAGCGTTCCATCCTTGAGGTGTTGGTGGAAGCCACACCGTTGTTGTTTACCGGTGTCGCGGTGACGTTTGCGTTCACCTCGGGCTATTACAACATTGGTGCAGAAGGGCAGTTGTATGCCGGGGCAATTGCGGCGGCCGGGCTGGGCATGATTATGGATAATGTGCCGCCCATCATCGCCCTGCCGATCATGATCGTGGCGGGTTTCCTGGCGGGCATGGCATGGGCTTTCATTCCGGCCATCCTGCGCGTCAAATGGAACGTGGATGAAGTGGTGACCACGCTGCTGTCGAACTCGATCATGGCATACCTGGTCAGCGCCATCCTCAACGGTCCGTGGCGCAGCCCCACCCTGGGCTGGCCGCAGTCTCCGGATATTGTGGAAAATGCGCAGTTCATGAAGTTGATCCCGCGCAGCCGCCTGCATTTGGGCTTCATCCTGGCAATCGTGATGGTTGCGTTGTTGTGGTTCGTGCTTACGCGCACCAGCTTTGGCATGCGCCTGCGCGCGGTGGGCATGGGCAAACCCGCGGCCCGTTTTGCCGGCATCCGCGTTGAACGCACCATGTTGATGGGCGCATTGATCAGCGGCGGTATTGCCGGGTTGGCCGGTGTGTCAGAGGTGGCTGGTATTCAGTACCACCTGATCGGTGAGCTATCGGCTGGTTTCGGTTACACGGGCATCATCATCGCCACGCTTGGCTCGTTGAACGCCTTTGGCGTTGGCTTTGCGGCGTTGTTCTTTGGCCTGGTGAACACCGGGGCGCAGTCGGTCAGCCGTGAGCTGGGCGTGCCGGTTTATCTCAGCGACGTCACCCAGGCCACCATGCTGATTGTGGCGCTGGGCATGTTCCTGCTGAAACGCTACACCATTCGGAGATCATGATGGATATCTTAACGTTCCTGACCAATCTGATCGCCGCCACTTTTCGGGTTTCCACCCCCATCCTGCTGGCAGCCACCGGTGAGACCTATTCAGAGCGTGCCGGCGTGCTCAACCTGGGCGTGGAAGGAACCATGCTGTTTGGTGCGTTCATCGGCTTTTATGTGGCCGACGCCACCGGTAGCCTGTGGACGGGTTTTCTGGTCGCCATCGTGGCCGGTATTCTCGCCGGTCTGTTGATGGGCTTGATGACCGTGACACTGGGAGTCAACCAGCACGTTTCGGGCCTCAGCATCACCCTGCTGCTCACCGGTCTGTCGTTGTTTGCCTTCCGCCTGAATTACGGCGGCCTGCAGGTTCCCCCCAGCATTGACACCTTCCCCACCGTCATGCCGCTCAAGGGCATCCCGTATCTGGAAACGATCAGCAACCAGTACCTGCTCACCTACATCACCTTCCTGGTGGTGGTTCCGGTGGCGTGGTGGTTCCTGTACAAGACCGACTTTGGCCTGCGCATCCGCGCCGTGGGTGAAAACCCCGAAGCCGCCGATGCTGCCGGTATCAACGTTTACCTCACCCGTTACATTGCCCTGGCTTTGGGCGGCGGGTTGATGGCTGCCGGTGGGGCGTTCCTCTCGCTGGCACAGGTGGGCGCTTTCACCCACGCCATCGTCTCGGGCCGCGGCTGGGTTGCCATTGCCATCGTGATTTTTGGCAACTGGAACCCGGTGCGTGTCATGTGGGGTGCGTTGATCTTTGGCGGCACGTTTGCGCTGCAACTGCGCCTGCAAGCCATGGGCCTCAAGCTGCCCGTGCCGTACGAAACCTTCCTGGCGCTGCCTTATATTGTCACCATTATCGCGCTGATCATTGCCGGCCGAAACGCGGCCTGCCCGGCGGCGCTGTTGAAACCCTATTTACGCGAGTAGTTTATGCCCCCAGGGCGGCGCACCGCCGCCCAAGAGTTTATGGAAGGGAACAACCTATGGGATATCAATTTGTTGGCAAGAGCTATATCCGCCCGGATGCCATCAGCAAGGTCACCGGTAAAGCCGTCTTCCTGGACGACATCCAACTGCCGGGCATGTTGCATGCTGCCATCCTGCGTCCGCCGCTGGCGCACGCAAAAATTATCCGTATTGACACGGCGGAAGCGGAAGCCATGCCGGGTGTGGTAAAAGTGGTCACTGGCAAGGGTTGCACCATTCATTACGGCGATAACATTCGCGACCTGGTGCCCATGGCAGTTGACAAAGTGCGTTACGCCGGCGAGCCTGTGGCGGCTGTGGTGGCCGACACGGTGCATCACGCCCGCGCCGCCCTGGCAAAGATCCATGTGGAGTACGAGGCGCTGCCGATCTACATTGACGCCCGCCAGGCCATGAGCCCCGACGCTGTGTTGATCCACGAAGAAAACGGCTCTTACTGGGCGCTGCCCACCCTGCACCCCATCGCCGGGACCAACATTGCCCACAAGTACGAGCTGACCAAGGGTGACGGTGAGCAGGGCTTTGAGGACGCCGATGTGATCGTTGAGCACGAGTTCAATTACCCGCACGGGTCGTGCTCGGCGCTTGAACCCCACGGCTCAATTGTGTGGTTCAAGGAAGACCATACCATTGATGTGTGGTCGTCCTCCATTTGCCCGTTCATCGTGCGCGACGACCTGAGCCATGCCTATCACATCCCCGTGTCAGACGTGCGCGTGCGCATCCCCGATGTGGGCGGCTGCTTTGGTTACAAGTCAGACATCACCGTTGAGCAGACCGTGGCGTACATCGCCAGCTTTGTGCCGGGTCGCCCGGTCAAGTGGGTGGCCACCCGCCAGGAAGACTACACCAGCACGCTGATCGCCCACGGTATGCGCGTGAAGATGCGCATGGGCGCCAAAAAAGACGGCCGCCTGGTGGCAATCAGCTCAGAAATTCTGCACTCCGGCGGCGCTTATGCTGACACCGCTGTGAACGTGACCATTGCCTCAACCCACAACTCCACCGGCCCGTACGAGTTCCCCAACTGCCACCTTACCGGTTACACCGTGTACACCAATACCCCGGCAGTGGGCGCTTACCGCGGTTATGGCCATCAGGAATCCGCCATCGCCACCGAGCGCATGATGGACCTGCTGGCGCGCGAGCTGAAAATGGACCCGTATGAGTTGCGCTCCATCAACTACCTGCGCGAAGGCCGCTACAACGCCGTGGGCGAGATGATGTGGAAGTTCAACGGCGACGTGCAGGCCTGCGCCGATAACACCCGCCGCATTCTGGAAAGCACGCCCAAGCCGGCTGAAGACGAGAACTACTACTACGGCCGTGGTTTTGCCGCTGTAATGAAGTCGCCCAAGGGTGCACCATTCTCCACCAAGGGCTGCTACATCAAGATGAACATTGACGGCTCCATCACCATCAACATGGGCGGCGCCGAAGTGGGCCAGGGTCTGCGCACCGTGGTGCGCCAGATCGCCGCGGAAGCCCTCAAGATTGCCCCCGAGCGCGTACGCGTTTACGGCGAGCTGGACACCCAGTTCTCGCCCTACGAGTGGCAGACGATTGGCTCCATGTTCACCATGCAGGGCGGGCGGGCCATTGTGCGCGCTGCCGACAAGCTGATCAAGATGCTCAAAGAGACCGCCGCCCAGGTGCTCAAGACCGACGTGGACTACCTTGAGTACGACGGTGAGTTCGTGTTCCTGCGCAACGACCCCAACATCCGCGTGCCGGTGACAGCGCTTGCCCGTGGGTACATCACCGAAGACGGCATCACCATCGGTGAGGTTGCCCAGGCTGTCTCCGATGCGCGCCTGCCGCGCTATTCCAACCCCGACTCCAAGGGTCAGGGCAGCATCGGCGTGACCTACACCTTTGGCGCGCAGGCGGTGGATATTCGCATCGAAAAGAAATCCGGCAAGATCATCGTTGACCACATCATTTCCACCTTCGACGTGGGCCAGGTGATCAACCCGCTGCAGATCCGCGGCTCGGTGCTGGGCGGCGTGACCATGGCCATGGGCGCAGCCCTGTACGAAGAGCTGAAATACGACGAGAACGGCTGCATCACCAACCCGCAGTTGTTCCAGTATCACATCCCCACCCTCAAGGAAGCCCCGCGCCAGACGATTGAGTTCCTCGAGACGCCCGATCCCATCGGTGCGTTCGGCGCGCGCGGCATCGGCGAGCACTCCGTGATCGGCATCGCCCCGGCCATCCTCAACGCCATTTACGACGCCATCGGGGTGGATTTGTACGAGATCCCTGCCACGCCTGACGTTATCAAACAGGCGCTTGCGAAGAAACTGGAGGTGGCATAATGCCAGAACGCATTAATCTCACCGTGAATGGCACGCCATATTCACTGGAAGTTGAACCAGAACTGACCCTGCTTGAGGTTGTGCGCGATGTTTTGCACCTGACCGGCGCCAAGCATGGTTGCGACAACGCCACCTGCGGAACCTGCACCATGGTGGTCAACGGCAAAGCCGCCAAGACCTGCAACATGCCCATCACCAAAGCCAACGGTGCGGAAGTGCTGACGGTTGAGGGTCTGGCACAGGGCACGACCCTGCACCCCGTGCAAAAGGCGCTCAGCGAGTCGGGTGCGGTGCAGTGCGGTTTCTGCACCCCCGGCATTGTCATGGAGCTGTACGCGCTGCTGGAAAACAACCCCGAGGCCACCGAGCAGGAAATGTTCAATGCGCTCAACAAGCATCTGTGCCGCTGCAACGGTTATGAACCCATCGTGAATGGCGCCCGCATCGCCCAGGAACTGGTCAAACAGCGCCGCGCCGACACTGCTGCCTCAAATTAACCCGTCATCGGAGGAAGAACCATGTACGACCTGTTGATTAAGAACGCACGCACCCGTACTTCCGGCAATGCCACTGTGGAAATCGCTGTTGAAGGCGGCAAGATCGTGCGCATCGGCTCTGGCCTGGGCGAAGCCCGACAGACCATTGACGCCGCCGGCCATCTGGTCACTGAATCATTCGTTAACGGCCACCTGCACCTGTGCAAGGTGTACACCCTGGGCATGATGGACGATGCTGCCCTGGGCGCTTACGTTGGCGGCGACATGGGCGGCGCAATGACCGCCATTGAACTGGCTGCCTCGGTAAAGGAAAAGTACGACGAGAAGTGGATCATCGAAAACGTGCGCCGCGCGCTGGACCTGGCTGTGCGCTTTGGAAACACCCACATCCGCGCCTTCGCCGATGTTGACACCAAAGCCCGCCTGGAGGGTGTGAAAGCCCTCATCCGTGGCCGTGAAGAGTACAAAGACCGCGTCACCGTGCAGGTGGTGGCTTTCCCGCAGGACGGTGTGGTGCGCGAACCCGGCGCTGCCGACCTGGTGGAACAGGCCATGCAGTTGGGCGCCGATGTGGTTGGCGGCATCCCGTGGATCGAGTACACCGAAGCCGACGAGCAGGCGCACATCGATCAGATGTTCGCCATCGCCAAGAAGTACAACAAAGACATCTCCATGCTGATCGACGACGCTGGCGACCCCACCCTGCGCACCCTGGAAATGCTGGCCGTCAAGACCATCCAGGAAGGCTGGGAAGGCCGTGTGACCGCGCAGCATGCCCGCGCCATGGCGCTGTACCCCGAACCCTACTACCGCAAGATCGAGGCGCTGCTCAAGCGCGCCCGCATCGGTGTGGTGTCTGACCCGCAGACCGGTCCGCTATATGCCCGTGTGGCTTCGCTGTACAAAGCCGGTGTGCGCATCGCCCTCGGGCAGGATGACATTGCCGACGCTTACTACCCGTTTGGCCGCAACAACATGCTGGAAGTCGCCTTCCTGGCCGCCCACCTGATGTGGATGACCAGCCGCCCCGAGCTTGAGGTGCTGTATGATTTGATCACCACCAAGGCCGCCGAGGCTTTGAATGTTGAAGGTCACGCCCTGGCTGAAGGCTGCACCGCCGACCTGGTGGTGCTGAATGCCGGCAGCGTGTGGGAAGCCATCTGGAACCACGAAGCCCCGCTGCATGTGATCAAAGGCGGCCGGGAGATCACGAAAAAGTAAGGTTTCACTGACGGTAAGTTTGAAGGGCGGGGTGCAAGTCACCCCGCCTTTTTTGTTGGACCATCCGAAGGGGACGGGGTGTTCTGATAACGGATTACACGGATTTGAGAGTGTTGGATCACAGAGGATCGTTGGGGCTGACGGCATCTTCTCCTCCCCCATCGACGTCCTTCTCGATGGGGGAGGTGGCGCCGCTGCGCTTACGCCGGAGGGGGTGTACTGACAACGGATTACACGGATTTGAGAGTGTTGGATCACAGAGGAGCGTTGGGGCGGACGGCACGGAATGTGTCAACAGATTGAGACAACATCAAAGAAAGTAAGGGGGCATGCATCGCCAAATGACATCAAGAGGCAATGATCTGCCCTATGGTCACCCCGTCAAGGGTGCTCGTTGTACTCGCATGGCACAACCCCGGCATGCGAGTGGCCATACAGTGATTTGTCATCAGATTGGTTTA
>DAOUGC010000027.1:0-26750 GCA_034429695.1 Levilinea sp.
AAAAACCGGAGAAGCATTTCTGCCTCTCCGGTTTGTTTTGCCCGAAAATCAATCCTATTGCGGCGATGCCATCGGCACGGTGGGGGTTACCCCGCTGCCAAAGATCAGGTTGGGCATCACACCCTCGGGCGTGAAGATCAGCTTGTCGGTTTCCTTGATGGCGCTGGCATTGGCGATCGCCAGTTGCAACTGCAGATAACCGGGGTTCTGCGCGTACAGTTGTGCCAGGGCGATCTCCTCAGCCAGGTCGGCTTTGGCCTGCTCGGTGGCAGCCAGGGCGCGCGCTTCTGCGATCTCCAGGTCCTTCTGGGCGGTCAACAGGTCGTTGGCTTTCTGCGCCTCGATCACAGCCTGCTGGGCGATCAGCTTGGCTTCGTCCAGTTGCGCCAGAATGGTCTCCTGACGGGTCTGTTCCTGCTTCTTGGACTGCTCAACGCGGATGGCGGCTTCCTGCATGGCTTGCTGGGCTTTGCCTTCGGCCACGGCTTTTTTCTCATCCTGCACGGCTTTCTCGGTCAGCAGGCGGCTCTGGGTGATCTCATCCAGGCGGGCCTGGACTTCGGGGCTGAGCGCCACATTGGGGACCACAACGTTCATCACGGTCAGGCCGTATGGTTCCACCAGCTTGTTGAGTTCATCGTCAATGCAGTTGCGCAGGGCGTCGCGGTCAGAACCGATCACGCTGTCTGAGAAAGTGCGGTCGCCGACGCACACCTTCATCGCCTGGAAGCTCAAATCGTTGAGCTTGACCTGCAGCGCGTCGTCGTTGGTGTAGATGGTCTTGTACTGCACCCACAGGTTCTTGACCCGGTTGGCGTCTGCAATGGATGGGCGGAAGACACTGCCGCTTACCACCACACCGATGCGCTGCTGGTCAGACGTGATCACTTCAGGGTCAGACGAAGTGAACTTGTACTCCTGGGTGGAATACGTCTCCATGCGTACAAACAGACCGATATCTGAGTAGACGCCGGGAGGCACCACCTCAACGATCTGCCCGCCGCGGATCTTGACCCCCACCTGGTCTTCCTTCACCAGTTTCAGCAGGTAGAAATGCTGCCGGGCGAAGATCATTAAGATGATGAAGGCAATGATCACCAGCACGCCGATCACAGCCACCCGGCTCCAACGAGCCACATTTTTGTCCATGGTTCTCTCTCCTGATAAATTTGTAAGGGCATGACGGACGTTCAAACTATAGCACATGGCCGCCCGGTGTACCAGCCCCTTACAGTGTTGTGATATATTTTTACAGAATCGTCCATTTTCCTCACCCGGATAATCTGTGGAGATCCCCCATGCGCCTTCGATTCTTTTACCACGATGTCGTCATCGTTCTCATCGCTGTTGTGCTGGTAATCGCCGGCTGCGTGCCGCGCAATGTTCAACCGGCGCAGCCCACCGGTGAACCCACACCTCTCCCCAGCGTGGAGCCTGCAGAAACACAGGAACCGCAGCACACGCCTGCCGCAGGAGCGCAGGATGAACCCGTGCAGCCGGGGTTGCCTGCACCCACGTATGCTGATTTGCTGACCGGTTTTATGGGAACCGGTGATGACTACCTGACGGATGTGGTGGAATTGCCCGACGGCCTGGCATTGGCAGGCGGCACGGAATCCTTCGGTGGGGGTGGAGCGGACTTCTGGCTGATGCGCCTGGATTCTGCCGGGCAGGTGCTATGGCAGCGTTCTTATGGCGGGCCAGCGGATGATTCTGCCACCGCCCTGGCTGTGATGGATGACGGCTTTCTGCTGGCGGGCAGCACGGTTTCCTACGGCGCAGGTGGGCTGGATGTATGGGTGGTGCGCACTGACGAAAGCGGCAATGTGGTCTGGCAATATGCATACGGTGGAGTCGGTGATGAGGATGCCTTTGCCATGCGGGCTGCGCCGGATGGCGGCGCGCTGGTGGCAGGCTATACCACCTCAACCGGTTCGGGCGGGCAGGAGGCCTGGTTGTTGCGCCTCAACCCTGACGGATCGGTGAAATGGCAAAAGAATTTTGGCGGTGCAGAGGGTGAACGCCTGTACGGCGTGGCTGCTGGCGATGACGGCAGTTGGTACATCAGCGGGGTGATGATCCTGCCCGACGTTACGCAAACACTGGTTGCCCGACTGGACGATGATGGCAACCCCGTGTGGGTGAGGTCGCTCGGCGATGGGTTAATCCTGTCTTCGTCCAGCATTGAGACTGCACCTGACGGGATGATTTTGGGCGGTTCCGTCTCCAATGGGGATGACCATGACCTGTGGGCCGCCTTGTTGGATGAAGACGGCCGCGTGATCTGGCAGCAGGCGTACGGCGGCGGGGGGGATGATTATGCCGAGGCGATTAAACCCGCGAACGATGGCGGCTGGTACCTGCTGGGCGAGAGTGAATCAGTGGGGTTGGGCGGACGCGAGGCGTGGGTGCTGCATCTTGACCCATCCGGCGGCATCCTGTGGCAGCGCAGTTTTGGTGGAGAGGCGGATGATTACGCCGACCTTTTGCTGCCCCAGACAGACGGCGTGATGGTGGGTGGATACACCCGTTCTTTTGGCGCGCGGGAATTGGACGCATGGCTGTTGAAGCTGGATGCAGCCGGTGAAAGCCACGCCTGCCGGTCGGTGGTGAAGACCGACCTGTCTGCAAAAGCGTTGGATGTTGAAACCAGTGCACTGGAGAATCAGTTCTATAACAGTGACCTGCCGCTTTCTGAAACAAGCGCATGGACGCAAGCGGCGCCGCTGGAACCGCAAAGGTTGTGCCCTGCGCTGGCAGAGCTGCTGCCCGAGGATCAATCACCGCAACCCACCCGTGAGGCAAATGAACCCGTCCCCACCGGTTCCGATGCTTCTGCTGCCGGGTGGATCTCCATGTACGGCATGGGCGACGACTTGAGCTTCTGGAGTGAGGCTGTGGTGGAGGAAGCCGGGGGTGGGTATTCAGTGGCTGGTTTTGCCGGTGAAGACACCACCTACGACGTATGGGCAGCCGGGTTTGATCCGCTGGGGGAGATCGAGTGGCAATATCGCATCGGCTCACCGGATGTTTCTGAGGAAGCCGCTGATTTGGCAACCGCTGCGGATGGTTCACATCTGCTGGTGGGAAAGTCGGGCTATGACCTGCTGGCCGTCAAGCTGGACCGGCAGGGGGAGCTTTTGTGGGCAAAAATCTACGGTGGTGATGAATATGATCGCGGCGGAACGGCAATCGCCGTGGATGGGGGTTACCTGCTGAGCGGCTTTACGCGTTCCTTCCCCACCGGCGGGACCAGCGCATGGGTGCTCAGGCTGGATGAGGATGGAAACATTCTGTGGCAGAAGAGCTACGGAAATGATGAATATGCATGGCAACCGCCGGTGATGGTGGTGTTGGAGGACGGTGGTTTCTTGCTGGCAGGCGAATTGCAGGATGATGGTCTGTATGTATTACGTCTGGATGCTGCCGGGGAACCAACCGCACCGGCACAGGCTTTGCTGCTGCCCCAGGCAGGTTGGATCCGCAAGATCCTGCCGTTGACGGGCGGGGGCTTTGCCGTGCAGGGTGGTTACAGGGATGGGGAGGTGGATCACCATGTGTTGTGGTTGCTGGATGAAAACCTCGAGCCGGTGTGGGCGCGCGAGTTCAGCCATGACAACAGCATGATGCTGGATGCCAACGGGTTGGTGGAAGCGCCGCACGGACTGACCCTGTCCGGCAACCGCACCCCCAACCTGGGCACGGACAGTCAGCGGGTGTACGGACCTGATATTGCATTTGTCATGGGGGTCGACCTGCCGGGTGACCTGTTGTGGCAGGTGGAGTACGGATCTGAGGAGGACGATGTTTATTATGCCTTCCAGACCCTCAGCGCCGCTGCCGATGGTGGTTTGCTGGTGGGTGGCTCATCCATGTGCGGCGATGGCCGCTGTGCATTCCTCAATCGGTTGCACGCCCAGGGTAACCTGGCGGCATGTGAGGCGGGTGTGCCGGGGGAATTTGCCTGGGATGAGGTTCAACCGGGATTGACCTCCACCACGCTGCAGGTAACCGTGACCGACAGCACTGCCCAAGCGGTGGATGCAGACCTGACGGTTAGCCGGACTGAAGCTGAACGCATGGATCTGTGCGTGGAGTAATACCCGTCCTGCCACACGGGCAAATGGAAACCAGATACATCATTAATCAATGCGCGTAAAGTGCCCTTATGCTAAAATGCTAACAGGCAAGACGACGCCGTCTCCCTGCACGTCCTCACCTGTTCATATGTACTGAAAAAGCGCATCCGCCCGTTGCGCTGAGAGGTGACTGATCCCATGAACAACCCCCGCATGAAGTCATTTAATTACGCCGTCGGCATGTTTGGCACGTCCATCCCGATCAACATGCTCAAGACCTATGCCGCGTTTTATTATGTTGACCGCCTTGGTCTGACCACTGCCCAGCTCGCCACCATCCTGCTGGTGTACACCTTCATTGATGCGCTGGACAACCCCATTTACGGGTTCCTGTCAGACCGCACGCGCACGCGCTGGGGCCGCCGCCGCCCGTGGTTGACGATTGGCACACCGCTGCTGGTGTTGTGCTTCATTGCCTTTTACAGCACGCCTGCATTTCTGGCGGGTGACGCGTTGTTTGCGTATGCCATGTTGTTTTACATCCTGGCCGGTACGCTGGATTCGGTGATCAACGCCAACTACGGCGCGCTGTTCCCCGAACTGTTCCGTACCGATGCCAGCCGCGCAGCCACCAATGCGCTGCGCCAGGCGTTTCAACTGGTCGCCATGATCATCAGCATTGCACTGACCCCCATGGTCACCAGCGCGCTGGGCTACGGCATGACCGCCGTTGTGTACGGCATTCTGGGCGGCGCGGTGATCCTGTACATGACCTTCACCTCACGTGAAACCGAGGTGCATGTGGAGGAAACCAAACCGCAGTTGTGGAACAGTCTGAAGGATCTGTTTGTCAACCGCAAATTCTGGATCGCCGGTTTTGCCAATGCCTTCTACAGCGCCGCCATGTCACTGGTGCTGGCATCCATGCCGTTCTTTGTGAAGTACCGCCTGGGTCTCAAGGACAGCCAGTCCACCCTGTTGTTTGCGTCGGTGCTATTAATCGCCATTGGCTGCGTGGCGGTGTGGGCGCGGTTGGTCAAACGCTTCACACTCATGCCCACCTGGCGCGCTGCCCTGGCGACCCTGATGGTGGCGTTCATTCCCCTGTATTTCGCCAATTCGCTCACCTTTGCCATGATCGCCAGCGCGCTGGTGGGCTTTGGTTTCGCCGGGGTGATCACCACCATGGACCTGATCGGGGCGAAGATCATGGATGAGGACGCGCAAAAGCACAACGTGCGCCGCGAGGGCATCATCTCCAACGCCATGGGCTTCATGAACCGGCTGAATGGGCTGTTCACCAGCTTTGCGTTTTACCTGGTGACCGTGCTGTTTGGCTTTGAGAGCGGCCAAAACCCGGGCCCGCAGCCCGGAAATGCGGCGCGTTTCCTGCTGACGGTCTTTCCGCCGGTGCTGATGTTGATCAGCTTTGGTTTCTCGTTTTTCATCAACTTTGAATCTGGCGAACCGGCCAGGGTGCCGGCGCAGGCCGGAGCGACGGACTAACCATCATGGCGCTGATCCGCATCGATCACGTACCTGAGACCGTCAAGGTCAACCTGCCGCTGGTGGTGCTTGTCCCTGACCCCGGCCGGATGAACCATCAACCCGTCAGCCGGCGCAGGGTGCTGTACCTGCTGCACGGGTTGAGCGACGACGCCAGCGCCTGGCAGCGCTACACCCGCATCGAAGCGCTGGCGGCGCATTACGGGCTGGTGGTGGTCATGCCGTCCGCCGGGCGCAGTTTTTACGCTGATCAGCCCAACGGACAGCTTTACTTCACCTACCTCACCCGCGAACTGCCGGATTATCTGGAAGCCGTGTTTGGGCTGCGCCCGGCGCGCGAGGATACCTTCATTGCCGGGGTTTCAATGGGCGGTTACGGGGCTTTCAAGGCTGCGCTGTTGCATCCCCAAATGTACGCGGCTGCCGCCAGTTTTTCCGGCTTTCTCTCGCTGGAATTCCTGCGCCTGTATCCCAATGACCCGCGCGTGGCTGAATTTACCCACATTTTTGGTGACGTCAACCAGATTCCTGGCAGCACGCATGACCCGGCCACCTGGTTGAAGCACGCGGCGGGCGACCCGGCTGCGCTGCCGGAGCTGCACATGGCGTGCGGCACGGAAGACGACCTTTACCCGCTGAACCAGTTGTTTTATCAGGCTTGCCGCACGGCGGGGATCAGCGTGGATTACCACGAGGAAAAAGCCCGCCACAACTGGTTCTTCTGGGATGTGATGATCGAGCGCTTTCTGGGAAGCGTGCTGCAAGCGCCGTCTGAATAGATAGTGGAGTATGCACCATGAGTGGTGAGAGAACGATCCTGACTGTGGTGATTGAGCCGGAGCGCGAGGGCGCTTACTTTACCGTTCCATTTACGCTTCCGCCGGATGTTGAATCGTTGACGTTGAAATATTCATACGTGCGCCACGACAGCCTGAAAACCGATGTACAGGCAGGCAGCTTCACCGCGCAGCCTGAGATCAACATCATCGATCTGGGATTGATCGCGCCGGATGGCACGCAGGTGGGTGTTTCCGGTTCAGACAAGTGCGAGATCACCATCAGTGAAACCTTTGCAACCCCGGGCTATCATCCCTGCCGGTTGACGGCGGGTGAGTGGGGGATTCTGGTGGGGGCGTACAAGGTGGCGCCGGGCGGCGTGCGGGTGGAGTATGAAATCAACTTCACCTTCAAGACCCTGCGCTGGTTAAAAGGCGACCTGCACACCCACACGGTTGGCTCGGATGGGGTGTTGACCGCAGAGGAACTGGGCTGGCACGCGCTGCGTCACGGGCTGGATTTTCTGGCAATCACCGATCACAACCAGATGATCTCAGCCGATTCGCTGCCGCGTATTCCGGGATTGACCATCATCCCCGGGGTGGAGTGGACGCATTACCAGGGCCATGCCAACTTTACCGGCGTTGACCGCCCGTACGACGGCTCCTTCATGGCGAATACCCTTGAGGAAGTGCAGGCGCATTTTCAGTCTGCCCGCGAACGCGGGGCGTTGATCACGATCAATCATCCGTTTGAAGAGGTGTGCCCGTTCAAGTTCGAGATCAAACAATTGCCGTTTGACTGCATCGAGATCTGGAACGGCCCCATGCGCGAAGCCAACCTGCGTTCGCTGTGGATGTGGCACAGCCTGCTGGTGGAGGGGAGGAAGATCGCGGCCTGTGGCGGCAGTGATTATCACCGCAGCACGCCCTTCCTGTTCCTGGGGGGACCCACCACCTGTGTGTGGGCAAAATCAAACGGAGCCAGCGATATTCTGGATGCCCTGCGCGCCGGACATGCCTATATAGTGTTTGCGCCCAATGGGCCCACCCTGAACTTTGGCATTGATGAAACCGTGACACCTGGCGACAGCGTTTCCTGGGCGGAGGTGCAATCGGTGAACATTGATCTCACCGGTTTGCAGGCGGGGGATGCCGTGCAGGTGGTCAGCGCCAACGGAGCCGAGCAGTTGTTGCAATGCTCCGGTCCGGGGGATTTTCACGGCAGTTACCACATGCCGGCGCGTGGGTTTGCCCGGGTGGAGGTGTGGCGCGCTTTTCTACCGGGGTTGCCGCTGTTGCCAGCGTTGATCTCCAATCCCATTTATTTTGATTGATCCCAACCAGGAGAAGTTTTGACTTGAGCGATCTTGCCGCATTTAACGACATGGACCATTACCGCGCGCATTTCTTTGACCTGGCAGTGTGGGAGTCGCATGCGCGGGCAGTGTGCGCGCGCCACGGGTTGGAATGTGTGCGCGTGAGCACCGGAACCGCCGGTTCATACCCCACCTGTCTGGTGGATGAGCGCTACGTGGTCAAGTTTTTTGGGCGTTTGCTGGAAGGCGGCGAGGATTATCGCATCGAATTGTCAGCGCATACCCTGCTCACCGGGCATCCACAAGTGCCTGCGCCGCGCCTGCTGGCATGCGGTCATCTGTTGACCGATTCATCCGGGTGGGACTGGCCTTATATTGTGGTTGAGTTCATCCACGGGCAGAGCATCGGCGAGCAGTTTGATCGGCTTTCGGACGGGCAGAAGAAGCAGGCAGCGGGCGACCTGGGCAGCATGATCGCAGGGCTGCATTCCCTGCCCGTGCCAACCGGGGGACCTTTTGATGCTGGTCTGGAGGGCTACACGGCTTTCATCGCTGCCCAGCGCGCGGGACAAATCGCCACTCCCAACCCGGCGTTGCCTGCCCATCTGGCGGCGGGACTGGGGGATTATTTGTTGGAGCCGCATGAACTGCTGGAGGATGACCGCCCTCCGCACCTGATCCATGCCGACCTCACCGGGGATCATCTGATGGGGGTGGTGGAGAACGGCGCCTGGCACACCACAGGGTTGATCGACTTTGGCGATGCCATGGTGGGTACGTTGTATTACGAGCTGGCAGCGGTGATGACGATCATGTTTCCGGGGGATCGGGCGGCGCTGGGAGGTTTTTTAACCCGCTACCGACCCAGCTCCGGGCAAATGACCGATTTTCCACGGCGCTGCCTGTGCACGGCTTTGTTGCATCGCTTTGACGCAATGGGCCCCCTGTTTGAAGCGCACCCACACCTGGCGGCTTGTTCCACGTTGGATGAACTGGCCAGGGCTGTATGGTTGCCTGCCGGTTTCACGCTATAATAAGAGCGTCGTCACGTTTCCCTGCGCGAGGGAGTTCGCATGTTTCAACAATCATCCCGTTCACCCACCCTGTCGGCCATTTTAATTGGCATCCTGATCTTTCTGGCGCTGCTGGTCATGTATTTCTTCCTGCCCAGCCTCGTCAAATGGATCGGTTATCCTTTCCAGTTGATCCCTTCCTGGCTGGGGTTGGTGGAACGGGTCAAACCGAATGAAGTGATGCCGGTGGATATGAACGATTCGCCCAGCATGGTCCACATTGATGAGCCGGGTGGGTATTTGTTCTACACCAACGATCTGGACCTGCTGACCATCACCGATCAGTTGATGGCGGGTTCGGGCCACCCGTGGGTGGACATCACCTGTGTTGAGACGGGTGAGGAGCTGCAGCCGCAATATGTGGACCGCGGCATGGCTTTTTATGATACGCCCTTTGCCCCGGGCAGGCCGGTGTACAGCCTGGTCTTCCCGCAGGCCGGTGATTATATCTTTGTGCATCCTCAAAAATATACTGTTGCCGCCTTTACGCCGGATAATTTGACGGGCCGTGAGGGGTTGTTTACCACCTTGATGTTATTGCAACTGGCGTTGATTGCCACGCCATTTGCGTACCGCTGGTACCGGGTTAACTCCAAAAGGTGGGAAGTGGAACGCACGCTGCGCGATCAGAATCGGGAGCGGACCGAACGATTCTGGAGAGCGTGGCGTGAACGCCGCCGTGCAGCCGCGGAGGACAAGGAAACCCCGCCCATGGAAGTGTATCGCGACCGCCCCGCCACGCGACGAAAAAAAGAGTGGTGAGGATGATGGGTTGATGTTCAAGAGCCATGAAATCAAGTTCATGGCTCTTATTTTTTACGTTGCGTTTGCAGCAGAGGGCAAAGCTCCTCCTCCCCCATCCCGTTTTTTGGATGGGGGAGATGTCGCCGAACGTGCCACGGCATTGATTCTGCACACGGCGACCATCGCGTTCGGAGACAGAGGGGGTGCTCTTCTTGTGGATCAGGATATTGTCCAAATTCCCATTGGGGTTCGATTCAAATCCTGCCTGGCAAAGCTCCTCCTCCCCCATCCCGTTTTTTGGATGGGGGAGATGTCGCCGAACGCGTCGCGGCATTGATACTGCGCGCGGCGACCATCGCGTTCGGAGACAGAGGGGGTGTTCTGACAATGGATTCTGGGAACAGATTGACCGGATTTCGATTCAAGACCCTGCCAGGAAAAGCTTCTCCTCCCCCATCCCGTTTTTTGGATGGGGGAGATGTCGCCGAACGCGTCACAACATTGATTCTGCACGCGGCGACCATCGCGTTCGGTGACAGAGGGGGTGCTCTGACAACGGATTCGGGGAACGGATTTCAATTCAAGGCGCTTGCTGGCGGTTTATGCGGTTCAATAGACAGTGGGCTAAGAAAGCTTTAGCGAACCCTGCAAATCAGCTGCATATCGGGGGGAAAACAAACACGAATGACGCGAATAATATCCCGGTATAGACGAGCAGATGCCATCCGCCCGTACGCTTGTATATTTTGTGGCGGTGCACGGCATGCGCCGAAAACGGTCATTTTGGCGGGACGGGCTATGCCAGCAGGGTCGATTCATGCGCTTCTTCCCGCCCGTCCCCTACAAACCCCGATGTATGTTGGCACGGGATGCAACCGTCAACGAATGGGGAATGAATGACCGAAAATGGATTCCTGCCGGAGCCAGTGCGTCTTTTCCTCCCCCATTCGAAACGACGCGAATGGGGGAGGAGAAGTGCATCCTGCTGACAGAATCGCACGAAAGGACATGGGTCGGGGAGGAGAATCTACCCTCCGAACGCCAGCAGGGCGGCCGCGGCAATGCCGTACTGTCCCAGCAGGTAGGTAACCATGACGATCACATCACCGCCGCGTACCGGACGCACAAACTTTTGATTGGCAAGCACCGAGTCAGATAGAAAGAACAGCCCTGCGCCGATCACAGCCAGCAATGCTGCGCTCTGGCTCCAACCGGGGCGAAAATAGCAGATCATGGCGGAGAACAACATCACGCTGATCACCAGCGCGTACACGATCACAGGCGCCATCAGGCGCATCTTCCCTTTGAGGGGCGCTGTTTTACTTCCAGCCTCCAAACGTGCTGCAGGGGGTGTTTCAGACCCGGCACGCAACGCTGCCAGGATGCCACGGAAGACGAAATAGCCCACGCCAACCACTGCCACCGCTGCAGCCAGTATGCCAGGATCTGCGCTGGGGAGGGTTTGGTTAAACCCAACGATGTACAACAAATGGGCCACGAGAAATGACAGCAGCCCGAAGATAAACCAGCCGTGCGAGAGCAGCAGAAAGATGTCGCCTGCCAGTGAAAAGACAAACCCGACCCCAAACCACAACCCTTCGCCCTGCATACCGCCACTGAGCGTGTACCATGCGATCAACGCCAGCATGGCGCCGGGTTTGGTGAAATAGCGCACGCGGGTCCACTTGCGCCATACAGCCACCCATTCCAGCACCGAGACCCCCAGCGCCGCGATCAATACTCCGTTGAACATCCGGTCCTCCCTGATGCCTGGGACCAGCCCGGCCCACCGTCCCCCGGTTCGGGCCGCGCTGGCTGAACGTGCTTATTCCTTTTCGGTGGTGTACCCAAAAGTCCTGAGCGCATTATCGTCATTGCGCCAGTTTTTGCTCACTTTTACCCGTAATTCAAGAAAGACCTTTCGACCGCTCATCTCTTCAATGGACAGCCTTGCATTGCTGCCGATGCGTTTGAGCATTTCGCCACCCCTGCCGATCACAATGCCCTTGTGCGATTCGCGCTCCACAAACAACGTCGCGGCGATGTAAGCCACGTCGTCGCTGCGTTCCTTGAACTCATCAATGCGCACCACAATGCCGTGCGGCACTTCCTCGCGCAGGTGGATCAGGGCTGCCTCGCGGATCAGGTCGGCCGCAATCTGGCGTTCGTACAGGTCGGTCACCTGATCTTCTGGATAGTAAGCCTCGCCCACCGGCAGGGCAGCCGTGACGGCTTCCAAAAGCACTTCGTGCCCATACCCGCTGGATGCCGAGACCGGCATGACCCGGCCCGGTGCATACAGCGAACCGTAAGCCGTGACCATCTGGGCGATATCTTCCTGTTTGATGCGGTCCACCTTGTTGAGCGCAATGATCACCAGCGGAGCCTTGCGCAGCGCGTTCAGGCGGGATGCGATCAGTTCATCCTCCTCGGTGGGCATTTCCGACCCGTCCACCACCCAAATCACGATGTCAGCTTCCTCCAGTGCCTCGGTGGCCACCTGGTTCATGTAATCTCCCAGTTTGTGACGCGGCAGATGGATGCCAGGGGTGTCAACGAAGATCACCTGCATGGTCTCAGTGGTCAGGATGCCCAGTTGCCTGTCTCGCGTGGTTTGCGGGCGGGGCGAGACCGCTGCCACCTTTTGACCGAGGAAAAGGTTCAATAACGTGGATTTGCCCACATTGGGTTTGCCGACAAAAGCCGCATAACCCGCGCGGTGGGTGGAAGGGGTGGGGTCGCTCATGAGGTGGTCTCTCCGTCACTGGATGGGGATGGATTGGTTGCTCTGTTTGTCAGCCGTTGAATTTTGCTGTTGACCAGCACAATGCCGCTGATGATCAGGACTGCACCAACAGCGGCGTTCCAAGCAAGTTTTTCCTGCAAAAAGATGATGCCGAGCAGGACGCCCACCAGGGGAAACATGTAGGTAACCAGAGCGGTTTTGGTGGGCCCAACCTGATGCAGCAGCGAGTAAAAGATGAGGGTTGCCATGCTGGTTCCAAGGATGCCCAGCCAGGCCACCGCCAGCCAGGTGAGCGGGCTGCCGGGAAGATTGAGGGGCGCTTCAACCACGGCTGCAGCAGGGGCGATGGCTAAAAAGCCCGTGCCCACCTGCCCCAGCGTTTGCACCTGCGGGGTGAGGCCCTGTGTGCGCCGGCGGGCAAACACCACGCTGGTGGCATAACTGAGCGTGGCAAGCAACATGCCGGCGTAGCCCCACAATGAGTTGCTTCCAACACCCAGTTGATCCGCCATCAGCAGCACCACGCCGCCAAAGCCGACCACCAGCCCAACGCCCTTTGCCGGGGTGAATGGATCGTCTTTGAGGAAGAGTGCGGCTAGAACAATGGTGAACAGCGGTACGGTGCTGTTGAGGATGGATGCCATGCCAGAGGAGATGTGCGTCTCAGCCCAGGAGATCAGCACAAATGGGACGGCGGTATTGAATAACCCGAGAAAAAGAAAGACCTTCCAGTATTTTTTCAGGGGGATTTGGTCACGGGAGATGGCAATGACGGCCAGGGTTGCCAGCAGGGCAAAGCCAACCCGCATGGTGACCAGCAGGAAGGGCCCCACTTCGCGCAGCGCGATCTTGATCCACAGGAAGGACGAGCCCCAGATCAGACCGAGAAGTATGAACTTTAACCAGTTTTTGAACGACAATTTTATTTCCCTCTATTTCTTTCAAAATCTGTCTAACATTAATCGAACGGGGGGGAAAAGTCAAGCAGGCAATAGCGCGGGATGGATGCCCGCAACAAATGACCGCCTGAATGACATTTGTTGACTGCCTGTAAAGTGGAAACGCTGGGTGGGCTGGGAAAGCATCAGCTCACTGTTTTTATTTTCCCCGCAGATGGATGACATGGAGAAGAAAAAGCGGCGCTTACCTTGCGAACGCTTTACAAGATTGGTAATAATGATATTACCACTAATATTACCATTGACTAATCAATTATTTACTTTTAGAGTCATACCATGAACACCAAAACCCTCATCTTCCGTATCACGGTTGCGCTTGCGCTTATTTTCGCGGCGCTACCCCACCCCACCAACCATACGGTTGCGGCTGAGCCACTTCAGCCCGCACCCATGGCCGCCGGTGAGAATCTCCTCGCCAACGGAGATTTTGAATCCGGCGCGGCGTCGTGGGAAGGCATCGATGCCTCACAACTCGTGACGGGCAGTGCCAGTTCGGGCAATACTTCGGTGAAAATCACCTCCGAGAAAGAGGCCTCACAGGGCTGGATCTCGGTCACGCCCGGCAAGACCTATGAACTGACTGCTGCGTTTAAATGGGTTGAATTTACCGGTTCCAACTGGGGTCTGGATCGTATTCGTGTGGTTGATTACGACTGGTCAGAATTGGCCGTCTCCAATAATCTGCACGCTCAGTACGGCAAAGGCAACTGGAACACGGTGAGGCTATCCTTCACCCCCCGCACCGACAAGGTGCGCGTCCAGTTTGGCCTGTTTGGGCCGCAGGACCGCGTTGAACTTTACTTCGATAACTTCATCCTGCGCGACCCGGCTGCTGCGCCGGTCGACAGTGCTGAGCTGATTTCCAATGGCGATTTCGAAAATGGCGCCGTGCCCTGGCAGGGCATCAACGATTCACAACTGGTCACCGGCGGCGCGCAGAATGGCAACCGCGCCCTGAAGATCACTGCTGAAACCAACGCCGCCCAGGGCTGGTTGAACGTCACCCCTGGGACTCGCTATGAATTGCGCGCCTGGTTCAAGTGGAACGAGTTCTCCGGCTCCAACTGGGGATACCCACGCATCAAGGTGTCCAATTTCGACTGGTCGGAAGCAGTCGCGATAAATCACCTGCATACCCTTTACCCGAAGGGCCAGTGGAGTGAGATCAAGCTCGTTTTCACCCCCAATTCAGACAAGGTTGTGATCGAAATGGGGCAGTTTGGCCCGCAGGACCGCAGCGAGCTTTACTTTGATAATTTCTCGCTGAAGGCAGTCGATCCGTCTGCGCCCACCGCCACGGCCACCCCCGTTGTCACTGCAACGGCCGTTGCCACTGCCACTGTGGCAGCCCCCACCCATACGGCGGTTGCACCCACGGCAGCACCTTCCACTGTGCCGCCCACGGTTGCGCCCACCAGCGCCCCCATCAACGGCGTCAATCTGCTGCAAAATGCTGACTTTGAAAACGGTTCCACGCCGTGGCAGTTCCTGGCCAGCGGCCGTACTGCCACCGCCGCCACCATCGTCAGCAGCGGCGCGCAGAACGGCAACAATGCGGTGAAGATCGCCAGCGACCTGGACGTGCGCCAGGGCTGGATCACCGTGACCCCCGGCAAGACCTATGAATTGACCGGCTGGTACAAGTGGGTGCAGTACAGCGGCTCCAACTGGGGTTACGACCGCGTGCGCGTGGACGAGAACACCTGGGCAGAGCTGGCATCCATCAATGTGCTGCACAGCAAGTTCCCGCAAAACACGTGGAGCCAGTTTAAGCTGACCTTCACGCCCAAGACCAAAGCCGTCAACATCAGCATCGGGCAGTTTGGTCCGCAGGACCGCGTCGAGTTCTACTTCGACAACCTGGTGCTGGTTGAACAGGGTGCTGCAGTTCCCACCACAGTCCCCACCACGGCTCCCACCGTAACCAAGACCGTTGTCGCGCCCACCAACACGGTGGTTGCGCCCACGGCAGTTCAGCCGACTGTCACCAAAACCGCTGTTCAGCCCACTGCGGTGGCCCCCACAGCCACCCCCATCAATCCGGTGGGCGGCAACATGGTGCAGAATGGTTCATTTGAGAGCGGAGCCGTCGCCCCGTGGAGCGACATCACCAACACCAACCTGGTGAGCAATGTCGCCCACACCGGCACGCGCTCGGTACGCATCAACAGCAATCTCGAAGCCAAGCAGGGCTGGATCCCGGTCACGCCTGGCAAGACCTACGAATTGACCATGTGGTATCGCTGGGATGAATTCAGCGGCTCCAACTGGGGTTATGACCGCGTGCGCGTCGCCAATTACGACTGGAGCGAAGCGGCGGTCAAGAATCAGTTGCACACCCTGTATCCACGCAACACGTGGAACCTGGTGAGCCTGACCTTCACCCCCACCAAGAATTTTGTCAACGTCAGCTTTGGCCAGTTTGGTCCGCAGGACCGCATTGACATGTACTTTGACGATGTCATCCTGGTGGAGAAGGGCGCCGGCGGGCAGCAGCCCACCGCCACCCAGCCTGCCGCCACGGCAACCACCGTTCCGGCCACTGCCACCACGGTTCCCGCCACACCCACGACTGTGGTCACTGCAACGTCCGTTGCTACTGCAACGGCAGTCGTCCCCACGGCGACCACCGTCCCCGGCGGCCCCACCCCCACCGCAGCCCCCGTGGCTGAAATGCTGACCAATGGCGACTTCGAAAACGGCGCCGCCCCGTGGGATTTCCAGGTCAATGGCGCTTCGGTTAGCCCCAGCCTGGCCACCGGCGGAGCCCAGAGCGGCAACACCTCGGCAAAAATCACCGGCGACATGGACGTGCGCCAGGGTTGGTTCAATGTAACCCCCGGCAAGACTTACACGCTCAGCGGCTGGTACAAGTGGAGTGCATGGTCAGGCTCCAACTGGGGTTACGACCGCCTGCGTGTGGTCAACTCAAGCTGGCAGGACGTTGCCACACTCAACAATCTGCACGCGCAGTACCCGCAAAATACGTGGAGCAAGGTGACGCTGTCCTTCACCCCCACCGTTGACCGTGTACTGGTGACCTTTGGCCAGTTCGGCCCGCAGGACCGCACCGAGTTCTACTTTGACAGCCTGAGCCTGAGCGAAGGCGGCGGTCTGGGCGGCGGCGAGGGCGCTCCTGTGGTTTCCATGCGCGCCGATGTCACCAGCGGCCCTGCTCCGTTGACCGTCAACTTCACCACCACTGCCAGCGATGCGGATGGTTCGATCGCGCGCTATGCCTGGGACTTCGGCGACGGAACCAGCGACACCGCTCAGAACCCCAAACACGTTTATCAGTCCAACGGCAACTTTGTGGCCCGCGTGACCGTGTTTGACAACGAAGGCAAGTTCACCGCCGCGCAGTCCACCATTGTGGTGTCTGGCAACGGCGGCAGCGGTGGCCCCCTGCAGATCCAGCAGCCCACCAGCAATACCACCTGGAGCACCACCAACAGCACCGTCACCCTGTCGGGTGTGGCGCAGGGCGCCAAGTGGGTCTCGTGGGACAATGTTGACACCGGCGAGGCCGGCGTGGTCACCGGCAGCAGCCTGAATAGCTGGCAGACCGGCACGCTCAACCTCAAACCGGGCCGCAATGAGATCCTGATCAGCTCGGCTGACGGTTCCAACAAGATCAGCACCGACCGCCTGATCATCACCCGCACCGTATCGGGTCCGGTCATATCAAACGTCAAGGTGGCTTCCAATTCTGTGCCGCGCTATGACAAGTACGAATTGACCTTTGACCTGGCCACTGTGGCGGAGAATTACTTCTATTCCTACGATACCAACCCGCCGGCTGGCGTGCGCGCCGGCATCGGTGTGACGGCTGAAGCCGTGTTCACCTCACCCTCCGGCAAGACCCTGGTGCAGCCCGCTTTCTGGACCACCGAGGCTTACCGCGACGGCGGCAGCGGCATCGGGCATTACACCCAGGGAACCCGCTCATTCTGGAGCGTGCGCTTTGCACCCCAGGAGACCGGTTCCTACCAGGTGACCCTGCGTGTCACCGACGCATCCGGTTCCACCTCCACCAACGTGGGCAGCTTCACGTCCACCTCGTCATCGGACCCCGGTTTCATCAGCGTTTCGAAGGCTGACACGCGTTACTTTGAATATTCCAACGGTCAGATCTACTGGCCCATCGGTCCTGCCAACGGCCCCGACTACACCCGCTTCAAAGACACGGGCATGAACATTCACCGTCAGTGGATGGCCGGTCTGGGCGCGTACAGCACCAACTTCGCGCGCTGGATGTCCACCGCGCAGCAGATGGGCAACGAGGGCTTTGACAGCCGCTTGTCGTGGCGCGAGCACTATCCCAGCCACGAGCTGTCGCAGGAGCTGTTCTGGTCCACCGGCAAGCGCATGTGGATCGGCTGGCTGCAGGGTGAGCCTTACGCCCCGCGCCTGAAAGCCAACACCACCTATCAGGTGCTGGCGCGCATCAAGACCATGGAGCTTTCGGGTCCTGCGGATTCGCGCTACCCCAGCGGCTTCATGATCAAGGCGGGCGGCTGGCCCAACGACGGCGTGGAAGCTGCCATGCGCGGCAACCCGTCCTTCATCCCGCCTGTCAGCCAGAACTCTGACTGGTTCACCGTGGTGGCGCGTTACAATACCGCCAGCTACCCCACCGGTCCGTATCTGTACTTCTTCCTGGATAACGTGACCTCGGGTAAGGTGTACATTGACCAGGTCTCGATCCGCGAGGTGCTGCCCGACGGCAGCCTGGGCGGCGAGCAGGTGGTCAACACCAGCGCCGACATGCACTCTTACGTTGAACCGCGCGCTGCGGCAGCCATTGATTACCAGGTGAACGAAGCCGAAGCCAACGGCGTCAAGCTGAAATACGTTGTGCAGGACAAGCGCGACTGGGTGCACGAGCACCTGGCCACCAGCGGAGCCTGGGTGGACGGCGGCGCCGGCTACTACCAGCCCGAAGGCACCAAGAGCTTCTGGATCCAGAAGCAGTGGTGGCGCTACCTGCTGGCGCGCTGGAGCTACTCGACGGCCATTGAGACCTGGGAGCTTAACAATGAAGGCTCTCCGGATGATCGCAATCACTGGGCTGCCACCGAGCGCTTCGGCAAGTACCTGCACGAAAATTCGGTACACCCGCACATGGTGACCACGTCCTTCTGGTCAGGCTGGAAGCCCGAATTCTGGGGCAGCGGTCAGTACCCCAACGTTGACTACGCCGATGTGCACACCTACATTCACGACAAGAATCTGGCGTATGACACCGTGGCGTGGCAGTTGAACACCTCAGCCAGCTACTACAGCGGCAATGTGCGCAAGCCGATCATGATGGGCGAGTACGGTATTTCAGCGCCCGGCAATGAGATGTTCAATTATCTGACGCGCGACAATGACGGCGACTGGTTCCACGACATTCTGTGGAGTCAGCTTGCCCCGGGTGCGCTGTACAACCCCAATTACTGGTGGATGGAGCATTTCGCCAAGATCAACGAGGAACAGATCGCACGCCCCTTCTGGCTGTTCGTGCGCGACCTGGACCTGAACAAAGGCGGATATAGCAACATCGGCGCAGCGGTGGAAAATGGCAATCTGAACGTGATTGGCCAGAAGAACATCGGCGCTGGCAAGGCGCACGCCTGGATCCAGAACAAGATGCACACCTGGCGCAACACCATGGGCATTGACGGCCCCTCCGGCGTCGGCTCGATCAATTGCGGTTTCACCTTCCAGATGGCGCCCAACACCGATTACGTGGTGCAGTGGTACGATACGAAGACCGGCAACGTCACCTCGACGCAGAACGTGCGCAGTGACGGTTCGGGCAACATTCGCCTGACGGTCAGCAATCTGTCGGCCGACACCGCCATCAAGGTGACCAAGAAATAGCCAATTTCTCTCCTCATTAGTGGTTGTTTACTGGTAGTACCAACGCCGTCCCGCGCTCGCGGGGCGGCGTTGGGGTTAAGGGGACACCCCACACCCTCCTCATTTCCACATGAATCCCGGGGGACATACCTCTTGCCGCTATTTATTGGGCGGCTTGGTGTTTTCCCAAGCCATTCCTGGAATCTGTAGGGGACGGGCGGGAGGAATCGCATTAATCCCATGCGGCAAGGGTAGCCCGTCCCGCGGGTCAACGCTCCCGGGCGCGGCTATTACCGGGCACAGCCAATGGGTGGATCCCCTTCCGCCGCGCCCCTACAGATTTACCCGTATGGCACGAATGGTTTTTTGTAGGGCGGCTTGGTGTTTTCCCAAGCCGCCGATTTGGCCGTCATCAATAATAGACGGCCGATTGGAAAAACACCGCGCCAGCATGGGCTGCTGTGACAAATGAAGCCCGTCCCGAGGATCAACGCCGTCGGGCGCGGCTATTACCGGGCACAGCCAATGGGTGGATCCCCTTCCGCCGCGCCCCTACAGATTTACCCGTATGGCACGAATGGTTTTTTGTAGGGCGGCTTGGTGTTCTACCAAGCCGCCGATTATCCGCCTAAGTGTTACGAGATGGCCGATTGGAAAAACACCGCGCCAGCATGGGCTGCTGTGGCAAATATGGCCCGTCCCGCGGGTCAACGCCGTCGGGCGCGGCTACCACCGGGCACAACTAATGGGTGGATCTCCTTCCGCCACGCCCCTACGGGTATATTGTCAGATTTTGTAGATATTGTACTCACCAATAAAAAGACGGCGGAACGCCACCCACAGGCGTATCGTCTGGTTGCCAATCCGGCGGGGCGGTGCTATAGTAAATTAATATCCCTGGGGTTGTTCCCCAAGTCATCAATTGAATAGTTCGGAGGGAAGATATGGCAGCGAAAGTCTGTCTGTGGAAAGTGCCTTTGATGCTTCTCCTGACGGTGGTGTTGCTTGCCGCCAGTGCAACCACGGTTTTTGCCGAGGGAGAAACGCCACCTGCGCCGGATGGCAGCGAAACGGAACAGCCACCGGTAGTGGAGGAAACCCCGCAACCGACGGCGACGGAAGAAGCACCGGTGCTGGAGCCGACCCCCACCCCGACCGAACCAGCGGCGACCCCGCAGGTCACAGACGAACCGACTGCAGAAGCGCCAGCCATCGAACCGACCGAAGCGGCTGCAGCAACGCCGGGCGACGACCAGCAAACGGAAACGCCCGAGCCTGCTGGCGCTGACCCTTACTTCATGGTGGGGTCATTAAAATATATGTTCCTGCCCACCACGAGCACGTGCCCGGCAACTGGTCCCGGTACGGGTGTGGCAGATTGTGTAACAGCCACCAACCCCATTCAGGCTGCGCTGGATTACATCCGCACCAACAGCATTCTGCCCACCGACCGCACCCTGTATATTGAACGGGGTGTATATACCGGCGATGTCGACCTGAATGGAGCCACTTACCCCATTCTGGGGCAGATGAAGGGCATCACCGGCTCCATACTGGACGCGGGCGGCGCCGTTCCAGCCGGCGGGTTGACCCCGCCCACCGTGACCATCAACGGCAATGTCACCATCACCGGCACACTGGCTGGCTTTACGCTCAAGGATGTGCTCATCAACGGGCAGTTGTATGTTCACGATAATACCGGCGCATTGACTCTTAATAATGTAGATGTCGCCAATACTGCTGGCACTGGCATCCGGATTGAGAATCAGAAAGGCGCCATTACGCTCAACCGCGTGGATGCCTCCAGCAACCGCGATCAGGGGTTGAACATAAACAACACCGCCAGCGCCATGCCTGCGGCGACCATCACCATCATTGCCAGCAATTTCTCGGACAACAACGTCAACGATACCTCCCTGGGCCTGTCTGGAGCCAGCATTGATGCCAAAGGCGCCGTGACGCTGGACGGTGTGACCGCCTCGCGCAACTGGGGCAGGGGAATTTATATCCACACCCTGGGGGCAGTGACGGTGCGCAACAGCCTGTTCCTCCATAACCGCGACATTGTGGATGGGACGAGCGATCTGGAAGGATTGTTTGTGTACACCCCCGGGGCGGTGACGTTGCAAAATGTGCAGACCAACGGCAATGATTACGACGGTGTGCGCGTATCGGCAGGGGGTGCGGTGACTGTTACCGGCCTGACTGCCATCAGCAACGGCGGCATGGGCCTGCGGGTGGAGAGTTACACCGACCCCGGCGGCCCTGGAGCGAGCAGCTTCAGCATGACCGATGCCTATATTGGCGATAGTGCGGGTGCCGGGCTGAAGGTGCTGGCGGGCAACGCGATCACCATCACCAATTTGAGCGTTTACAACTCGGGTACATCCGCGGCGGGACACCACGGCATCTGGCTGGACAATTGCCTGTACGATGACGTCCTGGAAGATTGCGTCTCCAAAGGTCAACCGGTGACACTGACCAACGTATCCAGCAACAACAATAGCGGCACCGGGCTGGTGGTGCTGTCCCACGGCGTCATCCGGCTGACCAATGTGCAGGCCCGGAATAATGATGACGGCGGCGCCAGGCTGATCAATCAGTATTCCAACAGCCGCGCCGGAGTGACGATTGCCGCGGCAAATGCCAGCCAGTGGAATGAATTTTCCAACAATGCCAGCATCTTAAACTCGGGGATTGATAACCTGCGTCACGGGCTGGATATTTTGACCCACGGTGCGATCAGCATCAGCCAGACCAGCGCCATGGGGAATGAGTTTGACGGCATCTGGCTGCGCAATGGAAATTATGCCCTGCCGATCACCCTCAGCCAGGTTTACGCGGACGACAATGGGCGCAACGGTGTCAGGTCTGAAGGCGTCACCGGTGCATTTACCTGGAAAATCGGCTCTGCCAGCGGGAATAACGGCTACGGCGCACTGGTGTCAAACCCCGGCATTGCTGGAAAAGCAGTGGTGATCAGTGGGGTGAACTTCCACCGGAACACCGGGGGATGGGGTCTGAAGGTAAACAGCGCCGGTGCAGTGACGCTGACGAATGTGAACGCCAGCAACAACCTGACCTACGGCATATGGGCGACCAATCTACCCTCACCACGGTCTGCGCCGGTCACCATTACGTCAACCACTGGAATAATGCTGTTTTCCACCAACGCCGGATACGGTGTGTTTGTGCAGTCCACCGGGGCAATCATTGCCAACCAGATCCTGGCGCAGTCAAACGCACTGGATGGCATTTTCCTGGATAACTATGATGCCAGTCGCCACAACCCGGTCACTGGAACGGGTTTGTATGCTGAATATAACGTTGGAACTGGCATATATATCCAATCTTCCGGCAATGTTACCCTCACCGACCCGAGCGCCAGTAACAATGGGAGCGGCGGGTTGTTCATTGACGCCGGAGGCGGGGGTGATCAAACCGGTTTTGGCGGCAGTGTCTCCATTTTGCGCAAGAATGTTTCAGCCAGCGGCGATAATTTGATTTTCAATAACAATGGTCACACCCTTGTGGCTGATAACGTTCACATTCTGGCGCAGGGTGCGGTGATCCTGTGGTTGCGTCAGGCGGATACTGCCGGGGGTAACGGTGTTTGGATTAAAAATAGCGCTGATTTGCTGGTTCGCTACGCCCCTGTCAGCATCCTTGGCATGGATGCAAGGGTGATGGAAAATGGTTCGCGCGGTGTTTATGTGGAAACCGACGGCGCCATTTCAATGTCCAACCTGGGCGCTCTCCATAATGCAAGTCATGGCATTTATCTGGATAACCAAAAGGTGTCTGCCCAGAAAAAGAGTGTCACTTTGATCAATGTGTACGCGACGGAGAATGACGGTGGCGGCATCCACATCCAGAGTTACGGCGCGGTGACAGGAACCAACACCCACTCATATTCCAATAATGATGCAGTGGGTATTTCCGGCATGATCATCAATACTGAAGGCAAGGTGACCCTCACCGCTGGCAGCGGGCTGATGAATTTTTCGAACAACACCGGCGCGGGATTATCGATCATCACCAAAGGTGCAGTCATCATTCGGGGAGCCGCGTTGAATTCCAACGGTACTTATGCGCTATCCATCACCATCACGGGTGCAGCCTCGCCGGTGACGCTTACCTCGGTGTACAGTTCAGCCAGCGCCAACGGCATCTCCATCACCACACCCGGCGCGGTAAGCCTGACCGATGTGGCAGTGTCGGGCAGCACCACAGACAACATCGTCATAAATAACTCCGGCGCAGCCAGCGCCCTGCCGGTGACGTTAACCCGTGTCTCGGGCAACTCATCATCGGCGGGCAGCGGTCTGCTGGTTACATCCCGCGGTGTGATCACCCTGACCCAGGCGGCCTTCGGAAACAACGACATGTATGGGGCGGTTCTGGATAACTGTGTGATGAGCGCTGGAAGCTGTACACTTTCCAATCGTTCCGGGGTGGTGATCAAACAGGGCGTTTACGGCAACTACTTTATTGATAATGGCGGCACTGGTTTGCAGATCATCACCGGCGGAAAGACCTCCATCATCAATGTGGAAGCCTCTGAAAACGGCGTTTCTGGTGTGCAGGTGAACAATGAATTTGCCAACGCGACCGGCGGCGTACAGGTGAATGTGACCAAAGGCTTTACCAATTTGTTTAACAATAATGGTGGATATGGATTGTTGATCGATACCACCGGAGCGGTTTCGGTTTTCAACGTCAATGCCAATGGGAATGGAAACAACGGCATCAGTATCAACCAGCAGTATAACCAGCCGGGAGGGAACAGGGCTGCCATGCCGGTCACGCTGGCAAACATCAATACCCATCTTAATGAGGGACGGGGCGTTTTGGTGTACACCTACGGCAAAGCCACGCTGACCAACATTAAAGCCAGTCAGAATGATATTGAGGGTATGCTGGTCAATACAGGAATGTATTTCTTCTCTCCAGTTGTGATCACCGGCGGCGAATTTCATGAGAACGGTTCCACGGGCCTGTATGTGGAAACCATCGGCAATATCATCGTCACCAATGTGAGCGCCAACTGGAACACAAGCAGTGGGATGGTACTTATCAATAATATTGCGCCGGATGCTTCCTACAAGGGGAGTAACGGCACGATCACCATCAACAGCACCGGCGGTTACCTGAATTCGTTCCTGTCCAATTCAGGGTATGGTGTCCAGATCGCCAGCAAAATGACGGTCAGCATCAACCGCATGCGCTCCAGCGGGAATGCGCAGTCGGGCGCGCTTATTAACACCAAGGGTGGGGTGAACCTCACCACCAGCCGCTTTGAAGGCAATGCGCAAACCGGACTTGTGATCAAATCCAATTTGCCCGTGGTGCTGAACGGGGTGGTCTCCTCCAACAATGGAACCGCCGCAACCGACGCTTACGGGTTTACCTATGACGCTGTTGGTCCGGCAGCCACGCTGACCCTGCTGAATTGTGCATTCAACGGCAACTATGGGTATGGGGTTTTCTACCTGTATGGTAGTGGAGCCACCGGTGGAATGAAGATGAGCAACACCACCATCTTTGCCAACGATGTTGACCGGGATGGACAACGCGACCTGATGATAACGGATACATTGTAGCAACGCAGGCAATAACTTCGCTCCCCCGTCCGCAAATCAGCGCGGGCGGGGGAGAATGGGTTAATAACGGTCATTGATGACCAAACTTATCAATAATGCAAGCCGGGTTGGAGCATCTTGTCAAAGCATGGATAGGATGCTATAATGGCGAAGTTATTGGGCGCGTAGCTCAGTTGGTTAGAGCGCACGGTTCACATCCGTGAGGTTCGGGGGTTCGAGCCCCTCCGCGCCCACCAGGGCAGTTGTATCCACTAACGTTCGTGGTCGGGATCGGGTATCCGACCACGAACGGCTTTTTTAAGGACAGAGGTCAGTTGTCAGTAGATCGACCTCTGACCTCTGTCCTCTGAGTACTGATCTCTGACCTCTCACCCCTTCCTACGCTATAATTAATCCAGTTCCTTATCAACTCTTCAGGAGGGAAACATGCTGTATAGGGTTCTGGAAAATCTGGATCGTGTATTTCATTTTGAGCGCGCCGATGCGCATTGCGACATCCCCTGCGGGATCTATGACCCGCACGGGGCTCAGGTTGCAGCTTTAACCGTGATCCGCATGATTGATTTAATGACCGAGTTCACTGCCAGCCACACTGCGGGGGACGCCGAATATTTCAACACCATGGCGCGCTATGTGGCGGTCAAAGAGGAACACGCCGAGGGCTGCAAGCGCGAGGTGCGTGTGATCTGGGGCGATTACTTCAAACAGGAGCATGTGGATAAATTCCCTGAGCTGCACGCGCTGACCCACAAGATCATGCAACTGGGTTCCAAATGCCGCCAGACCGCCAGCCGTGAGACCGCGCTGCAATTGTTGGAGGCGGTCAACCGCTTCGCCGAGATCTACTGGGAGACCAAGGGCGTTGCCACCAAGCGCGTCAAGGCGCCCTACAAACCCGGTGAAGAGATCGTTCATCCACAGCTATAATGGCATTTCCGCTGCGGCTGCTGCGCGTACGCGGCGAAAGCATGGCTCCGAAGTATCATTCCGGAGATTTTATTGTCACCAGCAATGCCGGCTGGCAGCCGGGTGATGACCTGGTTTTTCATCAACCTGGCTACGGATTGTTGATCAAGCGCCTGCAGCGTAGTGAACCGGGTGGGTTGTACCTGCTCGGCACAGGCGAGGACAGCACCGACAGCCGCATGCTGGGGCTGATCGACCCGGCAAGGGTGATCGGCAAGGTGATCCATCATATCCGCCGCAGATAAAGCGGCGAAAAGGAGCAGGTATGGCAGAGAATATGCAGTGGCCCAAGCCACCCGAAATGGTGATTGACCCCAAAAAGAGTTACACCGCCACCTTCAAGACTGGCAAGGGCGATATTGTGGTGCGCCTGTTTGCTGACAAGACCCCCAAGACGGTCAATAATTTTGTCTTTCTGGCGCGCGCCGGTTTTTATGATCACACCATCTTTCACCGTGTGATCGCCGACTTTATGGCGCAGGGCGGCGACCCCACCGGAACCGGCATGGGCGGCCCCGGCTACAAGTTCGCCGATGAATTCCACCCCACACTGCGGCATAACAAGCCGGGCATCCTGTCCATGGCCAATGCCGGAGCCGGTACCAACGGCTCGCAGTTCTTCCTGACGCATGTGCCCACCCCCTGGCTGGATAACAAGCACAGCGTGTTTGGCGAGGTGATCCAGGGCATGGATGTACTGCTGTCCATCCCTGAGCGCGACCCGCGCAACACCAAAGCCCCCGCGGTTGAACTGATCACGGTGGAGATCAAAGAGGCGTAGAGAGCGTGTATTAACAAACAGGTCGGGTTGGTGATTCACCAGCCCGACCTTATTATTTGTGGAGATATGTTCTTGGAATACTGATATCCGACCTCTGTCCTCTGGGCTCAATGCCCTCATCATCCCAGCAATGCCGCCAGATACCCGTCCAGCATGGGGTCCAGCCCAAAAGCGCTTTCGGCGCGGGCGCGGGCGGCGGGTCGGAAGCTCTCCTGTTGTTCAAACACCTTTTGAGCCGCGTCAGCCAGTGGGGGAATCCCGGGCGGTTCGAGCGCCCAGTAATTGCTCCCGTACGGAGCCACAATGCCAGCCCCATTTTCGATCAGCTCTGGCAGCGAGCCGGTGGAGAAG
>DAOUGC010000028.1:0-21588 GCA_034429695.1 Levilinea sp.
CACCCCAACCGAAACCCCCACCGCCACCATCACCGCACCACCTGAGGATCCTGCCATCACCCTTGGTCAAGCCACCGGCCGTGATAACCTGGATGGCACGGGTGGGTTCGGGCTGTCCTCCCCCTATGACGACGGCACATCCCGCATGAGTATCAGCAATGGGGTCATGAACCTGTCCAGCACCAGCACCCAGGGTTGGCGCGGCTGGCGCTTGCGCCCTCCCGAGCTGACCAATGCTTACATTGAAGCCACTTTCAACACCGTCTCGTGCTCTGGCAGTGATACATGGGGCGTGGTCTTCCGTGCCCGCAGTTACGACAGCGGTTTTGGGTACTACTACGGCATGACCTGTGACGGGCGTTACTCACTCTCGCGCTGGGATGACAACGGAACCCGCGCGCTTATCTCGCTCACCAGTAGCGATAAGATCCTGTCAGGCAACGGACAGACCAATCGTCTGGGCATCTGGACGCAGGGCAACCGCATTAAACTCTATATGAACGGCAAGCTGATCCATGAGATCGATGATACAGCCTTCACCAAGGGATATTACGGTCCTTTCATTTCCGGGTATTCAGGTGGTCTGTCTGTGCAACTGGATGGCATTGCCTATTGGAACATCCCGTAATCATGTTCACCGCCCCCAATCCCGAACTTCGTACCAGAGTGGTGGCCGCAGCCCGCGGGTTGCTGGAACAACGCCCGGTATTTCTGGATACCGAAACCACCGGCCTGGACGGTGCTGCCGAAATCGTCGAGATCGCCATCACCGATACAGACGGTTCTGTTCTATTTGAATCGCTGGTGCGTCCCAGCAAACCCATTCCATATGAAGCCACAGCCATTCACCATATCAGCAATGACATGGTGCGAAATGCCCGTCCGTGGCTGACCATCTTTCCCACGGTGAGATCCATCCTGGCTGGCCGGTTGATCGCTATCTATAACGAGGAATATGATACTCGCCTCATGCGCCAGTCTCACGCTGCCTATCGTTTGCCCTGGAAGGAAACCTTTCAAACGACCTGCGTGATGAAATTGTATGCACAATTCCGCGCCGAATGGGACCCGCGCCGCAGATCCTATCGCTATTTCAGCCTGGATGCAGCCGGAAAACAATGCCGTCTGTCGCTGCCCAACTCTCATCGGGCAACGGACGACACTTTGCTGACCCGTGCCCTGTTGTATTACATGGCCGGCATTGACCCCAACCTTCCACCTCATAACTAACCTGTCATTCACGGACCCGCTTGGAACCCTTCCTGTTATCAAACCTCCAGAACGACATCGTCAATGCTCCACCCCTCGGCAGCCTCTTTCTGGAAGGACCAGCCGGATGTGGAAAAACCACGGCTGCCGTCGAACGGTTGTTGAAAATGATCCGTTGCGGCATCCCAGCCGAAAATATTCTGGTGTTGGCCCCGCAGCGCACTGCAGCCCTACCCTACTACCGTGCGCTCCAGTCACCGGATCTGCCGCCCGGAGGCATGGTGGATATTGTCACCATGGGCGGTCTGGGCCAGCGCATGATCGAGTTGTTTTGGGCGCTGATCGCCCGGAATGCCGGCTTTGAGCACCCCGAGAACCCTCCCTCATTCCTCACCCTGGAGACAGCCCAGTATTATCTGGCTGGTATTGTGGCCCCACTCTTCAGACAGGGCATGTTTGACACCATCCATCTCGATCGCAACCGGCTGCTAACCCAGATTATTGACAACCTCAACAAGGCTGCCGCCACAGGCATGCAGGTTGGTGAAATTAGCCTGCGCCTTAAAGCGGCTTACCAGGGAAAACCCGCCCAGGAACGTGCATTTGATGATGCCCAGCAGGCGGCCGACCGATTCCGCACATTTTGCATGCAAAACAATCTGCTGGATTTCTCACTTCAACTCGATGTATTTGCCCGCCATGTGTGGACTGAACCCGCCTGCCGCCAGTATCTATCCGCACGCTACCGCCATCTCATCTATGACAACGCGGAAGAGGACGTACCGGTTGTGCACGACATGGTCGCTCAATGGCTGCCAGATTTCGACTCCAGTTTGATCATCTTTGACCAGGACGCGGGGTATCGCGTCTTCCTCGGTGCGGACGTGGATAGTGCATACGCGCTTAAATCGCTATGCGAAGAAAGCCAAATGCTTGCGGACTCTTTCATCAACCCTCCGGAGATGGAGGCATTTCACACCGCATTATCCGCCACCATACAGCGCACCGAAGCCACGTTGGCAGCCGATCCGTGTCCGGCTGCCAGTTTTCATTTCAACCAGTTTTTACCCCAGACCATTGAATGGCTTGGTCAGGCGATCCAGCATTTGGTCGATCACGAAGGGGTGCCACCGGGGGAGATTGTTGTTATGGCGCCGTACATGAGCGACTCCATGTGCTTCGCCATCAGCAACCGGCTGGAATCCTGCGGAATACCCTCCATCTCGCACCGCCCATCCCGCAGCCTCGCTGAAGAACCGGTGGTGCGCTGCCTGCTGACCCTGGCCAAACTGGGTCATCCCCACTGGAACCTGGCCACCACACGGGCTGGGGTGCGCAACGCCCTGTTGCTCGCCCTGCAGGACATGGACCTGGTGCGCGCCGAGTTGCTGGCAAAAGCGGTATATCGTGAAAATTCCAGCGGCGAAGGATTGCAGCCGTTTGAAAAGGTCAACCCTGCCACAAGGGAACGCATCACCTATACCCTGGGCGCCAGTTACAACACATTGGTTCAATGGCTGAATACTGTGATGACGGAACCTGAAGAGGAGCTGGATGTATTCATCAGCCGTTTGTACAGTGAAGTGTTATCACAGCCAGGCTTTGGTTTTCATGCCCGTTTCGACACCGCTTCGATCGCCTCCCGATTGGTTGAAAGCGCCCAAAAATTCCGACGCTCCGTGCAAATGAGTGAACCCGCCGGACGCGGGCGGGAGTACATTCGCATGGTGGAGGAAGGTGTACTGGCAGCCCAGTATCTATTTAGCTGGGACACTGCCGAAAATGACGCCGTATTGATCGCTCCTGCTTTCACCTTCGTGATCGCCAATCGTCCGGTGCGCTTCCAATTCTGGCTCGATATCGGCTCAACGGGTTGGTGGGAACGGCTCTATCAGCCGTTGACCCACCCCATCGTGCTCAGCCGTCGCTGGCAGGAAGGCGCCATCTGGACCGATGCCGATGAGTACCGCACCAATCAGGCCAGCCTTGCCCGTCTGACCGTCGGGCTGTGCCGGCGCTGCTCAGAACATGTATACCTGTGCGCCGCCACTTACAGTGAGAGCGGCGAGGAACAGCGCGGTCCGCTGATCGCCGCCCTGCAAAAGATGACCCGACGCTTCCAGTTCAACCTGGAGGTGGCTGATGTTTAAACCCCGCCCTGCCCAGGCAGCCGTTTTGCGCTACCGTTCAGGAAAAATGGGCGTTGCTGCCGTGCCCGGCAGCGGCAAGACCCAGGTGTTGTCATGCCTGGCCGCCGATCTGATTGCCGAAGGTGCGTTGGAGGATGATCAGGAGGTGCTGGTGGTCACCCTGGTCAATTCAGCCGTCAGTAATTTTGCCCACCGCATCGAGGGTTTTATCAAAGAACGCCGCATGTTGCCGCGTATGGGATATCGTGTACGCACCCTGCACGGTCTGGCAAATGACATCCTGCGCGAACGCCCCGACCTGGCTGGCCTGCCCAATCACTTCCAGATCGTTGATGATCTGGAGTCAGAACGCATCCTCCTTAATGCAGCCCGCTCCTGGCTGGCTGAACATCCACAGTTTATTGACACATACGAAAACCCCGAAAAACCATTCTCCAACCTGGCTCAACAGCAAAAATCGTGGGAAGAAACCGTCACAGACATGGCCCGCGCATTCATCGGCATGTCAAAGGACCTTGAACTGACCCCCGAAGACCTGCGCCTGCGCATGGATGCGCTCGAGGTGGACGACGATTTGCTTTCGATGGGATTGGCGATCTATACCGATTATCAGCGCAGCCTGGCAAACCAGGCAGCCATTGATTTTGCCGATCTGATCCGCCTGGCGCTTCAGTCTTTACGCATGGATGCAGATTTTCTGGAACGCATGCGCCGTCGTTTCCCTTACATCCTTGAAGACGAAGCCCAGGACAGCTCTCGCTTGCAGGAGTGCATGCTCAGCCTGTTGTGCGGCCCGGAGGGAAACTGGGTGCGCATGGGCGACCCCAACCAGGCCATCTACGAGACCTTCACCACCGCCAGCCCGCACTATCTGCTTGATTTTCGCAACCGGCCGGACGTGCTCAAGTTGGACCTGCCGAATTCTGGCCGCTCCACCCGGAAAATCATCAAACTGGCAAACCACCTGGTGGACTGGTCCATCAATCACCATCCCAATCCACAACTGTGTGATGCCCTGAACCCGCCTTACATACAACCCACACCTCACGGTGACCCGCAGGAGAACCCCGAAGGTGATACGGGCAGCATTTTCCTCTCAGACCGCAAACATGCCCCCGACGAGGAACTGCGCATCATTGTAAAATCACTCTCCAACTACCTGCAAACCAATCCAGACTGCACCGTTGCCGTGATGTCCACCAGTAATGCCCGCGGCGCAAAACTGGCAACCGCTTTTCGTGACGCAAGGTTGCAGGTGGTTGAACTGTTACGCACGTCAGAATCCACCCGCCGCACCGCCCAGTTGATCACATGCGTGCTGCGCTGTCTGGCCATGCCCGAATCATCGCCGTTGATCAGCCTGCTGTACAAAGAGATGCATCTGCAAGCCCTGCAAAATGATGAGACCAGGGATAAGGCTGAACAGGTGATCGACCTGCTGCGCCGTTGCCGCCATGTGGAAGATTTCATCGCACCTTTTGTTGATCATGACTGGCTGGAAGAATTGGCGCGCAAGGATACCCCGGCTGAGCTTCTGGATGAGCTGTTTCGCCTGCGGAACCTGCTGCGCCGTTGGCAGCAAGCCTCTCTATTACCCATTGATCAACTGGTGCTCACCATCTCAGGCGACCTGTTCAGCGAACCAGCCGATCTTGCGCTGGCTCACAAACTGGCTTTGCTGCTGGAGAATACCGCCCGCGCCCACCCAGATTTTGGGTTGTTTGAATTTGCCCAGGATCTGGATGAGGTGGTGAAAAATAAACGCAAGATGCTGGGTTTTGCCGATGAAGACACCGGTTTTGACCCCGACGCTCATCGCGGAAAGGTCGTCGTCTCCACCATGCACCGCGCCAAGGGGCTTGAATGGGACCGCGTCTATCTGACCTCGGTTAATACCTACGACTTCCCATCCGGGTTCCCCTATGAAAGCTACATCTCCGAGAAGTGGTACATTCGCGGGCAGCTCAACCTGCCGGCTGAGATCATCGCCCGGCTGAAAGCTCTGGCCGTCGGTGATGTGGTTGGGCTAAACTTGGAGGAAGGCGAAGCCACCCGCATGGCGCGCCGTGATTACTCAGCCGAACGATTACGCCTGTTGTACGTTGGCATCACCCGTGCCCGCCGCGATTTGTGCATGACCTGGAACACGGGCAAGCAGGGTCGTGAACAACAATCCATGGCGCTGGAAGAACTGTGCCGTTTCTGGCAGGAAGCAGGTGATGGTGTTGATTAGCCCCAACTTTTCCTTCAGCCAGAGCAGCCTGCAGGCTTTCGTTGACTGTCAGCGCTGTTTTGAATTGCGTTACATTGAAAAGCTGCGTTATCCTGCCATTATCAGCCAGCCGGTTTTGGAACGCGAACACCAGATGGATGTTGGGCAGCTATTTCACCGCCTGGTGCAGCAATACTTTGTCGGCATTCCACCTGCGATCCTTTCAGAGAACATTAAGGACGCTCAGACTGCCGGGTGGAGGCAGGCATGGCTGGCATTCGCCCCGCTGATTGGGCTGCCGGAAATCCGTTATCCAGAACACACCCTGTGCGCCTCGCTGGACGGTCACCGTCTGGTGGCAAAGTTCGACCTGATCTGCGTGGAAAAGGGCGAACGCATCCTGATTATGGACTGGAAGACCAGCCAGCACAGGCCAAAATCCACATGGCTGCAGGAACGGATCCAAACCCGTCTCTACCGCTGGATGGCGGCGCACGCCACAGCCCACCTGCATGGCGGTTCGCCGGTGTCTCCTGAACAGGTTGAAATGGTTTACTGGTTTCCAGCATTTCCCGACCAGCCCGAAAGGTTGCCTTATTCCACCAGTCAATTCCAGGCAGATGAACAATTCCTGTTGGAGTTAATCGGCGATATCTGCTCCCGGCAAGCCGGTCATTTCTTCCTGACCCATCAGGAACGCCGCTGTGAGTTTTGCGAGTACCGTTCCTTGTGCGGGAGAGGGGTGGAAGCAGGTCAAATGGATGATGAAGACGAAATCACCCAACCGGATGGGCCGCTGAGTATTGATTTTGACAGCCTGGCGGAGATTGAGTTTTGAAATCACTGGCTTACCGTTGGGTTGACCCGCCGGAGATGGACATTCCGGCTGATTTATTGGCCGCATGTGGCGGCAGCCCATTACTGGCGCGGGCATTGCTGCAACGTGACATCACCAAACCAGCGGATGCCGCAGCTTTTTTACACCCTGAACACCTGACAACCTCACCCCCCACTGATTTCCCCGACCTCGACCGGCTGGTTAACCGCCTGATTACAGCAGTAAACCGCCGTGAACGGATTGGCGTATGGGGAGATTTTGATGTGGATGGGCAAACGGCAACATCGCTTCTGGTCTCGTCATTGAGGCGGCTTGGCGCAAATGTTTGCTGGTACATCCCCGTGCGCGGAAAAGAAAGTCACGGCATTGCTTTGTCTGCTCTGGCGCGTTTTCTTGAACAGGGCATCCAGGTATTGCTTACCTGTGACACCGGCATCACCGCTCATGATGCCGTCATGGAAGCTGCCCGGCATGGGGTTGACGTTTTAATCACCGATCATCACACACCGGCTGAGACCCTGCCGGTTGCCCATGCAGTTGTCAATCCTCATCGTTTGCCTGCTGAACACCCTGCCAGAACGGTATGCGGTGTTGGCATGGCTTACCTGGTGATGCAGGAAGTGTACACCCGCCTGGGTCGCGCTGGCGAAATGGAAGCCGAACTGGACCTGGTGGCGCTCGGCTCCATTGCCGATGTCTCCACCCTCACCGGTGACAATCGCTGTCTTGTACAGCGGGGGCTTTCGGTATTACGCAGCACCCGCCGCCCCGGCTTGCTTGCCATGTGTGAACGCGCCGGGCTGAAACCTGAGGAGCTTGATGAAACCGGAATAGGCTTCTCACTTGCCCCCCGCCTGAATGCGCTGGGGCGCCTGGCTGATTCCAACCCTGCGGTGGATTTCCTCACCACAACCGATGAAGATTTTGCCAGTCAGTTTTCACTGCAACTGGAAGGCTACAATGCACGCCGCAAACTGATCTGCGACGATGTATACCACTCAGCCCAGGCGCAGATCAGGGGCAACCCGGCTGTGCTAAACAGCCCGGTGCTGGTGCTCAACCATCCCGGTTGGGAAGCCGGCGTGGTGGGCATTGTCGCCAGTCGGCTGGTGGAACAATACCGCCGCCCGGTGGTGATGTTGGTCTCTCCGCCTGACCAGCCTGCCAGGGGATCAGCCAGGTCGGTGGATGGGGTTAACATCACCACTGCCTTGGATGCATGCCGCGACCTGCTGGCTGGCTATGGTGGTCATGCCATGGCTGCCGGAATGTCGCTGGACGCAGCCAACCTGACCCGCTTTTCGCGTGCGCTGGCACATGCCGTGAGCACGCAGACCCCCGAAAGCCCGCCGCTGCCCGAATTGATCATTGATTCATGGGTTGAGCTTGAGCAGATCAACCCGGATTTGCTTCAAACCATCAACCGGCTGGCGCCATTTGGCGCCGGTAACCCGGCAGTCACGTTGGCCTGCCGCAATCTCACCCTAAAAAAGACTGCTTACGTTGACCGTGCGCATGAGCATTTGCGCCTTACCGTTGAGGATGGGCACGGAACGCTGCGCGATATCATCTGGTGGCAGGCAGACCCCGCCAGCCTGCCAGCCGGCAACTTCGATCTCGCCTTTCGCCTGTCTGCTGGTACATACCGTGGAAAACGGGAACTGCGCATGGAACTGGTCTCCATTCGTCCGTTGGATGGAGATGCCGTGCAGGTGGAAAAGCCCATCGGGCTGGAGATCCTTGACCTGCGCGGCGAACCCGATCCCCAACGCGCCCTGGCACAGATCCTTCATGCTGAATGGCTCATCTGGGAGGAAGCTGTACCTGCTGATTTGAGGGTGGGCGTCAACCGCCTGCATCTGGCGCGCAACCAGACCCTGGTGATATTCAGCAGCCCACCCGGGCAGGCCGAACTACAGGCGGCCATGGAACGGGTCAAACCGGACAGGGTGATTTTGTTTGGTACAATCACTGCCCCGGACGGCGCCGAACTCTTCCTGCGGCAATTGGGCAGCATGGTCCGCCATGCAATCAAACACGGGGGTGTTGCCAGTATCAACCAGCTTGCCGCCGGGTTGGGCCATCGCAGCGCCACAGTACTCAAAGGGCTGGAATGGCTGGCAAGCCAGGGAATGATCACGTGTAAAATAACTGAAGATCAAGGGGAAATATCGCAGGGTGGTTCAAAAGATGAGCAAAACTCCGCTCGTCTCGAAAAAGAGTTGCGATTATTAATCCGGGAAACCAACGCCTTCAGGGAGTATTACCGTCAGGCTGTGGCTGAACAGTTGCTGATGGTATAAAAGGAGAGAAAAATGCCAAGGAAATTACGCTGGGGGTTGCTGAGCACGGCGCGCATCAACCAGGCGCTGATCAAACCGCTGCATCTATCAAAACGCTGCGAGTTGACCGCCGTTGCCAGCCGTGATGGAGAACGCGCCAGCCAGTATGCAAAAGAATGGGACATCCCCACTTCATACGGGAGCTACGAGGAATTAATCAACGACCCCGAAGTTGATGTAATTTATAATCCGCTTCCAAATCATCTCCACGCCGAATGGACCGTGCGCGCCTGTCTTGCGGGCAAACATGTCTTGTGTGAAAAACCCATCGCGCTCAGTGTGGATGATGTGGAACAGATCCAAAACGCCGCCGAAGCCGCCTGTGTGGTGGTGATGGAAGCCTTCATGTACCGCCATCATCCGCAAACCCAGCGGGTGATCAAAATGGTCCAATCAGGCGAAATCGGTGATTTGCATTACATGCGCGGCGCATTCTCATTCACGCTAAATCGTAAAGATGATATCCGCTGGGACCCTGGGTTTGGCGGCGGCGGATTATGGGATGTGGGCTGCTACCCGATCAGCTATTTCCGGGCGGTCACCGGCGGACTGCCGTCCTCAGTGCAGGCCATCCAGCAATTGACCCCATCCGGTGTGGATGGCGTCATGGCTGTCCAACTGGCATATCCTCAGCAGATCATGGCGCACATGAATTGCGGCATTATCCTCCCGGGGTATTCCTCTGTGGAATTTCACGGTTCATCTGCTTCCATCCTTGTTCCCAATCCTTTCAAGCCCAAAGAACGCAGTGAGATCACCGTGATCAAAAATGGCGATCAGGAAGTGCACCGTTTCCGCTCATCTGATCTATATTTGGGTGAGGTGGAGAATATGGCGGACGCCGTTCTGGAAGGCAAACCGGCTTTGATCAGCCTGGAGGAAAGCCGGCAAAACATCCAAACCCTGTCAGCCATCCTCCAATCGGCACAAACTGGCAATGAAGTTCATCCATAAAAAATTCGCCCCCGGCAAATACCGGGGGCTTATCGTACTTTATGAAGAAGAAGGCTTGGGAAGTTTTGGGATCAACCAGTCAAGGAAGGCGCCCACAGAGCGGGTCTGCAGCAACACCTTGCCGGGACCGGTCAGATCCACCACCAATCCTTCACCCCCCAGCAGGGTGGATTTCAACCCGCCAACGGTGCGCACCTTGAAGCCGATATTCTCCTGG
Organism: Levilinea sp.; assembly: GCA_034429695.1. Classification (GTDB taxonomy): domain Bacteria; phylum Chloroflexota; class Anaerolineae; order Anaerolineales; family Anaerolineaceae; genus DAOUGC01. Next base: position 9,923 of record DAOUGC010000028.1, read on the forward strand.
AAGGCAACCAGATGCCCCGTGTCCACCGTGTAGGTCTGACCCGCAGCCAGGGTCATTTCATGAATGGCTCCATAACTGGACAGCATCACCGCACCGGTTCCACTGCAGCGCAGCATGATCAAGCCCTCGCCACCAAAGAAGGTTTTGGCTCCCGACCATTTTGTATCCGTCGTCACCGTTTCCTGTGAAGCAAGGAATGAACCAGACTGCACCAAAAAAGTCTCGTTGTTGAGCATGAAGTGGAACACGTCACCGGGCAGGGTGGGCGCGAGCAGCACTTCGCCGCCCTGGGCAGGCGCGCGGAAAGTGTTGATGAAAAATGACTCCCCGCCCAGAAGGGAGCGTGCCATGGATGTAAACAACCCGCCCTGCATTTTGGTTTCCACCACAACGCCGGCTGACATGCCAACCATCGCGCCTGATTCCGCCACGAGGCCTTCATTGGGAGCCAGAATAACCTTGGCGACCGAATAGGAAGGTCGATACAGTGTTTCGATCTGCATATATTCCTCCTCCGTTTCTTAAACCCGATTGTGTTGCCTGACATTATTATCGCAAACAGCTTCATTTGGGACAAGCCAATGCTTATACATGCAACCAACAAATTTGTTTGGGTACTTTATTGGAATTGGATTTAGTATAATGATAAGGAAATCCTGCCCTCCTCAAAACCGGACATGCATGGTATGATTGAGCGTCAAGTCAACAGGATGCCTGTCATCACTGCTGCTTTCCACCTTCAGCTATGCCAACGGCAATGTCTGGGGGTAATCCCGAGGAAAGGAGGAATTCCCACCATGCGCGATTATGAAGTTGTGTTCATTCTCCAGTCCGATCTGGATGAAGCCACTGCGACCGGTCTGGTTGAGAAAGTCAAGACCTGGATTACCGAGGCAGGCGGCGCCATCGAGAAAGTCGACAACTGGGGCAAGCGGCGTCTCGCTTACGAGATCCGCAAGCAGCGCGAAGGTCAGTATGTTCTGGTCAAGGCCAGCATGGCCCCCACCTTCATCACTGAACTGGAGCGAAACCTGCGCTTCCAGGAACCCGTGCTGCGTTTCTTGATCACCGCAGTGGAGTAATTCTGCACGTGTAATTACTGGAACTGTTGTTGTGCGCCAAGGAGAGACGTATGAGTCGAGGCTTGAACAAAGTCATGATCATCGGGCACCTGGGTAGGGACCCTGAAATGCGCTACACCCCCTCCGGCAGACCGGTCACAACCTTCAATGTGGCCACCAGCCGGAGCTGGAACAGCGCCGATGGCGAGCGCCATACTGAAACCGAATGGTTCAATGTGGTCACCTGGGGGAGCCTGGCAGAGATCTGTAAGCAGTATCTCACAAAGGGTCAACAGGTTTATGTCGAAGGTCGGCTGCAAACCCGCCGCTGGGACGACAATGACGGCGTCAAACATACCAGCATCGAGATTGTAGCCTCTGAAATGATGATCCTTGGCGAACGCCGCGATGGAAATCACGGTGTTTCAGGAGAGGCTGACATCGAGGAAATTGAAGACGAATTTCCTTTCTAGTCTGGAGTAATGAAAGATGACCGATGAAATGAACATGGAAGGTGGGCGTCCTTCCCGAAGGTTTGTATCGCGCCCGAAAATTTGCCAGTTCTGCGCAGATAAAAATTCTGCCATTGATTACAAGCAGGTGGACATGCTGCGCCGCTTCGTGACCGAAGAAGGCAAAATCCGCCCGCGCCGCCAGACCGGCACCTGCGCCCGCCACCAGCGTGAGCTGGCTTCGGCAGTCAAGCGCGCCCGCCACCTGGCTCTGCTTCCTTACGTCGCCACGCCGTGGGAAGAATCCATTCGCTAATTAGCATCAGCTAATCAAACGGGGCATGGAGCGAACGTCCTCTATGCCCCTTGTTTAATTTTCGAGGTCGCCCCATGGCTAAGAACCCAATCCCTTCGACGAAATTTGTCACCAAAAAACATCAGGCCCGTCTGGACCGCGAACGAAATCAGAACCGCATCCTCACCATCGGCGCCATCGTTGTCATCGCCGCAGTGGTGTTCCTGATTGGCTTCGGTCTGTTGGACCGCTTTGTTTTGCGGGGTAACAGCGCTGTTGCCACCGTCAATGGTGACAAAATCACCGTCAACGAATTTCAAAAGCAAGTTAAATACACCCGCTGGCAATTGATCCGCCAGTACGAACAATATCTGCAACTTGCCCAGTTCCTGGGAAATGACCCGACATTTTTGCAGAATCTGCAATCCATTCAGAATCAGTTGAATGATCCTGCGTCCCTGGGTTCATCTGTGCTGGAGATCATGATCGATGATCGCCTGATCGCTCAGGAAGCCGAGCAGTTGGGATTGACTGTGGATGAAGCTGAGGTTGATAAATCCCTCAAAGAGAACTTTGGTTTCTTTGAAAACGGCACCCCCACCCCTGCTCCCACGGTAACTGTTCTGCCCACCTCAACCTATACTGCCGAGCAGCTCTCACTGCTGCCGCCCACGGCAACCCCTGCTGAGGAAACCGAAGCCACGCCCGAAGAACCCACCGCCACCCTGGCGCCCACTGAGGAAGAAGCCTCCGGCACCCCGGTTCCGACCGCCACGCCTTATACTCTCGAAGGCTTCCAGACGGAACTAAAAACCTTTGTGGATGAACTCACCGCCATTGGCTTCACCGAGCAGGATATCCGTGACATCATCTACCGCTCGCTCCTGCGCCAGAAGGTGATGGATGCCAAGACCGCTGATGTGGACCCCATGCAGGAACAGGTTTGGGCGCGTCATATTCTGGTGGATGAACAGGGTATTGCCGAAGCTCTGCGTGAACGCATCATTGATGGCGAAGACTTCGCCGCACTTGCTGCCGAATACTCGCGCGATACCAGCAACGCCTCCAATGGCGGCGATTTGGGATGGTTTGGCATGGGTCGCATGGTTGCCGAGTTTGAAGCGGCTGCCTTTACCCTGGAAGTCGGGGAAGTAAGTCAGCCGGTTCAGACCAGCTTTGGCTGGCATCTGATCCAGGTGTTGGGCAAGGAAAATCGCCCGGTGGATGCTGAAACGCTCGATTCGATGAAAGCCACCGCGTTTGAAAGCTGGTTGACAACCCAGCGAAGCGGTGAGGGTGTGGTCATCAATTACACCGACAATCTGATCGATATCGTTCCCACCGAGCCAGCCATGCCGGCAGAACTGACACAGTAGTAATCAACCTGACGCCAACACATGCACAGCCCGCACGGACAACCGGCGGGCTGTGTTTTTATATGCTCCCAAACATCTCAAAATGAGGTGGGGTATTGCATTTCACATGGTTGAATTATCTCACCATGTCCTCGCCAATTTCATCCAACCTCAGGCTGATCACCTGGCTGGCGGAATCGCGTCCCATGGTCACACCGTAAATGACCCCGGCGGTTTGCACCGTATTGCGGTTATGGGTGATCAACACAAACTGGGTATTCTGGCTTAGCTCAGCCAGAAGTTCGCAAAAGCGCCCCACATTGGCTTCATCCAGCATGGCATCCACTTCATCCATCACGCAGAACGGCGTGGGCGAGACCTTCAGCAGCGAGAAGATCAACGCCACGGCGGTCAGACTGCGCTCACCACCCGAGAGCAGCGCCAATCCCTGTTCACGCCGCCCCGGCAGCCTGGCTTCGATGTCAATACCGGTATCCACCGGGTTTTCTTCATCCTGCAGAACAAGCCGCGCTGAACCGCCGCCAAACAGCCGCGTAAACATTTGCTTGAATTCAGCAGCCACTGCGTCAAACGTCTTGCGAAACTCCTGTTTCATCAGGTCGTCCAGTTCGGTGATCACTTTCCGAAGGTCGCCATCTGCCGTTTTCAGGTCTTCCACCTGTTCCACAAGGAAGTCGTAACGCTCGCGCACTTCCAGATATTCCTTGTGTGCGTCAGGGTTGATGGCGCCCATCCGCCGCAACAGGGCGCGTTGGCGGGAGATGTTCTCATCCAACCCGGTCGGAAGCTCCGTAAGCACTGGCAGGGCATTGACCATGCCTTCCAGTGGCAGCGGGGTGGGGCCGGTGATGTTCTCGTTATATTCCAGCACCACCAACCCAAAATCCTCTTCAATCTTGCGCCGTAAATTGTCCAGGCTTTCCCGCTGGCGGGTTAAATCCAGTTGAGCCTGGGTCGCGTACCGATCAGCCAGTGAGACCTGCTGCTGGGCGGTTGCCAGCTCCCCTTGCAGGGTATCGTAATCCTTTTCCATCCCGGCCAGTTCATCCTCAGCCGGTTGTATTTGTTCATTCAGAATGTCCATCTGGCGGTTAAGCCCGCTCTCTTTTTCCTTGAGTGCGGCTTTCTCAGCCTCCAGTTGTACCAGGGCATCAGCCAGTTCCTGAATGCGCCTGCGTACATCCTCCTGGCGTTGTTGATTGGCAGTCAACACTTGCTGGTATTCCATCAACCGCGCCTCTGCATCCCGCACAGCGCGTGAGGCCACCGCCGCATTGGTATTCCAGTGGTTGACCTCGGTTTGCAGCTCCTCAACCGGCAAACCATTGAGCGACCGGCTGCGCTGCCGTACCTGATCGAGCAACCCCTGAACCTTCTCTCCCAACTCCTTGAGTGTGGTCTCAAGCTGCTGGATCTCTTTACCCGCTGCCAAGATCTGTTCCTCAAGGCTGGTCACCTGTTTGCGTTGCCACTCACTTCGCTGGCGCACCTGTTCCATCTCCAGGCTGGCTTTCTGGTACGCTGCCTGTGCCTGGTTGACCCGCTGCCCGGCCTCACGCACCTGGCGGTCGAGGTCCTTTTCCTTGCTCCGGGCAGCCTCCAGGCTGGCATCCAGATCCTTGAATTCGCTGGTCACGCGCACAAGGTCGTTTTCCAGGCTTTCCAGCGCAGTCTGCAACTCACGCTTCTCACGCGGACGCGAGATCATGCCGGAACGCCCATCCTGACCAGCCACCACCACCCCACTACCCCAGAACACCTCTCCACTCAGGGTCACTGCACGGGCGTGCGGGGGCAGGTTGCGTGCAATACGCCGCGCCGAAACGCGATCCTGCGCCACCACCACCTGACCAAGCAGGACTTTGAGGTAGGGCTGCAGCTCTGCCGGCGCCGTTACCAGCTCGGCAGCCACACCCAGACAGCCATCGTCCGTGGGCGCATTCATCACCTTTGCCTGATCGTTGGGTCCACACGGGAACAACACCGCACGCCCCTTGCCGCCCTTTTCAAGCAGCAACAGCGCATCTTCCAGATCGGCATCGTTATCAATATAAACACCGTCGAGATGTTCACCCAAAATGGCGGCAATGGCAACCTCATATTCGGCGGGCATTTCCAGCAGGGCGTTCAATGGGCGGTAACCGCCGCGCAACTGGCCCTGTTTGGCTGCCTGGAGCAAGAACCGGGCGCCCTGATTCAGCCCGCTAAAGGACCGTTCCGCCTGCTCCAGTACATCCAGTTGGGCGCGCAAACGTGAGCGTTCCGCCTCCAACCGGCTGCGTTCATCCTGCAGCTTCTTCCGGCGGGTTTCCAATTGCTCCACCTGCTGGCGATGCTCCTGGTGCTCGCGTTCCTTTTGCTTCTGTTCATTTTGCACTGCATCCCGTTTGGTTTCAGCTTCCTGCAAAGCCTTGCGGGCAGTTTCAAGCACCTGGGCTTCCCTCGCCAGGGTCTCGTTGAGGTTTTGCAGTGACTTTTGCAGCCCTTCAACCCGCCCCTGTACTTCATCCTTGCGGGCTTTCACCTGAACCTGGCGGGTTTCACTATCTGTCAAGGCGCGCCGGGCATCCCGCAACTCACGTTCAGCGCGTTCGCGTTCTGCCAGACGCATTTCCAGGTTTTTGCGCGCCTGGGCAGCCTGTTCCTGGGCATCACCCAGTTCAGTTTTCAAACGTTCCACGTCCGTCTGCATGGCGGTCACGCGGTCCTGCCTGGCTTGTTGCTCCTCCTCCAGGCGTACCTGGTCGCTCTTGAGCGACTGCTCCTGACCCAGCAGGGAGCGGTGGCGTTCATCCAGTACTGCCAGGTTGCGGCTGATCTGCTCACGATTACGGTGCAACTCAGATGACTGCAAATGCCACGCGTTTAACTCAACCCGTAATGATTGCAGCTTGCCGCGGGCACTCTCAGCTTTGCGCTCCACTTCCTCCAGGCGGCGGCGCGCCTGCAACAGGCGCTCGTCCTGCACCCTGAACACTTCCTGGGCGTGCAGCAATTCACGCTGGCCGGCGTGCCAGTGATATCCGTACCAATCCTGCAGCAGCAATTGCAGGTCTGCTTTAATCCGTTCGTATTCTATGACCCGTTTTGCCTGTTTTTCAAGGCTTGCCAGGCGCGGTTCCAGCTCGCTGAGAATATCCTGTACGCGTTCCAGGTTGCGTCGGGTGGTATCCAGCCGGGTGAGGGCTTCCTCCCTGCGTCCACGGTACAAACCAATGCCTGCCGCTTCTTCAAAGAACTTGCGGCGCTCATCCGGTTTCAGGGATAGGGCGGCATCCACCAACCCCTGCCCGATGATGGTGTAGGTGCGCTCTGCGAGACCTGAACGGGCAAGCAGTTCGGAAATTTCCTTCAGGCGCACACGCTGGCCGTTGAGCAGATATTCGTTCTGCCCATCGCGGTATGCCCTGCGCGAAATGGACACTTCCGAAAATTCAATCGGAAGCCAACCATCTTCGTTATCAAAGGTGATGGTGGCTTGTGCCATGCCGGCCCGTGGGCGGTGTTCTGAACCGGCGAAGATCATGTCTTCGGTTTTACGTCCACGCAGCAGTGTGTAGGATTGCTCCCCCAGCACCCAGCGCAGCGAATCAGCCACATTCGATTTACCGGCGCCGTTTGGCCCCACAATGGCGGTAATGTTTGCCGGAAATTCAAACTGATTCCGGCTGGCAAAGGTTTTATAGCCCTGCAGTTCAAGTTGCTTCAGTCGAGGCGCCATTCACTATCCTGATTCGTCTGGGTTATACCAGACCCATTTTTTGTAGTGCGTCCAACGCAGCAGCTTTTGCCGCGGCCTGTTTGCTGTGCCCGCTACCGCTTCCATACACCACCCCATTGACCATCACATCCACGTCAAACACCTTGGAGTGGTCAGGCCCTGTGGCTGCACGGGTATGGTATTGCGGAGTGGAAAACCCCTGTCCCTGCGCCCACTCCTGAAATTGCGATTTTGGATCTTCCGTCTCGTGATTCTTTAGGATTTCTTCTGAAGCGGCTTCCAGCAGCGGAGAGATGAAAGTGATTACCGCATCAATGCCGGAATGCAGGTAGGTGGCACCGATCAAGGCTTCAAAGGTATCACACAGAAGCGCCGAGCGATCCCTTCCGCCGCCCTGGGTTTCTCCGCGCCCCAGCCGCATGGCGCGCCCCAGATCGATCTTGCGGGCAAATTGCGCCAGGCGTTCTGTATGCACCAGCGCCGAACGCATGCGTGTCAGGTCACCTTCTGGCATTTCAGGGTAGCGGTTGTACAACCATGCGCCTACCACAAAATCCAGCACGGCGTCTCCCAAAAATTCCAGACGCTCGTTGTCTTCCAGCGCTTCCTGGTGCTCATTTAGATATGAACGGTGGGTAAGCGCCCGCCCGAGCAGCAGCAAGTCGTTAAACGGCAGATTCAGACGGCGGGCAAGTTCCTGGGGACTCTCCACCCCGGTGGATACTGCTTGCGGTTCCATGAGTTCCTCCCGTGAACTCAGGGAGCGGCAACCACTTCTGCATTTGGTAAGTGGCTGGCGATCCATTAGTTCACCTTGCGATAAATTGTGTTGGCGACCGGTTCAGTCGCCACGTTCTGGAAGGTAATCACCTTCCACCCATTGCTGGCCATTAGGGCCAATTTCCTTCTTCCAAACCGGCACAATTTCCTTCAGCCGGTCAATTCCATACCTTGCCGCCTCAAACACGCCGGTGTCGCGGTGCGCCGCTGAACATGCGATCAACACAGTCGGGGTTTTGGGCTGCAACCGTCCGATGCGCTGAACGATCACAATGCCTTCCACGGCGCTCCATTGTTCACGGATTTCATCCGCCACCTGTCGCATCTTTTCTTCTGCCATGGGGATGTAAGCTTCATACTCCAGTTCGGCAGTCTGATGTGCCTGGCCACGCGTGGTGACCCCGCGCACAATCCCGCTGAACAAACATACCGCGCCGGTGGTTTCATCTGTAATTTCTGCCAACAGATCATCAGTGTCCAATGGGTCATGCACCACTTTCACCACCGTTTTGCCGCTGCCCCCGCTGACCGGTGGGAAAACTGCCACTTCTGCCCCTTCAGGCAGCGGGTCTTCGTCAAATGCAAACTGCCGGTTAATGGACACGACTGCATGACCCAGCAAGGCACCCATTTCTGGAAACCGCTGCACCAGTTGCTCTTTTAATTCCTTGACGCTTGCTGCAACAGGAAGCTCAATCGTCACGCGGTCAGCGCCGACTTTATCCTTGAACGTGGCAAAAAGCATGACCGTATATTGCATACCGTTATCTTCTCATGGAATTGGCTGGTGATTTATTCATTCACAATATCGCCACTGGCGCCCCCATGCTTTTCCACCAGCCGGATGTTTTGGATCCTGCCGGTCTTTTCGACCGCTTTGACCATGTCATAAACCGTGAGAGCGGCCACACTGACCGCGGTCAAGGCTTCCATCTCCACACCGGTTTTGCCGGTGGTTACCGCCCGCGCCTCGATCATTACCCCGGGCAGTTCTTCACTGATGGTCAGATTTACTTCCACCTGCTGAAGCGCAATGGGATGGCACAGCGGGATCAGCTCGGAAGTGCGCTTGGCCGCCTGAATGCCGGCGATCTGTGCCACGGTGAGCACATCCCCCTTTTTCATGGCGCCTTCACGGATTAATGCCACCGTCTCAGGGCGAAGCAACACCTCACCCCTGGCAATGGCGATCCGGCGGGTATCACCCTTGGCGCTCACATCCACCATGTGCGCCTGGCCATTTTCATCCAGATGAGTCAATCTGTTCGCAGACATCGCGCCTATTATACCCTTATCAATGGGCGAAGAAAACCCTTCCAAAGCTGATATAATACCCGTCGTGAGCTTCCAGGTTGCAGGTCACCAAACCGAAGGATATCGGGTAAACACAACGGTCTATGAAGGACCGTTGGATTTGCTGCTTGAGCTGATCGAGCGCGCCGAAATGGACATCACCGTCCTCGCCATCGCCCAGGTGACCGATCAGTATCTGGATTATTTGCAGAAGCTGGAATACCGTGACCCGGCTGAAGTATCAGCTTTTTTGGTGATGGCCGCCCGCCTGCTGCAGATCAAGTCAGCCGCACTGCTCCCCCGCCCGCCAGTGATCGAAACCACCACCGACAGCGCCCAGGACGACGCTGAAGCCCTTGCCAGACAATTGATCCTTTACAAGCGTTTTAAAGAGATTGCCATCTGGTTGGGTGTGCGTGAAGCCAACGGGTTGCAGACCTTCCTGCGCGTCAGCCCGGTGGAGGTGAAGGCAGAAGCGCGCGCCGACCTGAGCGGTCTGACTCTCAATGATTTCCTTTCTGCCACACGCTCGGCGTTCACCAATGCCCGCATGAACAACCTGGAACAGGTGGTCACCCTGCCGCGCGTCACCATCCGCGACAAGATCAAATACATTATTGAACGCTTGAAAAGCGAACCGAGTTTTAACTTCCACGATATACTGCATGACACCAGCCGGGTGGAGGTGGTGGTCACCTTCCTTGCCATGCTGGAGTTGATCAAACGCCGCGTGCTCGAAGCCCGTCAGGAGAACACCTTTGGCGAGATCCACGTGGATGCCATGGGTGAGGTTGAGGAAAGCCCGGGCGAGATCGAACTGGACTTCAATGAATAAAAACGGGCTGAAAATCAGCCCGTTTCTCTTTACCCTTCCGTTTTTTCGCCATCCTCCGCTTCAGCGGTTTCATCGGCCTCATCGTCGCCCATGTTGTATGGCAGACGATTTGCCAACCAGACCACCATCAGGCGGATGTCATAATCGCTATCATTGTTTTCTGGATACATCTCTGCATAAGCCGCATCCAGCGCGTCGTAGGTCTCGCCTTTCTTCCATTCAATCATAAACCCAGGCAGCACCGAGCGATCCACCGTGCCAGGCAGCAATTTCCACTCCCGGGCGACAAGCATGGCATACACACGTTCGCGCAGCTCGGGGTTCAGCTCGCACCAACCCTGCAGAATTTGCGCCACGAAATCAGGATTGCGGTTGAACGCAGTCAGTGCGCCTTTCACTTTGATCGGCAATGGCGCGTGGGCGCTGTTTCGAAAGCCCGGTACGGAGACCAATTTCTTGATCAGCGCATTAATGATATTGCGCCTGGCAGGCGGCAACTGCTCCTGTCGTGAGAGCACGGTTTGCACCACGTGCAACCGGTAATCATCCAACATAAACTGGTTAATGGCATGAAACGGGATGTATTGAATTTGATCTTGATCGCTCATCGGTAATCATCTTTCCTGGGTTTTGTTGTCGGCCCAATTGTACCAGTAATCAGGGCTTATGAATCTTTATGCACAGCCAGTGATAGCTCGTCCAGTTCTGCCATTTCAGCCTCGGTCAATGTCCAACCCATTGCGCCCAAATTCTGTTCTGCCTGGTTGAGATTCTTGGCTCCGGGAATGGGAATGGCTCCCTTGCAGATTACCCAGTTTATGGCCACCTGGGCCTGCGTCTTTCCAGCGTGATCGGCTCCGATGCGGCGCATGGCACGCAGCAGCGGTTGAATTTTGACCAGCAGGCGTTTATCAGCCCGTCCGCCGCGCACGCCCCGCGGTGGATTATCAGGAGTGTACTTCCCTGTCAACAACCCTTGCGCCAGTGGGCTGTAGGCGATCACTTTCACGCCCAGTTGATTACATTCCTCCATCAGACCGTTTAGCTCAATCTTCCGATTGAGCAGATGATATTCCACTTGATTTGAAGCCAGTGGGACACCCTGACGGGTAAGCGCATTGTGGGCAGTCAACATCTGGCGTTTATCATAATTGGAAACACCCACCGCCCCCGTTAATCCATTCTGTACAGCTTCGATCATCCCCTCCATCCACGCTTCAACGGTAACTGGTGGAAGCGGCCAGTGCATTTGATATAGATTTACCTTTTGCAGTCCCAAACGCGTCAGGCTGGCTTTCAAAGACTTAAGCAGAGATCGACGGCTCAAACGCCAGGGATACGGCATAAACTTGGTGGCCACATAAACCGGTTCGCCCAGCTCGCGGATGAACTTCCCCAGCAATTGTTCCGAGCGGCCCGATCCATATACTTCGGCGGTATCAAAAAAGCGCATATTTTGAGATATGCAATACTTGAATAGCTCGAACAGATCGTTTTCCTGATACCCATTGCCATACCCCCAGAACAACTGGTCGCCCCATTGCCACGTACCCAGTCCGAAAGTGGCTTCACTCAAACCTGAGCCATCATCACTGCTCACATCCATATTTTTTCCTCCAATTAACAGGGAACATCTTGATAATACAGTCTTCATCCTTCGTCTGGTTCGCAGGATCAGGTTGATAAAGCGGGCCGCATGTTTCACCGGTTGAATATGACTGCCCTCTCCCGCGTAAATGGTCTTGATCGGCGTCCAGCACAACTTCATACCGTGCCGGAGACATTGCGTGATCATCTCCACCTCAAACTCAAACCCCTGTTCGTCCTCCTCCAGCAATAGGCGCATCAATCTG
>DAOUGC010000029.1:0-15520 GCA_034429695.1 Levilinea sp.
ATCTTTCGACAACATCGTCGCCACATTTCCCACCGAGTACATCATGGAGACAGTGACCCTGCGTGAAGCTTACCGTGTTCTCCGTCCCGATGGGCGCATGATCATCCTGGCTTCCGTCAATTTCACCGGAAATAATGTTCTCGATAAAGCCCTCACTTTGCTGTATCGCATAACCGGTCAGGGACAACCCGATGACGCTTTATTTGCAAGAGCGATTCAGCATATCCAGTCTGTTGGCTTCAACACTCACATGGAATGGGTGGAAATGAGGAACTCGAAAATTCTCTTTGCCCTTCTGGAGAAAAGACAGGGCCAATGAAGTCATAAGCCAACTTCGCCCTGAAAATCCGTGGGTTATTTTCACCTTTTTGATGTACAATCGTCGTATGGAAATTCAAGTAGCCGTATCAAAAGTGACAGCTTTTGGCTCATCAGAGTCAGGAGACACCCTGGAAGTTGTTGAAAGGCCCAACGGAGGTGTGTCCATCGTGATGGCAGACGGCTTGCAATCGGGTCATGAAGCCAAATCCACATCCACCATGGTGGTTCGCAAGGTGATCGCTTTGCTTGCTGAGGGCGTACGAGATGGCGCAGCTTCACGCGCCGCTTCCGATGCGCTGTTTACCGAGCGTGAAGGCAAAGTGTGCGCTTACTTGAACATCCTCTCCGCCGACCTTCAAACCGGAACCCTTGTGATCACCCGGAACAACATTACCCCGGTTTTTGTTTCGCAGCGTTCCCGGATCGATTGCCTCTCGACGGAGTCTCCTGCCATCGGCTTATCCCGCAATGTGCGCCCAGCCATCTCTGAAATCCCCCTGGAAGTCGGCACCACCGTGGTCATGTATACAGACGGCTTGCTTAAGGCCGGTGAAGCGCATGGTCTCGCACCCGATATTTGCACCACGCTCGAAGCCATGTTGGAAGAACAAGAACCCTCCTCGCAAACCATCGCCGATACCATCCTGGCGGAAGGTGTCCGGTTGGACGACAGCCGGCCGCGAGACGATATGAGCGTCGTTGTCTTAAGAGTGATCTCCAATGAACCGGACCAAATCCGCCGCCTCTTCGTCCGCATCCCATTTTCACAGGACCAAACGCCCCCGGGCGACAAACTCTATTCTTCGTAAACTCCGCTGGTACTGGCGTGATACGCTCATCCTGCTGGGGGAATTTCAAACGCCGCTCCTGGTGTTCATTTTTGCCATCCTTGGGTTTGGTACGTTATATTACTGGCTTGCCGGTTTGATGGAACCAACCCAACCCGGGTATCTGGAGACACTGTATCACGTTCTCGCCATCACCTTTCTTCAACCACTGCTCGATTTTCCTCACTCGCTTCCATTACAGATCCTTTGGTTCCTCATGCCAGTTGTTGGAATTGGCATCCTCGCTCAGGGGTTGGCTGATTTTGGTGTGGCGCTGTTTAATCGCCGAACACGAAACAAGGAGTGGCAAATGGCTGTTGCATCCACGTATCGGGATCACATCATCCTCATTGGGCTTGGCCATCTGGGTTACCGTGTGGTCACCCGCCTGCACGACATTGGCAAAGAGATGGTTGTGGTTGAGCTAAACCCAAAGTTGGATCTGCTCGAACATGTACAATCTCTTGCCATTCCCGTTCTCGTTGAGGATGCCACTCGTGAACGCGTGCTGGAAGCCGCAGGGGTGCGCAGGGCAACCACACTGATCCTGTGTACGCAAAATGACAGTCTTAACCTGGAAATCGCTGTGAAGGCGCGCAACTTGAACCCGGATATCCGCGTAGTCATTCGCATCTTCGATGATGATTTTGCCCAATCACTCAACCGGCAATTTGGGTTCAAAGCTCTCAGCGCCACTGGCATGGCAGCCCCGGTTTTTGCATCCAGTGCAGCCGATGTGGACATCACCCCACCCATCACCATTGATGGCATTCCCAACAGCCTGGCGCGAATGGAAGTCTCGAAAAATTCCGTGTTGGCCGGCCATAGCATTGATCAGATTGAGAACCATTACAACATCAGCGTGGTGATGATTTGTCATCAAGGAGTGTCCGACAGCCACCCTGCTGGTTCTTTGATCGTCAGCGAGAAAGACACACTTGCCGTTCTCGGAACGCCAGAGTCGGTCAGCTTGCTGGTTCAAGATAATCAGTAAGGTATGGAAATATTTTAGCGTTCCCTACTCATCTGCCTTCAATGGGGGTATAATCGAAACTTGCGCCAGCCGCAGGGCATTTTCAGGGGCACCCGGGCTGGCATTCGTATGAATGGAGGCATCCCAAGCATGAGTCAACGTTATATTAACCTCATCATCATCCTGGTGCTTCTTGCGGGTGTGATCTGGATTGACCTTCCGTCCAATCCTGGGATCAAAATCGGCGAGTTTGAGCGCGATCTCAAGACCGTTCTGGGTCTCGATCTTCAAGGTGGTATGCAGGTGCTTCTGGAAGCAGACGTACCCGCCAACGAAGAAGTCACCCAGCAACAACTTGCGGACGCACGTCAAATCATCGAGAACCGCTCGAATGCGCTCGGCGTCAGCGAATCGCTCTTTCAGGTTACGGGCAACCGCCGCATCAGTGGTGAATTTCCTGGCTTGACCAATACAGAAGAAGTGGTGGCAGCCATTAAAGAAACCGGCCGCCTCGCTTTCGTGGATTTTGGCAGCCAGTATATTGAAGAAGGCACCGTGGTGAAAACTGATGTTGCCACTGGTTCTGCTTCCGGAACAGAAGAAGCTCCTGCCAGCGAACCCACGGAAGAAACCGATGCCACCCCGGCAGAGACCACGGAAGCCACACCTGCCGTGGAAGAAACCGTCTATCATGCTGTCATGACCGGTGATCAGCTTGCCGAGGTTTCCGTGGCAACCACTGAGCTGGGTGAGGTTTACATTGCCTTCCGATTGAAGGAAGATGGAGCACAGGCTTTCTCTGAATACACCTCCAACAACATGGGCAACTTCCTGGGTATCGTTTTGGATGGTGTGGTGATCTCATCTCCACAGGTGGAAAATGCCATCACCACCGGAGAAGGCATCATCCGCGGCAACTTCACCTATGAAAGCGCAAATGCGCTCGCCATCCAATTACGCTATGGCTCGCTGCCTGTACCGTTGAAGGTGGTTGAGACCCGGCTGATTGGCCCCACCCTCGGCCAGGACTCATTAACCAAGTCCCTGCGGGCCGGCATCATCGGTTTTATTCTGGTGGTGCTGTTTATGACCATCTACTACCGCTTGCCGGGTGGCGTCGCCATCCTCTCCATCCTCAGCTATGGCGCGATAACCTTTGCCATTTATAAACTTCTTCCGGTAACCCTCACCCTTCCGGGTATCGCGGGTTTCCTGTTGAGCACCGGTGGCGCTCTGGATGCCAACATTCTGATGTTTGAGCGTTTGAAGGAAGAACTCCGCGCTGGCCGTACTTTGAGACAGGCTGTGGATATCTCCTGGAGGCGCGCCTGGCCTTCCATCCGCGATTCGAACATCGCCACCCTGATCACCAGCGTCATCCTGTTCTGGTTTGGTTCTGCTTATGGCGCCACCATTGTGAAAGGCTTTGCCCTGACCCTGGCTTTGGGTGTCGGCGTCAGCCTTTTTAGCGCAGCCATGATCACCCGCACCTACCTGGCTGTTGCTCTGGACATCATTAAACCGACCAATCTCCAGAAATGGTTTGGGGCGTGAAAGAGGTAATCCATGCTTAATATTTTAGGGAAACGTTACATCTTCTTCGCCATTTCGGCCGCACTGATCATCCCTGGCCTGGTCGTTCTGGCTATCTTCGGCCTTCCGCTGGCGATCGATTTTGTTGGCGGCAGCTCCCTTGAGGTCGACTTTTCCAGTTCACAGGTGCCTGAACCCGCTGAAGTGATTGCACTCTACAATGATCTGGGCTATACCGACACAAAGGTTCAGAGTTCGGGTGAAACCTCACTGATTATCCGTTCTCCTTTCATTCAGGAAGAAGAACGCGCTGAGATCGTCAGTGAGATGGAAACCCGCTTTGGTGGCGATGTGGTGGTTCGCAGCTTTGACAGCGTCGGACCCACCATTGGTCGCGAAGTCGCTGGTCGTGCGGGTCTGGCCATTGCCATTGCCGCTCTCGGTGTAATCATCTACATCACCATCGCTTTCCGCAAGATCCCCAACGCCTTCCGTTATGGTATTTGCGCCATCATCGCCATGATCCATGACACCCTGGTGGTGATCAGTCTTGCCGCAATCGGTGGTCATTTCTTCGGATGGCAGGTCGACTCGCTCTTCCTTACTGCCCTGTTGACGGTGATCGGTTTTTCGGTGCAGGACAAGATTGTGGTTTTCGACCGCATCCGTGAGAACAGCAATATTTTCCGCCGTCTGCCGTTCGAGCAGCTCGCCAATCACTCCATCGTCCAGACCCTTCAGCGTTCCATCAACACGCAGTTGATGACCTCTGAATTCATGCTGCTGGCCATGGCTCTGTTTGGTGGTATCACCCTGCGAGAGTTCGCCATTGTCCTGCTGGTTGGGCTTTTCATGGGTACCTATTCCTCCATTTTCATCGCTGCCCCCATCCTGGTGGTCTGGGAAAACAAGGAATGGACCACCTGGTTCAAACGGGGTGAAAAACAGTCAGCCGCGTAGGTTGCATGCGGAGTGGGAAAGATGACCGTGATTAATCCGCTCCACATCAAACCATAGAGTCTCCGAATGGCGAGCCGTCCTTGAAACGGCCCGCCATTCTTTTTTTTCCAGCAGATGAGCAGCTTGAAGAAACTGGTACAATAATGACAGGCGGCCATCGCGCCAGACCCAACAATCACATAAAAGAAAGAGGATACCTATGCGAAAAGAAGTCGTCCTGATCACTGGGGCAAATGGTGAAATCGGTCACGGTTTGATCAAGCACCTGGGGGAGGAAGGGCGGGTTCATATAGTTGCCCTGGATGTACAACCTCTCGATGCAAAACTGGCCGCTTATTGCGACCGCTTCATTCAGGGAGATATTCTCGATAATATGTTGCTTGGACGATTGGTGGCGGAATTCGAAATCCGCACCATTTATCATCTGGCCTCCATCCTGTCCACCAAAGCCGAATACAATCCAGAGACTGCCCACCGTGTTAATGTGGAAGGAACCCTCAACCTGCTCAGGTTGGGTGTGGAGCAATCACAGTGGCAGGGACGCGATGTGAAATTCATCTATCCCAGCTCGATCGCCGCTTACGGCATCCCAACCCTTGAAATGAAACTCCAGGCTGGCGCCATCCGCGAAGATGATTTCCTGCAGCCACAAACCATGTACGGCATCAACAAGCTGTACTGCGAACATCTGGGACGCTATTACGCCAATCATTATCGCCAGCTTGCTGCTGATTTCGGCAGCTCCACCATCGATTTCCGCTGCATCCGCTTCCCCGGTCTGATCAGCGCCGACACCATCCCCACCGGTGGAACCAGCGATTACGGCCCCGAAATGCTTCACCATGCCGCCCAGGGCACACCGTACAAATGTTTTGTGCGCTTTGACACCCGTTTGCCATTCATGGCAATGCCCGATGCAGTCAAATCCCTCCTCGACCTCGAAGCCGCTCCACAGAACAAGCTCACCCGCCTGGTTTACAATGTGACCAGTTTCTCACCCACAGCAGCAGAAATCCGAGAAATTGCCTGCCGCGCCTTCCCGAACGCGAATTTGGAATGTGAGCCACATCCTGCCCGCCAGCACATTGTCGATAGCTGGCCCGGTGACATTGATGATTCCGCTGCCCGCCATGACTGGGGTTGGTCTCCAGATTATGACCAAACCCGATCTTTTGATGAATACCTGATCCCCGCCATTCGAGAACATTATTCTGTTTGATATTATGGAAGAACAAACAACCAATCCAATACCCCAACCCATCCCGTTCAAAGCTGAAACACGCCAGCTTCTGGATATCTTAATCCATTCACTGTATACCGAGAGGGATGTTTTTCTGCGCGAGTTGATCTCCAACGCCAGTGACGCCTGCTCACGCATGAGTTTTGAAATGCTCACCAACCGAGACGTTTTGGACGGAGATGTTGAGCTGGGCATCTGGATCACCACAGATGCTGAAGCGGGAACCCTCACCATCCGTGACAGTGGGGTTGGTATGACCGCTCGCGAGATGGAAGAGAACCTTGGAACCATCGCCCATTCCGGTGCGGGCGCATTTCTCAAGGCTGCCCGGGACCAGCAGGATCAGCTTAATGATGTCATTGGTCAGTTTGGCGTGGGCTTTTACTCAGCATTCATGGTGGCTGAATGGATCCGCGTGTTCTCACGCAGTTTCAAACCAGATGAGGCTGCTGCTGAATGGTTCTCAACCGGTGAGGATAACTTCACCATTCGGCCCGCCGAAAAAGCCAACCGCGGCACTGAAGTGATCATCAAACTCAAACCAGATGCGCTTGATTACACACAAGCAGGCTATCTGAACAACATCATTCACCGCCACTCCGACTACATCCCCTATCCAATTTACATCGGCGACTCACCTGAACAGGTGAACCACCAGACTGCACTATGGCGGCAACAACCACGCGATATCGCTCCTGAACAGTACAATCAGTTTTACCGGCAGTTTACGCTCGACAGCCAGGAGCCGTTCCTGCACGTACACATCGCCACAGATGCGCCGGTTCAGATCTATTCCGTCCTGTACATACCTGCCTCACAGGACCGAAACATGCTTGGCGCGCGCCGCAAGGATGGTTTGGCGCTCTATGCGCGCAAAGTCTTGATCCAGGAGTATCACCAGGGACTGCTTCCTGATTTCTTCCGCTTTGTTCAGGGCGTGGTCGATTCAGAGGATATTCCCCTGAATGTTTCACGCGAGAGCGTTCAATCCACCCGCTTGATGGTCCAGATAAAAAAGGTGATCACCACCCGATTAATTGATGCTCTGAAAGTATTGGCAAAAGATCATCCTGACCAATATTCCAGTCTGTGGGATGAGTACGGTCATTACATCAAGGAAGGGGTCGCCACAGAAGCAGAGTTTTCCACAAGTTTGCTGCCGCTTTTGCGTTTCCATTCCAGGCTGGGCGCTTCCACCTGGCTCTCGCTGGATGATTACGTGGCTGCTTCCCACCCATCGCAAAAGAAAATTTATTATCTGCTTGGCGATGATGAACACGCCATGGCAGCCAGCCCTCATCTGGACGCATTTCTCAAGCAAAATGTTGATGTACTTTTCTTTTCTGATCCGGTGGATGCTTTCATGCTGCTGAGGACCAACCAGTATCTGGATTATGAGCTGATTAACGCCGCAGCAGAAGCCCCCAATGGCTCAGACGAAACCGATGTGCCTTCAGATGATCAGTCCGGGCAATCAATTGAAGGCGATATTTCTTTTTTGATTGAGCGAATGCGCAACCAGCTCGGCATACGGGTCAGCGACGTTCGCACCACCAACCGCCTGATCGATTCCCCTGCCCGTGTGATTGACCCCCAGGGTGCACCGGGACAGGAAATGCAACAGGTCTTTCGCTTGCTCAATCAAACCTTTCAGTCACCACCCAAAGTACTGGAAATCAACCCACACCATCCACTGATCATCGGCCTTTCCGGGTTGGCTGAAGATAATCCGCTGGGCAACCTGCTGATCGAACAGATATTTGATAACGCCCGCATGGTGGAGGGCATGGAACTGGATCCCGCAACTGTCATATCACGGACCCAGGCCATCATGGAAGCAGCGCTTAAGAAGGACAAGCCATGACCAGAAAACAGGTGTTTATCACGCGAAAAATTCATACCAGCGCTCTGAACCGCCTGCAGGATGATTTTGACGTTGAGGTATGGCAGGAGGAAACCCCACCCCCAAATGAAGTGCTCCTCGATCGCATATCTCATGTGGATGGCATCCTGTCCATGTTGACCGACCCGATCTCGCGTGAAGTGATCGCCAATGCCGGTTCCCACTTTCAGGTGATCAGTCAGATGGCAGTTGGCTTTGACAATATAGACATTGATGAAGCCACCCGCCGGCACATACCCGTGGGCCATACCCCCGGCGTGCTAACCGAAACCTGTGCCGACTTTACCTGGGCTTTACTCATGGCCATCTCCCGCAGAGTCGTCGAAGCGGATCGCCAGGTTCATGAAGGCATCTGGAAACCCTGGGGACCTCACATCCTGACGGGTCCTGATATATATGGAGCCACTCTTGGCATCATCGGGTTTGGCCGCATCGGGCAGGCAGTTGCCCGCCGTGCGCGCGGCTTTAATATGCGCGTTCTCTACAACGACATGAAAACTCATCCTGATCTGGAGGACGAGCTGGGCGTCATCGCAGCTTCGCTGCCAGACCTGCTCGCTCAATCAGATATCATCTCGCTGCACGTGTATCTTTCCCCCACCACACGCGGCATGTTCAACCGGGATCTTTTTGGCAGGGTCAAGAAAGGCGCCATCTTTATCAATACGGCCCGTGGCCCCATCGTGGATTCGGATGCGCTGGTTTGGGCTTTGCAGGAAGGGTTGCTATCTGCCGCAGCTCTTGATGTATTTGATCCAGAACCCATCCCCGCGAAGCATCCACTCCTTTCCATGCCCAATGTGATCATCACCCCACACATTGCTTCAGCGTCCATTCAGACACGTGAACGCATGGCTCATATTGCGGTTGATAATCTTCTTGCTGGAATGGAACAAAGACGGCTTACCTATTGTGCCAATCCACAGGTTTATTATCCTTGAAATGACGAACGTCAAGTGAAATCGGGTACATTTGTTTGACATAAAAGGCTTAAAATAAACTTAACCTGGTCTGTAATATCCACACAATGCCATATGGCATTTCTTTGGACATCATTTACATTGGAGGGATCTTGTGTCGACTGAAAATTTGTTAGGGCTCTTTCAGCCAAAATCCATCGCTGTGGTTGGTGCATCCTCCACACCCGGCAAGATTGGCTACACTGTTCTTGAAAATTTGATTAAGGCTGAATTTAAAGGCCCCATTTATCCCATAAACCCTTCTGGTGGTGAGATTCTCGGGCTCAATGTCTATGCCACTGTTTCAGATGTTCCTGGCCCCATTGACGCCGCCGTGATCACTGTGCCGGCGAAGTTTGTCGCTGGCGTCATGAAGGAATGCGGTGAAAAAGGCGTCAAGGGCCTCATCGTCATCACCTCTGGTTTTAGCGAGACCGGCCGCAAAGATCTGGAAGCAGAACTGGTCGGAATTGCCCGCGATTATCATATGCGCATCCTGGGGCCAAACATCGTCGGTTATCTGTCCAACACCGACAAGTTGAATGCGTCATTTGCGCCATTCCTGCCCCTTCCCGGAAAGGCTTCACTGGCATCCCAGTCCGGCGCTCTGTTGATTGCAATTGATGCAGCCACCTTCACCCGCAACGTTGGTTTCGACAAGTTGATCTCCCTGGGCAACATGTCCGATGTTGACTTCGCCGATATCATCGAATGGCTTGACAAAGATCCCTCGACCTCCTGCATCACCCTTTACATTGAAGGTTTCAAGGAAGGCCGTCGCTTCATTGAAGTTTCCCGCCGTTGCAGCAAGCCCATTGTTGCCTTGAAGTCGGGTGTTTCCGAGCACGGCGCTGCCGCTGCCGCGTCACACACTGGCTCACTGGCTGGCGCCGCCAAGGTTTATGGCGCTGCCTTCCAGCAGGCTGGCGTCATTGAAGCTACCGACCTCGATAATTTGTTTGACCGCACCCTGGCGCTCTCACTCCAGCCGCCCATGACTGGCGAAAATCTGCTGATCATCACCAATGGCGGTGGTGTGGGTGTACTGGCAACTGATGCAGCCGAGAAGAATGGCATCCCCCTAAAGTTCGCCCCGGCTGATGTTCAGGCTGAAATGAAGAAACACATGCCCGAGTTTGGCTCAGCCAAAAACCCGGTTGACCTGACTGGCATGGCTGGCAACGACTGGTATCACGACGCCGTGCGCTACGGCATCCCCAACGAGTGGGTGGATGCCCTGGTGGTACTGTATTGCGAAACCGCCATGACCGACCCCATGGAAATCGCCAAGTCCATCAAACAGGCGTTGGATGAATCAGGCGTGAAGAACAAACCGGTCACCGTCTCATTCGTGGGTGGTGAGCGCTCGGCTGCCGCCATGAATTGGCTGGTGCAGAACGGCATCCCTGCTTACGGTGCGCCTGATGTGGCAGTCAATGTGATGGCCGCTCTGCGCGATTACGCTCACATGCGCGCCATGGTGGCTGAAGAAGCACAGCCTTGCGGAACAGATAACCGCGCTGCTGCCCTGGAGATCATCAATAAAGCTCGCACCGAAGGGCGCGACTCCTTGACCGAGATCGAAGCCAAACAGGTCTTCCAGGTTTATGGCTTGCCCGTTACCAATACCCTGCTGGCCCACACTGAAGACGAAGCTGTTGAACTCGCCCGCCGCGTTGGCTTCCCAATTGTGATGAAGATCGTCTCCCCGGACATCCTGCACAAATCGGACGCCGGTGGTGTGAAGGTCAACATTAAGGACGAGAACGGAGTCCGCGAAAACTTCCGCCTGATCATGCAGAACGCCCGCAATTACAAACCCGACGCCAATATTCACGGTATCGCCATTCAGGAAATGGCCCCCTGGGGCACCGAGGTCATCCTTGGCTCGGTCAATGATGCCACCTTCGGACCCACTGTCATGTTTGGCCTGGGTGGTATTTTCGTGGAAGTCCTCAAGGACGTCACCTTCCGTGTTGCGCCGGTTGCCAGTGGTCAGGCGCTGCGCATGCTCGGCGAAATCCGTGGCGCGCCCATCCTGCGCGGAGTCCGCGGCGAAGCCCCCCGCGATCGCGAGGCGCTTGCAGACACCATTTGCCGCTACTCCAGCATGATCGTTGATCTGACCGATGAAATCAGCGAGTCAGACGCCAACCCTGTGCTGGTCTACGAAGAAGGCAAGGGTATCAAGGTTGTGGATGCCCGTATCATCCTGAAGAAAAAGTAAATCCCATTTGGGCTGTCATGAGAAGACGGGTCTGGATCTCCAGACCCGTTTTTATTAATGTATCTGATCTGCAACCTTCATTTACCAGTTTCGTATATAAAATGAAAAGAATGAATATGAAAGCACTCAAGAAAGGGAAAACATGGCTGACGAACGGGTAAGGTATGAAGAATTTAGCGTTGATGGCGACAGGCTGGTGGCAAAGATCAAAGAGATCATCCACGAAGGTAACGTACGCCGTATTACCATCATGAATGATAAGGGCGAATCCCTGATCGAGATCCCCCTGACGCTGGGGGTTGTTGGAGCGGTGCTGTTGCCCGTATGGGCTGCAATCGGCGCGCTGGCTGCCCTGGTCGCAAATTTCACCATCAAGGTTGAGCGCATCGATACGACTCCTCCCAACCCGGGTGTGTAGCACGGATATGGCAAGTGGAGAATACAGATGTCATGCAGATCCTGTGCGTCATCTGTATTTTTTTATCCACCATCCATTTGATATGCATATTCCACAGGTGTGATATACTCGCAAAAGTCGTTGTTGGATGTCTTATATTTCATATACCTTATTGATGGAGAGTGGCTTATGCACTGGCCGATTAATCACGATCCCGAACCTGTTCGTCTGTTTAAATCGGATTTCATGGAGTTTTTTACGCACATCCATCCGGCCGTGGTGGTCGCCATCTGGCTTCCGGTGACCCTCTTCTTTTTAATCAGGGCCATTGTTATTCACCCTGCCGGCGCCTCCGCCTTTTACATCCCGGCAGGTTTTTTTGCAGGCTTGTTTCTGTGGACGCTGACTGAATATTTGATGCATCGTTTTGTTTTTCACTATCGTCCCAAAACAGAACGAATGGAAAAATTCTTCTTCACCTTCCACGGGGTTCATCACGTTCAGCCACAGTGTAAAACCCGCCTGGTGATGCCGCCTGTGGTCAGCATCCCGCTTGCGCTGGTTTTCTACGGTCTGTTCATCCTGATTTTTTCTGTCATCCTCCCAGCCAGCCAGTGGATTTCACCGCTTATGTCCGGTTTCATCCTCGGATATCTGATTTACGATATTGCCCATTATGCCACTCACCACTTCCCCATGCGGGCGGGATACCTGAAGTATCTTAAGCGCTATCACATGCAGCATCACTACAAAACCCCGGAGCAGCGTTTTGGGGTATCTTCACCCATCTGGGATTTTGTGTTTTCAACCCACCCATCCGATTAATTTCCATGTTCTTGATAAAACAACACAGGGTTGGCGTTTGCCAACCCTGTGTTCATCTACCATCATCTTACTTTATTTCAATCGTTCCCTGCAGGCGAACATCAACTGATGAGCTGCCCACCAGAATATCAAACTGCCCTGGTTCCACCACCCAGCGCTTCTTGTTGGGATCATAGAAGGCAAAGGATCGGGCATCCAGTCTGAACTCCACCTGTTTGCTCTCCCCAGGCAATAAACCAACCTTGGCAAAACCCTTGAGTTCCTTTTCGGGGCGAGCCAGCGAACTCTCCCGGTCGGCCACGTACAGTTGCACCACTTCCTTGCCCTGGCGCGTTCCACTGTTGCGGATGGTTACCTTTACCACCGCTGCCCCGTCTGCGTCCACCATCTGCGGTATTTCAAGATTGCTGTACTCAAAAGTGGTGTAGGATAAACCGTGTCCAAACGGGAAAAGCGGTCGCAACTTGCGCTTCTCGTAATAACGATACCCCACAAAGATACCTTCACCATAGCGCACCTGCTTTCCACCTGGATAATCCGTGAAAGCCGGGGTATCCTCCAACCGGACTGGATAAGTGCAGGTCAGCTTGCCAGACGGGTTGACCTGCCCGGACAGCACACGCGCAACAGCGTTTCCCCCCATCATGCCGGGATAGTATGCCAGCACAACCGCCGCCACTTTATCCAACCACGGCATGGTTACCGGTGAACCGGCGTTTATCACCACCACCGTTTTGGGGTTGGCTGCAGCCACCGCTTCGATCAATTCGTTCTGGCGGTTGGGTAAATCCATATGCGGGCGATCCTTGCCCTCGGTTTCAAAGATCTCCGTCAATCCCACATACACCACCGCCACATCCGCCTGGGCAGCCAGCGATGCTGCCTGTTCGATGCGCTGATCTTCATCGTGCGGCGGGGTCGGCGCTGCACAGGCATCCAGCTTCAGGTGACCTTCGGTGCCGTCCTTGATCCCTTCAAGGACGATTGAGTAGCGTTTGCCCTTTTGCAATCGAATGGAGTTCTTGACCGTGGTCTCTTCACCGGGTTTACCATCAATCGAAGTGGTGTCAATGATCACCTGCCCATCCAATATCAAACGACCCTTCCCGCTGGTTGACACCGAGAAGGTGTACAAGCTGTCAAACTCAGGGGTAAACACGCCTTTCCAGCGGGCTGAATAGAACGGCAAAATACGATCCGGTACGGGACCGTTCTGCCAGAACCAAAAGTCCATCTTGCGGTCCAGGCGGTGATAAATGGGCTGGCCAGAGAATGTCGGGTTGTCAAAGAATTCGCCCATCAAACCACCGCCCTGTCCCTCCACTGACAGCACATCAGGGCCAAGGACAGGCAGGACTTCAAAATTATCACAACCCTGGGCATAGGCAATTTCCACCTGCTCACCCATCACAGTGTGAAGCCCATCCACAGCATTCACCATGAATGGAGGTTCAGCAAAGGAACTTCCACCACCGCTAAAGCGCATACCGCGCGCGTTGGGTCCGATCACCGCGATCTGCCTTGGGTTGGCTGCAGAAAGAGGGAGAATTCCGTCATTTTTTAGCAGTGTAATGGCTTCCTCAGACAGTTCCTGTGCCAGCGCCTGATGTTCAGGTGTATTCATGCTGCCACTCAGATCTGCTTTGGTATCAGCCCGCCCTGAGGATAAAGCCACGCGTAGCAGACGCCGCACCGCATCATCCACCGCTTCTTCGTCAATCTGCCAGTTACGCACAGCATCCACCAACAAATCACCGTAATACCTGGCCGGGCCCGGCATTTCCAGGTCCAACCCACCTACAACAGACTCGGTGATGGTATGGTTGGCGGTCCAGTCTGACACCACAACACCCTCGAAACCCCATTCGCCCTTCAGAATATCCTTCAGCAAATAGGAGTTTTCACTCGCATACACCCCATTGATCCGATTGTAAGAACACATCACCGTCCAGGGATTGGCTTCCTTGACGATGGTCTCAAACTGCGAGAGATAAATCTCACGCAAGCTGCGTTCGTCAATTTCTGAACTGCCGCGGAAGCGTTCAAATTCCTGATTGTTGAGCGCATAATGCTTTAGCGAAGTACCCACGCCCTTGCTCTGCACACCTTTCACATAAGCCACGCCGATTTGTCCGGCCAGGTAGGGATCTTCTGAATAACTCTCAAAGTTGCGTCCGGCGAGCGGGTGGCGAACAATGTTGACACACGGGCCCAGCAGGATGTCACAATCCATAGCCAGGGTTTCCTCTGCCAGCGCCTGCCCGACTTTTTCAACCAGGTCCGGGTTCCAGCTTGCTGCCATGGAAACACCGGTGGGAAAAGCCGTGGTCGGCCCGTATTTGCGCCCGCCTTCTGGATACGGCATGCGCACCCCGTGGGGTCCATCGGTCACGATCAGGGAAGGTACGCCAAACCGTTCGATTGGCATCGTCCGCCAGGCATCCTTGCCGGACAGCATGGAAACCTTCTCCTGAAGGGATAACTGCGCCAGAATATTGTTGATCCGTTGTTCAAGACTTTCCACCATGGTTCTCCCTGTATGTTGTTTTGATCCTGTTAAGCCGGGATGGCCGGCGTAATTCCATGCTCTGTGGTGCGATCAGTTTTCATTCCCCGAGCAGGCAACCATTTCCATCCATCCGGAGAACGATCTCCTGCTTGGTCATAATGAGCTGCCTTCGGATTTTGCCATTTCTCAATTTGATTTTAGTAAAATTTTTAGGGCAACTTTAGTAATTATAACTTCTCTTTTTTGTTTCGGATAATAAATTGAAGCATCAACCTGAATGTCATCCAAACCTCAGGCAATACCGCGCCTGATGTACAATTAAGCCATGCCTTCACCCACCCCTCCCGCTGCGTTGGCGCTTGATCAGCTCGGTATCCCTTACCGGTTATTCATCCATCCTGGCCCCATACACTCACTGGAACAGGCAGCCACGGAGCGGGGTCAGCAGCCGCAACAGGTCATCCGCAGCCTGTTGTTCCGCATCTCTGGCGAGGAATTCATCATGGTGCTGGTTTGCGGACCCGGCCAGGTCTCATGGAAGGAACTGCGGCGTGTACTGGGTCTTTCGCGCATGACCATGGCAACAGATGAAGAAGTTCTGCAGGTAACCGGAGCGCTTCCCGGAACGGTGTCGCCTCTTGGCTTGCTCCAACCGGTGCGGATCCTGGTGGATGAGTGCCTTCTGACCCAGCCTGAGGTATCCCTCGGCTCTGGGCTGCGTGGCACCGCAATCATCATTACTCCACAAGACCTTCTGCGGGCAGTCCCCTCTCACGAAATCGTCCATATCGAGAAAAGCCGTTGACCCTCAACATTGCTTGCTTCATTTCGCCGCACGGCTTTGGG
>DAOUGC010000030.1:0-30540 GCA_034429695.1 Levilinea sp.
GCCAGTAAGTCCCAGCGATGCAATCGAATCGCCGGGCATGAACTGCAGGGGCAGGACTCCCATCTCAGCCAGGTTGGAGCGGTGAATACGTTCAAAGGATTCGGCGATGACAGCGCGCACCCCCAGTAAAAGCGCGCCTTTGGCAGCCCAGTCACGACTGGACCCGGAACCGTACTCTTTTCCAGCGAGTACCACCAGTGGCACACCTTCCTGTTGATATTTCATGGCAGCTTCGTACACACTGGTTTGCTCACCATCCGGCAGATGCAGGGTGTAGCTGCCTTCAATACCGGGGAGCAGCAGATTTTTAATGCGGATATTGGCAAATGTTCCGCGCGTCATCACACGGTCATTTCCACGCCGGGAGCCGTAGGAATTGAAATCCCTGGGTTGTACGTTCTGTTCGACCAAATAACGTCCGGCGGGGCTGGTGATCGCAATGGAACCAGCCGGGGAGATATGGTCTGTGGTGATTGAGTCACCCAGCACCAGCAGGGCGCGCGCGGAATAAATATTGCTCACCCGGCTCTCATCCACTGGTGATTGAAGGAAGTAGGGCGGCTCCTGAATGTAGGTGGAGGCAGGATCCCACGGGTGTAGCAGGTCTTCGGTGGAGTGGATGTTATTCCAGGTCTCATTACCGGTGAATACGTCCTCATAACGTTCCCTGAACATATCAGGCGTCAGGTGCTCGGCGATGACATCCATGACCTCGTTTGAGGTGGGCCAGATGTCACGCAGGTACACAGGGGTTCCATCTGGAGACATGCCCATGGGTTCGGTTGTGAGGTCAATATCCACCGTTCCAGCAAGCGCGTAAGCCACCACCAGCGGCGGGCTTGCCAGGTAGTTAGCCTGCGCGTTGGGATGCACCCTGCCCTCAAAGTTGCGATTTCCCGAAAGGACACTGGCTACCACCAGATTGCTCTCTGAAATGGCCTGTGAAACATCTTCTGGCAAGGGACCAGAGTTGCCAATACAGGTGGTGCAACCATAACCAACCACGTGGAACCCAAGTTTGCCCAGCGGTTCCAGCAGGCCGGCGTGGGTCAGGTAATCGGTCACCACACGCGAACCAGGCGCCATGCTGGTTTTGACGTAACCGGGGACGTGCAGGCCTTTTTCAATGGCTTTCTTTGCCAGCAAACCGGCTGCCACCATCACCGTTGGGTTGGATGTATTGGTGCATGAGGTGATGGCAGCGATCACCACCGAGCCGTGCGTCAGGGTCTCGAGGCTGTTCGGTTTTTCCAGCACTGCGGTTTGCTCCATGCGCTCTGGATGCAGCGAGTACCCGCGTTCACTGCGTGGAGCGGTGAGAGCCTGCCGGAAAGCATTTTTCATCTGTGACAATGTCACCCGATCCTGCGGGCGTTTGGGGCCAGCCATGGAAGGCTCCACCGTGGACAGGTCCAGTTCAATCACATCGGTGTACTCCGGCTGGATAAACTGGTCCTCCCTGAACAAGCCCTGGGCACGGTAGTAAGCTTCCACCAGTTCAACCACAGCGCGGGGGCGGCCAGTAAAACGCAGGTAATCCAGAGTGAGTTGATCGACGGGGAAATACATCACCGTTGCGCCGTTCTCGGGAGCCATGTTGGCGATCATGGCGCGGTCAGTGACCGGCAAAGTGGAAAGACCCGGCCCAAAAAACTCGACGAACTTCTCCACAACGCCGCGTTTGCGCAGCATCTGGGTGATGGTCAGGGTCAGGTCGGTGGGGGTGACGCCTTCGCACAATGCGCCCGACAACTTGAACCCGATCACATCCGGTGCTGACATTTCAATCGGTTGGCCCAGCATGGCAGCCACAGCTTCAATACCGCCAACGCCCCAGCCGATCACACCCAGTCCATTGATCATGGTGGTATGTGAGTCGGTTCCCACCACCGTGTCCGGAAAAGCCACGCTGTTGCCTTCCGGAGAAAGTACCACCGGGCTGAGGTATTCCAGATTGACCTGATGGATGATGCCGGTTGAAGGTGGTACGACGCGGAAGTTCTTAAAGACTTTTTGTCCCCAATGCAGGAACTCGTAGCGTTCGCGATTGCGCTCAAACTCGAGCGCGGTGTTGCGCAGGATGGCGTCTGGAATGCCGAAGTAATCAACCTGGATGGAATGGTCAATGACCACATCCACCGGGATGACCGGGTTGATCAAAGCCGGATTGGCGTTTCTGCGGGCAGCCGCTGAACGCATGGCAGCCAGATCAACCAGCACCGGTACACCGGAAAAGTCCTGCATGAGCACCCTGCCGGGATAGAAGGGTAAAATAGGGCGGTCCACTGCTCTGGATTGCCAGTTGAGCAAATTGTTGAGAGTTTGCTGTGTTACTTCACCGGCTGAAAATTTGCGCAAGAGCATTTCCAGCATGATGCGAATGGAAACGGGCAGGCGTCGGATTTGTTCCTCGCTTGCACCCGGTATTTGATCCAGGGGATGGTATGTGTATACACCGTGCGTCGTGTGAATTTCAGCGGATGATGAGGAATGAACGTTCATAAATACCTTTCTACAAGTTGATTGCGTGATGAAAGGTCGTTGATTTTCCGGGTGGTTTGGTTAACCCATTTCAGCAATGACCGCGTCAGCGAACTCAGAGGTGGAGACCAGGCGGGCATTTTCCACCAAGCGAAACAGATCAACCGTGAGGGTGCGGCTGGCAATGGCTTTTTCAATGCCGCATGTGATCAGATTGGCAGCTTCCTCCCATCCCAGGTAACGCAACATCATCTCACCTGAGAGAATTAAGGAACTGGGGTTGGCTTTATTCTGATTGGCGAGGATGGGAGCCGTGCCGTGCGTGGCTTCAAACACCGCAACCCCGGTTTCATAATTGATATTGCCGCCCGGAGCAATGCCCACCCCGCCCACCTGCGCGGAGAGAGCGTCGGACAGGTAATCGCCGTTGAGGTTCATGGTTGCCAGTACGTCAAACTCCTGCGGACGGGTGATGGTGGCTTCAAAAACAATGTCAGCGATCATGTCGTTGATCAACAATGCGCCGTTGACCTTGGCTTCCTGCTGTTCCACGTTGGCTGCATCCTCGCCCTTTGCTTTTGCGGTGCGCTGCCATTGCTGACGGGTGTAAACGTACCGTCCAAATTCGCGTTCGGCCAATTCATAACCCCAGTTTCGAAAGGCTCCCTCGGTGAATTTCATGATATTGCCTTTGTGTACCAGGGTGACCACCCGTCTGCGGTTATCCAGCGCCCACTGAATGGAAGCACGCACCAGACGCTCTGTGCCTTCCCGCGATATGGGTTTAATCCCCAGGCCTGATGTCTGCGGAAAACGGATGCTTTCATATGCCTTGGGAAAGTTCTCCCTCAGGAAATCCATCAAACGCTGGTTTTCCGGGGTGCCTTCGGCAAATTCAATACCGGCATAGAGATCCTCGGTGTTCTCCCTGAAGGTCACCATGTCCACCATTTGCGGGTTTCGCACTGGTGAGGGAACGCCATCAAACCAGCGTACCGGCCGCTGGCACACATAAAGATCCAGGTCTTTACGCAATGCCACATTGAGCGAACGAATGCCGCCCCCAACAGGCGTGGTCAATGGACCTTTAATGCCCACTTTATATTCTTTGAATGCCTGCAGGGTGTCATCAGGAAGCCAGACACCCAGCGCATCGTGGGCTTTTCCTCCGGCGAGAACTTCCTGCCAGTGAATGGCGCGCGCCCCATGATAGGCGATCTCAATTGCCGCATCCATCACACGCCTGGCAGCTTTCCACACATCCGGGCCAATACCGTCTCCCTCAATAAATGGGATGATGGGGTGATCGGGGGTGTGCAGGCTTCCGTTGACGAGGGTTATCTTCTGACCGGTGTGGGGGGAGGTGACGTTTTCCATGAAAAAATTATATCCCTCCAAAGCAGAGAATGGCAAGTTGATTTATCGATAATATCACTAATCCCCAGGGTGATATTATTTCATGCTTGACATATGATACCAGAAAATCCTATAATATTGGGTAATTAATGGGACACAGTCCCATTATATGGGACACTTTCCTGGAGAAAATGATCACCCTTTATCATGAACGAACCTGAAAAGAACTCCACCCTGTCACGCGCTTTTGCCCTGCTGGATTGTTTCAGTGTGGATCGTCCTGCGCTGGGTGTGCGCGAAGCCGCACGCATGGTGAAGCTTTCCACCAGCACCACCGGTCGCCTGATGAGCCTGCTCAAAGATATGGGGGTGTTAAGGCAGAACCCCGAGACGAAGTTGTATTCGTTGGGCGGCAGGGTGCTTTCATGGGCTGGTGTTTACTCTTCAACATTGGATGTGCGCAACGCAGCCATTGGTTTGATGAAGGAGCTGTGGCAGGAGACCCAGGAGACGATCAGCCTGTACGTTCTGGAGGGGGATGAACGCGTGTGTGTTGAGCGCCTTGAAAGCCAGCAAAATGTTCGCATTGTGGCCCGTCTGGGCAAACGGCTGCCGCTGTATGCCGGGTCAGCCGGAAAGGTGTTCCTGGCATTTCTTCCTCCAGCGCGATGCAAGGAAATTCTCGACCGCACCGATTTCTCCCCTTTGACGCCGTTTACCTATACGGTAAGGCAGGATCTGGAAACCGAACTGGGCATCATCGCCGGTCAGGGATTTGCCGTCAGTCACGGCGAATGGGTGGCCGATGCCTCCGGAGTGGCCGCACCCATCTTTGCCGGCGGGCGCGAAATTGTTGCTGTGCTCACCATATCCGGACCATCTGCACGCTTTTCGCCGGAACGCATTTCCCATTTTTCACAACGCGTGGTGGAAGTCGCCGCGCAACTATCTCAACAGATGGGGCATCGCCAGGTAATCTGAATTGACCAGGCGACACGGTTTTTTACCGTTCCCAGTCAGGAGGCTGGTATGGATCTATTTTCAAAAATCGAGGAGCAACTTCCCCCCTGGCGTGAGCGGGTAAACCGGTTGACCAAGATTTACGGCAACCTGAAGGTATGCGACGTAACTGTTGAGCAAATCTACGGTGGAATTCGCGGCGTCCAGATCCAGGTGTCGGATATTTCTTATGTTGACCCCATGCTGGGCATCCGCTTGCGTGGATACACCATCCCCGAGTTGCTTGAAGATTTGCCAAAAGCGCCTGGTTCAAATTATCCATTGACCGGTGGATTGTTTTATCTGTTGATGGTAAATGAATTTCCCACCCAGGCGGATGCTGAGATGGTGGAAGCAGAATGGAAACAACGCAGCGTTGTGCCTGATTATGTATATGATGTGCTGCGCGCCCTGCCAGCCGATACCCACCCGATGACCCTGTTCTCCACAGCCATTCTGGCTTTGCAGCGCGAATCAGTGTTTGCCAGTGACTATGCCGGCGGCTCAGTACGCAAGCCGGATTATTGGAAAGGCTACCTGGAAGACAGTCTGAACCTGACCGCCAAAGTACCTGCGCTGGCAGCATTTATTTACAACCATCGTTATCGGGGCGGGCAGGTCATTGACCCCGATCCCAACCTGGATTGGTCAGCCAATTTTGCCCACATGATCGGCATTGACGATGAAGAATACAAGGATCTCTGCCGTCTGTTCTTCTTCCTGCACTCTGATCACGAGGGCGGCAATGTCTCGGCACACGCCTCCCATCTGGTGGCATCAGCCCTTTCGGATGTTTACTACGCCTGTTCAGCCGGGATGAACGGACTGGCAGGACCACTTCATGGGCTGGCCAACCAGGAGTGCATCCGCTGGTTGCTGGGTGTTCGCGATCAGGTGGGGGAGCACCCCACGCGCGAGCAGGTGGAAGCCTGTGTGAGCAGGACCCTGGATGAGGGACAGGTGATCCCGGGTTACGGGCATGCTGTGCTGCGCACCACCGACCCGCGTTTCACTGCCCAGCTTGATTATGGCTGGCGGGTCATGCCAGATGACGATCTCTTCCAACTGGTTAACCTGGTGTATGATGTGGTTCCCGATTTGCTCGAAAAGCAGGGCAAAGTAAAAAACCCCTATCCCAATGTGGATGCAATCAATGGGACCATGCAGTATCATTACGGGGTGAAGGAATTCGACTACTATACCGTTCTGTTTGGGGTCAGCCGTATTCTGGGCCTCACCACCCATGCGGTCTGGTCGCGCGCGCTGCAAAAACCCATTGAACGGCCAAAATCACTCACCACCAAAATGCTGGAAGAATTGATCACTTCCGCATATTTTCACCGTTCGTGACCGCGCATCCCCGCGTGCAAATTTTCCAGAAAGTGAGAGCCATCCCATGCAATCTGAAAGACACAATTTGTTGGACGAAAAAATTGTCATACGCATGCAGGGAAAAACCGCTGAAAACGCGGAGGAATTGCTTTCGTCAGATCTGTTTTTTGAGATCCTTACCCAGTTTGTCTCCACGCTCAAACGACAACAATCCCGCCTGTTGCGCATCTTCCCAGACAGTGAGATCACTGAAGATGACCTGCGCCTGCTGACCAGCATCTTTCGTTATCTGGCCAAACTGCCGGCGGATCTGGTGCTGCGGGTGCAGGATGGCAGCCAACCTTTCTTTGACGACAGGGAGTTGCTCAACGATTTTGTGGAGCAGTTATACAACTACTGGCGCAGTCTCAATCGCGTGGTGGTGTGCGATTCCGCGGGTGACCGGTTGGACAAAAAACCCTACCGGGCGTTCAATGAGACCGTGGAAAAACTGACCCACGTGGTGCGCAGCACTTATCGGGATGTGCAGGAAAACATCACCGGGCGGCATCCGCGAATTTATCGTCAGGTGAGCGCCGGTGCGGAGATCGGAGCAATTGCACTGCCTCGTGATGTCCCGTTTAAAGCAGATATTTACAAAAAGCTGAACTCCATCGGCATCATCCGTCAGGTATTGATTTACCCACCCTTGATCTTCTCCTCGCCGATGAACAAGCGTACCGGCAGTTTTGTGCGCGTTGATGCCAACCCGGTCCTGGATGTCGAGCTCGACCATGATGACTGGTTATGTTATCCAGCCAAGGTCGGAGATCTGGTGGTGCTGGTTTACTTCTCACTCGCGCAATTTGAGCTTGGTTTTTCGTTGTGCAATCTGTTTGAACTAGCCAGTGATGAGGATTTGAAACGCCAGCCGGACGCGATTTACCTGTTTGGGGTTGAGCCGCAGGTCCCCGAAGAACAGGCAGTGCCGGACCGGGAAACCATTTTCTTTGATGATGAAGCCAATGGGATTCTGGTTGGCTCCATTCCGCTGCGCGACCGGTACAGCTATTTTGGTTACCTGAAGAAGATGATTCTGACTCTGCACAATATCATCATGATGAAGCGCGGGCGGCTGCCTTATCACGGTGCGATGGTGAACCTGACCCTCAAGGGCGGACAGCCGTCCACCGTCCTGATTATTGGCGACACCGGTGCGGGCAAGTCAGAGACGCTTGAGGCATTGCGTGCCATTGCCGGGGATGAAGTGGAAGACCTGGTGGTGATCGCCGACGACATGGGATCACTTGCACTGGAGGATGGCAGGGTAATTGGTTACGGAACAGAAATGGGCGCGTTTGTCCGGCTGGATGACCTGCAGTCTGGTTACGCCTGGGGACAGATCGACCGTACAATCATCATGAACCCTGATCAAACCAATGCCAGGGTGGTCATTCCGGTGACCAAGTACGATGATGTTGTGCGCGGCTTTGGGGTGGATTACATTTTCTACGCCAATAACTATGACACTGTTGATGGGGACGTTTCGGCGGTTCAGTCATTTGATCGGGTTGAGGATGCACTGGAAGTGTTCAGAGCCGGACGGGTGATGAGCAAGGGGACAACCACGACCACCGGGCTGGTGCAGACGTATTTTGCCAATATTTTTGGGCCGCCCCAGTACCAGCACTTGCATGATCCACTGGCTGAAAAGTTCTTCCATGCCTTCTTTGACCAGAATCTGTTTGTTGGCCAGTTGCGCACCCAACTGGGGGTGTCCGGCAAGGAACAGGGTGGCCCCCAACATGCCGCCAGGGAGTTGCTGCGGGTAATCCGCAGTGGCAGGTGAAGTCAATTGTTGGTGATTGATCCTCTCTGCATTACCCGCTTTCATAAGGCGGATCGAGCGGTATGAGGTGGATTTCGAGTAGTAGATCAGCCCTGGCTGCCCAATCAGCCAGGGTTTTCATTTCCTCCAGTCCTGTTCGCATTCGCAAGCCAGTCTCCATGCCAAATCGATAGGTGAGGAAGCCGGTGTTTTGATCCAGGTAATTCAAAATGGCTTTACAGGCTGTCAGGATATCCCTGGAATGGGACCGGCGCGGCAGGTTCATCAGTGATTTTACGGGTAGTTTCAAGTTTCGGGCATACACATCCATGATCACCGGCTGATTAAGCATGCGTGAAAGGGCATCGCCATTGGGCAGAGCATCATCCATTGGAAGGGGGGTGGGGTTTCCAACTGCATCATAAGCTGTGATGGAAATACGATAGGTTTCCTGCTGTACAGGCTGATGAGCGATTTCCTCCTCCGGCAGCAGGGCGTGGATCTGGTGCATCACCTCGCGCGCGCCAGCTTCCAGTGCCTGTTTTTTGGACATTTCTGGTTGATCAAGCGAGATGGGCGGCAGGGGTTTGCCGACGTGCATTTCCAATTGCGGGCGCTGCAGGCGACCAATTTTTGCCAGTGCGCCGCGCATGCCAACAAACCCGATTGGAACGATGGGAGCATGTGCGTTGCTGCTCAACCACGCCACACCGGTCTGGGGAGCCATGTCACCCGGCTGCCAGATGCCACCTTCGGGGAAGATTCCCAGTACGCCATTTTGTTTCAAAACCACCAGCGCACTCATCAGCCCGGCGCGGTCAAGGTTGCCCCGGTTGATGGGGATGAACCCATACAACTTTGCCAGCCAGGCAAAATTGGGGTCCATGGGAATATCACCCGTGCCGATCAGTTCAACCAGGCAGGGAGCGTAAACAACCATCAACACAATTTCCATGTAAGCCACATGATTGCCAGCCAGGATGACCGGTCCCTTTTTTGGGAGGTTTTCCATGCCTTCCAGACGAATGCGGGCGAACAGGGGTAACACCAACCTGCCCAGAATACGGATAAATGTACGGATCAGAAAACGACGGGGATAACGATAATTCATCAATGGTGAACTCATGAGATGACAGGACCTTTGATATGGATTTAAATGAATGCGGCGGGTGTTTTGCGACCCGCCGAAATGAGTGAGCAAGCGATAGTTTAGATCTCCGGTGTCGGCTGACGCAGTTCAGCCAGTTGGTGCT
This sequence comes from Levilinea sp., assembly GCA_034429695.1. Taxonomy (GTDB): domain Bacteria; phylum Chloroflexota; class Anaerolineae; order Anaerolineales; family Anaerolineaceae; genus DAOUGC01. The sequence goes on from DAOUGC010000030.1 coordinate 9,229, forward strand.
CCAGTTCGATCCGTTTTTGCAGGCGGGCATTCCGAACCTCGCCGGCAAGTTGATTAAAATAAGTATTGATCCGCCCGCGGGTCTCATCTCCGGAACCGGGGGCTAGCAACAAAGCCACCGCGGCTGCCAGGGCTGCCCCCAGTGCTGCGCCAAGTATCAGTGAACCAATTCGTCGCATGATTTTCCTCCTGTTTGCTGGATCGGTAACACATAACTATTGTAATGCATAAGCAGCCGGCAGGCGACTCTCAATCTCTCTCAGCCTGTTTTTTGTTTCGAGGCCAGCTTCATGCGGATAAAAAGCAGGGGCGCCGCCAGTGAAACCCAGCCGGATATGATTATGTAGCGCAGGAAGCGCAGCAGATAACTGGTGAGGTCGGCGTTACGGGGGAAGACCTTGCCAAGCCCGTACCACAGGGCAACCGTCACCGATGCACCAATCAGGAAACGCAGCAGGCGCTGCACAAACGTTCCACCGGCATCATACCCACCATTACGAACCAGCCAGGCTGCGCCAGCAGTCATGCCAAGAAAAGTGCCTGCCATGGTAAACGCGCCGTCGCGCTTGAAGGGATCGATCTCGACATCGGGATGGGTGGCCAGGGCATTATTTTTCCACTCAACCGGGATCTCCCAATCACCAAATAATTCAATTGGCAGCAGGGTGAGGCCCATCACCAGCAAAGCGCCCACAAAACACACACCCAGCACGGCGGGTAGCGAGAGCCGTTTGATCCAGCGCAGGACAGGCGGTTCCAGCAGAATGAAGGCAACAATCAACAACACGCCCAGCAACCAGCCGCTTAATACATCAGTGGTGAAATGCATGCCGAGAAAGATGCGCGAAAAGCCGATCAGGAAAACCATGACGACCACCAAAATGGTTAACCAACGTGCCTTGACCTTGGCGGCGAGCAGCCCCCACACTGACGCAGCGTGCTGTGAATGTCCGCTGGGAATGCCAAACGAGGTTTCGCTGCTGAGACCTCTGACCCTGGTATCAAACCAGTAGGGACGGCTGCCGTGGAACAAAGTTTTGAAAAAACTGTTGACCACATTGGTTGCTGACAGCATGATGCCGATGCGTAAACCCAGGCCAAGGTCAACACACCAGTATATGGCGGGGACCACGAGGAGGAAAAATTCCTCAGAGCCAAGGTTGGTGATGGCTTTCAACGGCGCAATCAGCCAGTCACCCAGTGACTGAAGAAATAGCGTGATGGCAATTTCGGCCTGCCATAATGCGTCCATGGGACCTCCGGAAATTCCTGAGATTTTTCTAACAAAAAATCAGATGATCTTGGTTACAATTAATGGATGATCGTAACTGGAGCCATCACCATTTTACACTTAACCCATGAAAAATAACCAACCAAATCACTGGTGGGATACCCCCTCTGTCATTATTTTTGCCATCGCCCTGTGGGTGGCTGCCTGGCGTCTGGAAGTCACACGCTGGACGCACAACCTGGACACGGTGGAGTTTCTGTTATTGATTGCCATGATCCTGGGAGCGCTGCTGGGACGAAGTCGGTTTAAAAGCCGGACCACATTTGTGTTCGGCGTGATATACGGGCTGTTTTTTGTCGGATGGCAAATCGGTGTGCTGCTAAAGAACACCATGACCTGGAACGAACGCCTGGTCAGCATTGTGGGTCGTGTTAACGCTGTCTTGTTTGCCCTGTTCAATAACATCCGGATTGAAGACACCCTGCCGTTCCTGCTTGGCATGAGCGCTCTATTCTGGATCTTTGGCATGGTGGGCATGTACCAACTGGTACGCAACAACCGCCCATGGGTGGTGCTCGCCATGGCGGCCGTGGCCACTTTCATTTTTCACCATTACAGCCAGTATGTGTCACATGGTGAGCGTTACCTGTTTATCTTCATCTTGTGCACATTGTTGTTGATCGGCCGTGTTTATTACCTGAATAATCGGCGGCAATGGCTGGAGCGCGGTTATGCGGTTGATTCTGAAACAGGGTTCAGCCTGGGCCGGGCGATCTTGATCAGCTCGGTGATGTTGCTGGTGGTTGCCTGGAGCCTGCCGGTTCCAGAACAAATATCCATGACCAGCGATACCACCCGGTTGGAAGTGACCGGCTGGTGGGAAAATGTAAAGGAAAGGTTTGGTAATGCCACCGCTGGTTTGCAAAGCCCGGTGGTATACATCAACGATTCCTATGCAGGAATGTTAAATCTGGGAACGCGTATCAGTCAAAGCGACGACGTGGTCTTCAGGGTCGAAGCTTCCACCATCTCCACCAATTTCAGGTACTACTGGCGTGGCAGCAGCTATGATACCTACAATGGCGAGCAATGGACAAACTCGGTGGAGACCCGTGGTGAAGCATTGCCCGAAGAATGGCCGCTTGCTCCGTTAAATTTCGCCGGCAGACGCAACGTTGAACTATCCTTCCAGACGCATCTGGCCACCATGGAAAAGGTGTATGTTCCCAACCGGGCCACTTTTATCAGCCGCTCGGTCAGGTATATTGGCGAATCCTCTGATGAAGGGGTATATGACCTGGTTACGGTGCTGGCTTCACCACGTTTGCACGCCGGGGATGTATACGAAGCGCGCGCACTGATCAGCGAACCGACCCAATCCATGTTGCGCGCTGCCGGTACAGCCTACCCTGGCTGGGTGGTCACCCGCTATCTGCAACTTCCTGAAAATTTTTCCGAAAGGGTGCAGGCCAAAGCAGAAGAGATCGCGGCAAATTATGATAATCCTTACGATATTGCCCACGCCATCACCCGTTATCTGCGTGTAAATATCGAGTATCAGGGCGCCATTGAAACTCCTCCTGAAGATCAGGATGTGATGGAATGGTTCCTGTTTGACTACAAAAAGGGTTTCTGTAATTATTACGCCACGGCTGAAGTGCTGATGTTGCGTTCACTCGGTATTCCCGCCCGGTTGGCAACCGGTTATGCACAGGGAGAACAGGTTGAAGGAGAAAATGCGTTTGAGGTTCGTGTAAATGACAGCCATGCCTGGCCCGAGGTGTACTTCCCCGGGTATGGGTGGGTGGAGTTTGAACCAACGGCAGCCCAACCTGCGTATGAACTTAGGGAAGGAGTCAGTTCCGCAGACTCACTGGAGGGGAACGAAATACAGTTTCCCCCACCGCTTGACAACCGTCCTTCTCTGGAGGATATGGAGCAGGAGGACATTGACCCGGGTGTGGCTGAGCGTGCAGAGCCGCTGTCACGCGCCATTCCGATTGTGATCACTTCCACTGCGCTGGTTGCATTTGCCATTGGCGGGTTCTTCCTGCTCAGGCGGTATCCAGTGCTGTACCTGAAGCCCTTCCCTCAATACGTTGAAGAAATCATCTCCAATGATTTCTTTTCGAGCCGGGGTGTTGAGGTTCCCAAAGCCATTTATAATTGGGCAAGATACACCGAACTCACACCCATGGAGCGAATATTCCGCCGGGTTGACTGGATGTTGTGGCTGCTTGCCGTTCGGCCTGCTCCCGGAATGACGCCGTCGGAAAAGATGGATCTGCTTGTGCGGCGTGTCCCCCTGGCGCGCTCAGAGGCATCTGTGTTACTCGAAGAATATCACATCGAGGTATTCAGCCGCCGATATCCGGATCTGACCAGGGCAAAAATGGCACACAGTTTGCTATGGAATCAGGTTATCAAAACAGCGTGGAAGCAGTTGTTTAGACGCTAAACCCATCATAAGTCCAATAAAGGTCATCGTTCATGGATATCCACGTTCCTGAGTCGATCAATTTCAGCGCGCTTGACCAAAAGCTGGTTCGCATGGATATGCTGGTGGAAAGACTGTCAAAATTCCTGCAGTCTTCCCGTCCTGCATCCATTCCAAAGGAAATCTACGAGAATGTCACTTCCCTGGCTGACGCCGTTTCGCAGATTCGAAAATCGGTTAATGCGCTTGAAACCGAGCGGCGTAATTTGCGCGCGCTGGCTGACGTGAGCGAGGTGGTCAACTCATCGCTGGATCTGGACGTGGTGTTAACGATGGTTATGGACACCATCATTCGCATTACCCGCGCTGAACGGGGCTTTCTGATGCTGACCAGTGATGGCGACGATATGAACATCCGCATGGCGCGCAACTGGGAAAAAGAATCGATTGACCCGTCCGAGTTTGCCATCAGCCACAGTGTGATCAAGCGGGTCCTCTCCACCGGCAGCGCAGTGCTGACCACCAACGCCCAGGAAGACACCCGCTTTAATTTTCAGCAGAGTGTGGTTGCTTATAACTTGCGTTCCATTCTGTGCGTTCCCCTCAAGGTGAAAGAAGTGATGACCGGCGTCATTTACGCCGATAACCGCATTCGCAGTGGTTTGTTCTCTCAGAAGGAGCTTGATCTATTAACGGCATTTGCCAATGAAGCGGCTGTGGCGATCGAAAATGCCCGCCTGTTTGCCTCGGTGAGGCGCACTCTTGCTGAGGTGACTGAGCTGAAGAATTTGATGGACAATGTGTTTGAGTCCATTGCCAGCGGAGTGATCACAGCCGATGTGGAAAAGCGGATTGTCATGTGCAACCGCGCCGCACAGATGATCCTGGGCAACTCCAGTGTGCATCTGATTGGCTCTGAATTGCAGGAAGCCTATCCTCCTCTGGCTCCCGCTCTCAATCCGTATCTCGATTATGTTTTGAAGACAGACCAACCCGTCGTCGGGCTTGAGACCAGCCCGTTAATGCCAGAACGCGGACAGGTGGAGTTGCGCCTGAGCCTTTCACCCATGAAGGATGTGCAACAAACCATGCAGGGTGTGGCGATTGTGCTCGAAGACCTGACCGAGAAACGGAAATTGGAAGCACAACGGCGTTTGTTTGAACGCATGGTTTCCCCGGCAGTGATTGACCGGCTGGATCCGAACAGCCTGCAACTGGGTGGGCAGCGTTCTGAGATTACGATTCTGTTTGCCGATCTGCGGGATTTCACTACATTCAGTGAGACCGTGGAGCCGGAAGAACTTGTTTCGGTACTAAACAGCTATCTGGCAGTGGCGGCGGAAGCGGTCCTCAATGAAGGCGGCACGGTGGATAAATTCCTCGGTGATGCAGTGATGGCGTGGTTCAACGCGCCCATTCCGCAGGTCGATCACACCATGCGGGCAGTGCGGGCTGCGCTTGCCATTCGTGACCGGATCACCCTGCTTGGGCTGGGTATGCCTGCCAGCCGCAGATTGTCATTTGGTATCGGTATTCATGTGGGTGAAGCCGTGCTGGGATTAATCGGTAATGAACGGCGACTGGATTACACGGCAATTGGGGACAGTGTCAATACCGGACGGCGCATCCAGGAGAATGCCGCCCCCGGGCAGATCCTGATCAGCCAGGAAGCTTACCTGCGTGTATTGAATCAGATTGAAGTATCAACGGTGGACCCGATTCAAGCCAAAGGCAAACGTGAACCGTTGCTGGTTTATTCCGTTAATTGTCTCTCGGGTAGAACGCTTTTGACGAGTAATTTTGAGAACTCTGCCTGACCCGACTTTCGAATAGCCCCTAGCTGATGGGGGCGCCATCTCTGGGATTTCTTTTGTCAACCAGTCGGCTGATCGCCCAAACCCGGTTGACAATCTGTTTTAAAGCAAGATAACCATTTAGTATGGGTCCGGTTTGAATGTACTCATTGGCGGTGTGCGCCTCGCCTCCGTGGGTGATCCCTATGCAAATGGCAGGATATCCGCGGCTCAAAGGGGCGTTGGCATCACTGGAGGCAGACCCCAGGCGGGGAAAAACGCCATGTTGCCGGTAGGTTTCCACAGCCAGCCTTACCAGCAAGTGATCCTCTGAGATTGCCCCGGCCGGCCGACTGCCGATCAGGGTCGTCTTCATTTGCACATGGGGGTGCACCATCCGGGTACATAATTCATCCACTTTTGCCGAGAGCCATTGCAGGTGATGGGCATTTTCAGAGCGCAGATCCAGGGTGGCTGAAGCATGCGCGGCAATTGAATTGACTGAATTGCCACCCTCGATGGTTCCCACGTTGAGTGTGGTGCGGCTGGTGGTGGGTAACTGGATGTTGATCAGCGATGTGATTAGGCGCGAGAGTTCATGAATTGCCGAAGGGCGGCCAAAATCAGCCCATGAATGACCGCCAGGGGTATTAACCTCAATGCGGTAACGCTCCACCCCCAGGCCTGAGTGGTAAATATTGCCCAGCCCAATGCCTTCCAGCACAAGATACGCCAGCGCCCGCTTGCCCAGGGTCTCCACTGCCCGCAACATTCCGCGCAGGTTCCCCAGGCCTTCTTCTCCAACGGTGGCAATAAACCAAACACCTGCAGGGTGAGGAATCTCTTCCTTGACAGTGTCTGCGGCGAGCTGAAGCATGGCAGCCAACCCCAATGAGTTGTCACCCAGACCTGGTCCTTTGATGCGGTCATCCAGAAACTGCAGGTCCAGTGGGGAACCGGCTGGATGCACTGTATCCAAATGAGCGCTGATGATTAATGCTGGTTTGGCAGGGTCAGCCTGATGGGCAAGGTAAAGCCCCCAGATATTGCCAACTTCGTCCCGATGGATTTCGGAGAGGCCAATGCGTTGAAAAGCGGAAAGAAGATACCTGCCGCGTTCCAGTTCGTCACCGGTGGGGGCTGGAATTTGCTGAATTTCACAGGCGGCATCCAGCAAATTTTGCAGGAGGGCGGCGTCATCGTTCATGGTCGCTGCACCCTTGGCCGGAGAGAATCCAGACGGGCCTGGGCCAGACCCGGCAGGGCGTTTAACGCGTAAAATGGCTGGCTGCCTTCAACCACCATGGAAGTGGAGATGGCTCCGTGCAGGGCTGCCTCTAACGGATCGTATGTTTCACGGTAACAAGCCAGAAAGCCCCCGCAGAAGGCATCACCAGAACCGGTTGGGTCGGTCAGCCGGGCAGGATAGGCAGGGATGATCCAGCGATTTCTGCCGGCATTTTCGTATAGATAAACCGTGTTGCCTTTCCTGCGAATGGTGACCATTTCACACCCAAACGCTGAGATGGCTTCTGCCATTTCCCACAGATCATGGGTTCGCCCTGAAAACAAAGTCGTCAACTGGTCTTCATCGGTGTGCAACGCAGTCAGGCTGCTTGCCACCGCCGGTATGTTATCCCAGAACACCGGGGTCATATAGGTGGGTGAGGTATCCAGCGTTACGGTTTGAATTTGAGCCTGCCGTAACAGTGATGGGATGGCTGTATGCGTTAAATAATCAACAGGGCAAATGTGGGCTGCAGTGGCATCCAGATAATCCTCAGGCACCTCACCCGAACGCAGGGTGTAATCTGTGGCTGTTGTGCGGCTGTCCATCTCGGCCAGCCGATTGGTATAACCCAACAGCGAACGGGGCATGGATTGTTCCAGCCGAGCAAAATGAGATACCGGATTGTCAAGTTTGGGGTTGTCGAAATCAGGATAGGCGATGAAACGGCGCACATCCAGCGGCGAGTTGGTCTGGAATATTCCCTGAGTGTTCAGGTTTTGATCGGCGATCTTATCCAACCATTCCTGGGGAAAATCGTTCCCAACCCGGCTGATCAGGCCGACATCGCTGCCCCATAACATCAAACCGGCGGCGGCATAAAGCAGATTGCCACCCAGTGTATCCAAAACCATTTTGCCGGAAGGCAGCACGATGAATTCCCGTTGCAGCCTGCCGGCAAGGATAAAGCGAATAAAGGGCGCCAGAGAGGATTTCACGACGAACCTGACCAGCTCCCGTTTCTACTACTTCTCGTCGTCGGTAAATTCAGACACGAGGCGGATCAAGCCCAACACACCCAGGCCCAGTTTAAGACCATCACCCGGGGTCAGTTGTGGGGTACGGTTCAGTTCGTCATTACGCCTGACCACGACATACCCGGCGGCTGCACCGGCAATTGCACCGATCACAGTGGCAAGGATCATGGTTCTGGTTTTCCAGTTGTTGAAATCCATCTTTAATTACCTCCCTGATAACAAAAACTATTCAGTTTAATCAATAACCCCCGAATTGCTATCGCGGAGCGTTCTTGATCTGATGAACAAATTGCTGGATGGCAGCCCAGGTGGAGTTGAGGAACATGACCGGTTTCACCGAGCGGTCCATCCACTGGATCGCGGCAGCCTCCACCTGAAAAATGAGGGCACGGACCCGTAGCGAATAAAATGGGGTGACTTTGAGCAATTTTGCCAGCAGGATGATCAAGCCGACAAATATTGCCAGGACGACCAGTGTGATAACCATGGCAGGCAGGATCATTACGACCAGTGAGATTCCTGCCCAGCGGGTGGCTTCATCTGCGCTGCCCTGCGCGGCGAGTACACCGAGCACAGCCAGCGCCAGAACGACCAGGATCATCACCCCCAACGGCGCTGTGATTTGCCACATTGTTTGTTTGCGATGCAGCGATCCGGTTGAGGGCGGCAAATAATTATGGGTGTCAGACGGATGCGCATTCATGGGATTATTGTAGCATAAACTGAAACCCTACTGACAGGCTTTTTCTCCGTAGCCCATGCCCATGCGTTGTTCCAGTTTTAGCCGATATTCATCCAGATCGGTGCAGCAGCGAGCCACGCCACTCTGCATGGCTGCCCTGGCAACCGCCAACGACTCCCACAGGTAGACACGTCGATCCAATGGTTTGGGAACGATGTAATCCATGCCAAATTCGAGATGGTCCAGGCAATATGCCTGCAGAACATCCGATGGAACTGGTTGGCGGGCCAGTTCGGCAAGGGCATGGGTTGCCGCCACCTTCATGGCTTCATTGATGGCGCGGGCACGGACATCCAGTGCACCCCGGAAGATGAAGGGGAACCCCAGAACATTGTTAATCTGATTGGGATAGTCTGAGCGACCCGTGGCCACAATCGCGTCGGGGCGGGTGCTGCGAGCCAGTTCGTAGGAAATTTCCGGGTTTGGGTTTGCCATGGCAAAAATGATCGGTTTTTCGCGCATATGGGCCAACATATCGCACTCAACAATGTTCCCCACTGACAGGCCAATAAAAACATCGGCCCCTGGCAGTACGTCGCACAATGATGCCGGGCTGTCTCCCTGCGCAAAGGCAACCTTTTCGGGGAACATTTCCATCGGACGTCCATGGTACACCAGTCCGGCAACGTCACACATCCAGATGTTCTCACGCGGGACGCCGATATTGACGAGCTGTCGTGCACACGAGATGGCGGCTGCCCCGGCTCCGCTGAACACCACTTTGATCTGGTCAATTTTCCGGTTGGTTAACTCCAGCGCATTGATCAAACCGGCTGCCAGAATAATGGCGGTTCCATGCTGGTCGTCGTGAAATACAGGAATGTCCAGCATTTCCTGCAAGCGTGGTTCCACCGTAAAACACTCAGGTGAGCGAATGTCTTCCAGATTAATCCCGCCAAAGGAAGGGGCAATGGCTGCAACAACGTCAATCAATCGTTCGGGGTCGTGAGTGTTGACCTCAATATCGAAGACATCGATGTCTGCAAATTTCTTAAAGAGAACCCCCTTGCCTTCCATGACCGGTTTGGAGGCCAGCGCGCCGCGATCACCCAGGCCGAGGATGGCCGTGCCATTGGAGATTACCGCCACCAGATTGCCGCGGTTGGTGTATTCATAAGCCAGGTCAGGGTCGCGTTCAATTTCGAGCACCGGATAAGCCACACCAGGTGTGTATGCCAGGCTAAGGTCACGTTGATTTTCGAGGGGTTTTGAGGGCACCACCGACAGCTTGCCTGGTTTCCCATTTAAACGGTGATAGGCAAGCGCATCTTCTTTTGAGACTCCGGCCATCATCGGCCTCCTTCCATTTCCTTGTTTGTTTTTATTTTACCTTTTTTCACCAGACAGCAAGAGATGCATTAAGAACCCGGGTGGGGTTGTTTGGATGTATTAAAGGACCATCAAAAACATTAAATTGAAATATATACGAAAGCTGTAATATCATGTATAATTATTTAACAATTGGCTTCCTGCCAATCACTGAATCTGAACAGGCGACACCGGTTTGGACGAAGATTTGCTGGGCAAGGTATATCACTCCTTTGGGAGTGTTGGCGTAAAAATGACGATCGGAAGTCGGTGACAACTGGTATTTCTCACCAAAAAAGGCTCTCCATTCACCCCGGAAGCAGGGTTCGGAGAGCCGGGAAACCAGGAGTTGAATTGAATACAGAGCGACAAACGACTTGATACATCGTTTTTTCTTATAGAGCAGCGTTCCTGCTTCGCCGAATGGTCATAATCAGATTTGATTATGGCTTACCGCCCAATAAAACCACTTCTCAGCCGTGGCTGCCTGGCAGTTCGACGGCTGTGTCATTTAAATGGACAGAAAAATAACTGCGTTGAAGGCGCAAAAGCGGAACCCGAACCGCGTAAATATCTATCTGGATGGGGAGTATGCGTTTGGAGCAGCTCGTATTATTGCTGCCTGGTTGAGTGTGGGGCAGGTGTTGACGGAAGCCGACATCACCCGCCTGAAGCAACAGGATACACATGAAGTTGCGTTACAAAAGGCTTTTCGATTTATCAGCTATAAACCCCGCTCAGAGAGTGAAGTTCGGAAAAAACTGACCACCCAGGGATATGAAGAATCCGTGGTGGACGCCGTGATCGACCGGTTAAAACAGGGTGGCCTGATTGAAGATCAAGGCTTCGCCCGTGACTGGGTTGAGAACCGCAGTACGTTTCGTCCCCGCAGCCGGCGGGTACTGGCGATGGAATTACGCCAGAAGGGGGTTGGAGAGGAAGACATTCAGGAAGCTCTGGCTGGAACGCAAAGTGATGACGAGCTTGCCTATCAAGCCGCCATCCGTCGTGCCAGGCGATTTGGAGAGATGGAGTGGAACCAATTCCGTGAGCGCATGACCGGTTTTTTGGGCCGGCGTGGCTTTGCTTACGGGAGCATTTCTTCCGCTGTCCGGAAAGCCTGGGATGAGATGCATTCAGATGAGAGCATGAACTCCATGAACGAAAACGAGGTCGAAGCATGAATGGAATAGTCATTGGATGGATTTGGTTGTTATTGATTGGCCTGGGTGATGTCCTCATCCTGGCGCTCGGCGTCTGGTTAATCAGCAAGACGCTGAATGAACGTTTTATGAAAGACCAGCGCTCACAGGCGGATAATGTCATCCTGGTAGCCCGTGAGCAGGCTCGCACCATTGAACTGGAAGCCCGTGACCGCGCCTTGCGGGTCATTCAGGATGGTGAGTCCGAACTCGCCCGGCATCGGGGTGAGTTGAACAAGGAAGAGGAACGTCTGCAAAAGAGGCGCGCCGAAGTGGACCACCGCATGGAACGTCTGGAACAGCGCGAGATGGCGCTTAACAAGCGCCAGAGCTCGGTGGACCGCAGGCAAAATGAAATTGAAAAAATGCACGCTGAACAGCTTGCTGAACTGCAGCGGGTGGCTGAAATGACCGTTGACGAAGCCCGCGCTGAATTGCTTGAACGCACCGAGAAAGAGGCGCGCGGCGATATGGCTCGTATCATGCGTCAGATTGAAGCCAGTGCCCGCCAGGAAGGCGAGAAGCGTGCCAGGGAGATCATTGCCGATGCCATTCAACGTGTGGCATCCGATCATGTGTCCGAAGTGACCACCTCCGTGGTGATCCTGCCAAATGAAGAAATGAAGGGCCGCATTGTTGGCCGCAATGGCCGCAATATCCGTGCATTTGAGCAGGCGGCTGGCGTGGACGTCATTGTGGATGACACCCCTGAAGCTGTGACCATCTCCTGCTTTGATCCAGTGCGCCGCGAAGTTGCCCGCCGCGCACTGGCGCGTTTGATCCAGGATGGCCGCATTCACCCGGCACACATTGAAAAAATAATGAATGAAGAACAGCGCGAAGTGGAACGCGCAATCGTTGAAGCCGGTGAGGAAGCTGCCTTTGACGCTGGTGTGGCCGGTCTTCACCCTGAAATTCTGCGTGTGTTGGGCCGCCTGCGTTACCGCACTTCTTACGGTCAGAACCAGCTCGCCCATGCCGTTGAGGTTTCCAAGCTGGCGGCTGTGATCGCTTCTGAGTTGGGCGCGGATGTGGAAATTGCCAAGGCTGGCGCATTACTGCACGACCTGGGCAAAGCCATGGATCACAATACTGAGGGCACGCACGCCAGCATCGGTGCTGAGTTTGCCCGCCGCTATGGCGTCAATGCGCGCATCGTCAATACCATTGCAGCGCATCACCACGAGGTGGAGCAGGATTCAGTTGAGGCGGTCATCGTTGAAGCTGCTGACGCCATCTCGGGTGCACGCCCCGGCGCCCGCCGTGAAGACCTGGAGCAGTACATCAAACGGTTGCGTTCACTGGAAGAAGTGGCCAACTCGTTCAAGGGTGTCAGCCAGAGTTACGCCATTCAGGCAGGTCGCGAAGTTCGCATTATTGTGCGACCTGAAGACGTGGACGACCTGGCGGCAGCCCGTTTGGCGCGTGATATCGCCAAGAATATTGAAGAGACCATGCAGTACCCGGGTCAAATCAAGGTTACCGTCATTCGCGAGACGCGCGCTGTGGATTACGCCAAGTAATCCATCCCAGCAGGTGATAGTAACAGACCCTGGTTGCCAGGGTCTGTTTATTATAGGAAAGGATTGGTTCTTTGTTCCTGTTCGACGGTGCTTTCAGGACCGTGACCGGACATGAGACGGGTATCGGGCGGCAGGTTGAGCACCCTGGTGCGGATGGTGTTTAACAGAGTGCCGGTGTCACCCCCCGGCAGGTCTGTTCGACCGATGGAACCGGCGAAGATCACATCACCGCACAGCAAAGCTTTCTCCACCGCAGCGTGAAACATGACGTGTCCCCTGGTGTGACCTGGCGCATGAAGTACGTTGAGCTGGTTGTTTCCAAGCCACAGGGTCTGCCCATCCTCAAAGAAGCGGGTCGGTTGAATACCAACCTCGAAGTTGTAACCCAGGGCGGGCGCTCCGCCGCCATTCTGCCACAACTCCAGATCGTCATGATGCAATCCGATCTCGACTTCTGTGTTTAGATCCCGGGCAAGCCCGGCCACCCCGGCGATGTGATCAAAATGGGCGTGGGTCAGCCAGATGGCTTTAATGGTCACTCCCAGCCGGGTGACTTCATCAAGCACTTCTTGATGACCAAAGGAAGGATCAACCACGGCTGCGTTCTTTGTGTCAGGGTCGATCAGCAGGTAGGTGTTGTTTTCCAATGGGCCAAGTACCAGGGTAATGATATCCACTTTATCTCCTGAACCATCAAATACCGGCAATTCTGCACATGAATTCGTAAGATCGGTCGAACACCATCTGGCGTTCCGGCTCACGGGTGATCACATGCCCACTGTTCTCCAGCCAGATCATCTGCCTGTCCTGGCTGGATATGCGTTCATAGATGATGGGCATGTTCTCAGGGTTTACCCCTTCATCCAGGCCTGAGTGAAACAAAAGTGCAGGAACGTCGATGTTGGGCAATTCTGCCAAAACCACTTTTAGCAGTTGATTTAATTCGCGCACCGAAGGGGTGGGGTAACGGGGGTATGAAATGTGACCTGCCGCCGCTTCTGGATTGCGCCAGTCGGGGGGACCTTTCTCCACCTCAGGCATGACGTACTGGGCAATACCCAGGAATCTCATGCGCCAGTCCTCGGGCATGGTCACCGGTGCAGACATGGCTATGACTCCATCCACCGGATGCCTGGCGGTTGCCAGCAGGGATAATGCACCTCCCATGGAAAGACCGGCGATAAACAGGTGATCCACGTTGGGCCTCAGCATGTCGAGACCATCCTCAACCGAAGCAAGCCAGTCGTGCCAGCGGGTGCGTACCATGTCAGAAGGTGTTGTGGCATGGCCTGCCAGCCGGATACCCATGACGGTGCATCCCCGCCCGGCAAGGTCTTCACCCATCCAGCGCATCTCTTTTGGCGTGCCGGTAAAACCGTGCACCAGCAGGCAACCGATGGGGCCGCCCTTGAAGAAAAACGGTTCAGCGGTGGGTATTACTTGAGCTCTGGCCATATCCCCTCCAAAAAGGATCTACCCGAGTGTAACCAGTTCGCGCACCATGTGGCTCAGGGTTTCGGCGCCGGTGGCGGTGACCACCACATCGTCTTCTATGCGTACGCCGCCCTGACCCGGCAGATAAATGCCCGGCTCAACCGTGTAGGTCATGCCGGTTTGCAGAATGAGCTGATTTTCTCCAAACATATAGGGCGGTTCGTGCCCTTCCATACCCAGTCCGTGCCCAACCCGATGGGTGAAATACACACCATAACCAGCCTGCTCAATGACAGCCCTGGCTGCCTGATCCACCTTGCCAGCCTTGACGCCTGGTGCTCCGGCTGCCCGCCCGGCTTGATTGGCGTGTTGAACCAACAGATGGATTTTTTCCAGTTCCGGCGCGATTTTGCCGATCCCAAAGGTGCGGGTGAGATCGGAGTAGTAACCAGCGTGGGCGGCTCCCCAGTCAATTACCAGCAGATCGCCATTTTGCAGTTTGCGATCGGTGGGAGAGGCATGTGGATTGGCGCCGTTGGGTCCGCCAGATACGATGGGCGCAAAGGGCAATTCGCTGTCTGAACCGGCGCGCAATAACTGCATGGTGAGTTCCGCTGCGACTTCCCGCTCAGTTACACCCGGGCGGATGGATGGGAGCGTGGCTGTCAGCGCTTGTTCGGCAATTTTTACGGCGGTGCGCATGGCTTGCACTTCTTCTTCATCCTTCACCATGCGCAGCATGGAGAGAATGTCGTCGGCTGGCCGCCATTGCACATCGGGAATCGCCTGCTGGAGATATTGAAGTTCCAGATAACGAAGGTGAACAGGCTCAAGCGCAACACCTGCTGGATCGACCTTGAGCAACCTGACAGCATTCTTGAATTGCTCACCCCAGGTGGCGGGGTTGTCTGAATAAGCGAAGGGAAGGATTTTAAACGGGGCGAATTCCAATCGACCTGCTTCCAACTCGGCGAGAACAATCACAGGATCAGCCGGAGGTGAGTAAATGAAGACGGTGGGGCGTTCGCTGATATGAAAATGCAGCCCGGTGAGATATGCCAGGGTGGGTCCGGGGTTCAAAACCAGGGTCTTGACCCCGGACTCAGCCATCAGGCGGGTTAATTTTTCGAGATGTTTGGAAGACATGTTTTATCCCTCGCGAAGACGTGTTCATTCATGTTGTCAACATGATTATATCTTTATTGAGGAAAGATTATGCCTCCACCGGCATCACTCTGCGATAGATGCCATTCTGGCGGGTCATCAACCGGTGGTCGATCATGGCGCGGCGCAGGTAGGCTGTGTCTTCGTGAAAACGCGCCAGAATTTCATTTACTTCTTTTTCCGGGTAGTCCCGGTCAAATTCAAACTCTTTAATCAGATAGCGCAGAATGGACATCACTTTTTTCTGCTGGGCAGGGATGGACTTCAACCGTCCATCCGGCAATGAGAAATCACGCACCACTTTGCGATCAAAATCATCCATATTTTCCTCCACTGTAATGCTGGCAAAACTCTCGCGAGTTAGCAGCCGTCTGGACATATCTTCCAGGTTTTTTGTTTCCAATTGATAGATACTGTAATATCCCTCAGCGCGGGCGCTGACCAGCCCCAGCTCAGCCAGACGTCCGAGATGGTGTGATACCGTGGATGGGCTAAGCTGAAGCAGGTCGGATATTTCATTCACGCTGTAGGTGCGTTGTGCCAGCAGCCCAATTATTTTCAGGCGGTTGGCGTCAGCCAGGGCTTTAAAGAAAGCCAGTAATTCATTTCCAATTTGCTGGTCCATTTGAAACTCCTCTAATTAATTCGATATACATCGAAATAATTTTATCTCTTTCTGGGTGGATGTCAATCCCCCAATCCTTCCACAATATTCAGGTAAGTGAAGTCTTAAGTTGCTAATATTGACATGGTTTATAATAATTGTTATCATAATTTTGCAGGGTGTTCCAAAATAATGGACAACCCTCCAGGCATCACCTCCACCGGAGCTTCCGACAAGCAGTAGAGGAGCGCAGCCCACGCGACGGGACTGCCTCCGGGTCAGGAAGCAATGCCAGAACTGGTGATGGACGCAGATTTCTTCACCAGGTAAGGTGGGTCACAAGAAGGACAGATGGATCGCAATCCCGGCAAGATGATTCTCAACGGGCGCTTGGCGGATGGTCGCAGGTTGGACCCGCACATGCCCCTGAAGAGGACAAAAGGGATGCAGTCTCTGAACCATTGATGGCCTGTGGTAAAAGATGGATGGCTGACAGACGCTGATTTGTTCTACGCAGCCGAAGAGCGCAGAACTCAGCGGTGTCAGATTGGAGCGGTTGACATCATGATGGAGCCCCTGCATTTTTTTATTTCTTTACCTTGACAGCAAGGCGGGGTTCGGATAGAATTCTGGGGCTTCACGTGGCAAAGAAATGGGCCTGTAGCGCAGTTGGGAGCGCGCTTCAATCGCACTGAAGAGGCCGAGGGTTCGAATCCCTCCAGGTCCACACGACAGAACCGAAAATTGGATCTGGTCAAAATAGAAAATGGTGGTAAAATACCAAACGAATTGAGGGCCCATAGCGCAGTTGGGAGCGCGTCTCAATGGCATTGAGAAGGCCGAGGGTTCGAATCCCTCTGGGTCCACTAAAGCAGAGAGTCGAGAAACAGGTGACGGTAAGGCCACGTCGGGGTTCTCGACTTTGTCTTTTGAAAACAGAAATGCCTGTGCAGGAGTAGTAGATCATCTGCCAGAGAGCCGGGTGAAAAGGTGCAAGCCCGGTGGGCGTCTGCAGTGCGCCATGCAGGAAATCCTGCAAAAGATTGAACTCGCCTGTATCCTGAAAAGGAAGGCGCGCTGGTGAAATATCAGTAGTCAGCGCCGGGGATGCCCGTTACAGCGCTCCGGAGCGGCCGGTTTCGACTGGCAAGCAGGGTGGTACCGCGGAGGATCCCCTTCGTCCCTGAGTGGACGAAGGGTTTTTTGTTTGAATCACAGACACACGTTTTGGATGGAGTGAAGCATGGCAGAAAAACATACCATACCCAATTACAATCCGGCGGAGATTGAGCCAAAGTGGCAGGCGCGCTGGGAAGCGGACGGACTGTATCATTCAGACATTGATGAAACCCGGCCAAAACATTATGCGCTCACCATGCTCCCATATCCGTCAGGGAATCTTCACATCGGGCACTGGTATGCCATGACCCCGTCTGATGCGCGTGCCCGTTGGATGCGCATGCGCGGATACAATGTGATGTTCCCCATGGGGTTTGATGCATTTGGCCTGCCTGCTGAAAATGCGGCCATCAAACGCAGTATTCACCCCAAAACCTGGACGTATGAAAACATTGCCAACATGCGCAACCAGTTGAAAAGCATGGGCGCCATGTTCGACTGGCGGCGCGAAGCCATCAGTGCTGATCCTGAATATTACCGCTGGACGGAATGGTTTTTCATCCAGCTATACAAGCACGATCTGGCTTATCGCAAGATGTCGCCGGTGGATTTCTGTCCCACCTGCAATACCACCCTGGCGCGCGAGCAGGTGTGGGGTGACGATCGCCACTGTGAACGTTGCGGCACGCCGGTGATCAAGAAGGATCTGGACCAGTGGTTCTTCCGCACCACCCGTTATGCCGAAGAGCTGTTGAGTTACGAAGGAATGGATTGGCCCGACCGCGTTCGCACCCTGCAGACCAACTGGATTGGTCGGTCAGAAGGCGCGCATGTACGTTTCACCACCGAAGCCGGGGACCCATTGGAAGTCTTCACCACCCGCCCGGATACGCTGTGGGGGGTGACCTTCATGGTGCTTGCTCCTGAGCATCCGCTGGTGAGCAAAGTGACCACCGCCGGACAAAAGCAGGTGGTGGAAGAGTACGTTCAACAGGCTGTTCGCCAGACCGATGTGCAGCGTGAAGCAACCGACAAGGAAAAGACAGGCGTATTCACCGGCGGTTATGCCATCAACCCGGTCAATCAGGAACGCGTGCCGATCTGGATCGCCGATTATGTGTTGATCACCTACGGCACGGGCGCAATCATGGCTGTACCGGCGCATGACCAGCGTGATTTTGAATTTGCCCGAAAGTTTGGATTGCAGGTCAAGGTAGTGGTTCAGCCCGAAGGTGAAGCCCTGATTGAGGCGGATCAGATGACCGAGTCGGTACCGGCGCACGGTCAGATGGTTAATTCCGGCCCATTGAGCGGAACTCCGGGTGAGGTTGCTTTTGACCGCGCCGTGGAATTTGTTGAAAAACTGGGCGCCGGAAGGCGTGCGGTTAATTTCCGCCTGCGCGACTGGTTGATCTCACGCCAGCGTTACTGGGGCGCGCCCATCCCGATGATCCACTGTGAAAAATGCGGCTGGAACCCTGTGCCTGAAGAACAACTGCCGGTTGTTCTGCCCGATGATGTTGAATGGCTGCCGACCGGTGAAAGCCCGTTGAAACTGCATCCCACATGGCGTTTTACCACCTGTCCGGTGTGTGGTGGCAAGGCTGAGCGCGAGACCGATACCATGGATACCTTCATGTGTTCATCCTGGTATCACCTGCGTTACCTCAGCCCACAGTATCACCAGGGACCCTTTGACCCCAAGGAATATGACTACTGGATGCCCGTGGATGTATACACCGGCGGGGTTGAACATGCCAACATGCACCTGATCTATACGCGTTTCTTCCATAAAGCCAACCGCGATATGGGCATTGAGACCGGACCGGAACCGATGGTCACCCTGCGCAACCAGGGGCAGATCCTGGGGCCGGACGGGCAGCGCATGAGTAAATCACGCGGGAACGTGGTGGACCCCGATGAACAGGTGCGCATCTACGGCGCTGACACCGTGCGCGCCTACCTGATGTTTGGATACCGCTGGGCTGAGGGCGGTCCGTGGGATCCGGGGAACATCCAGGGTTCATCACGCTGGTTGTATCGCACCTGGTCCACCTTGCTGGAGCCGGTGGAAGGTACGGAGAACGCTGAGCGCGACCGCGCCCTGCGCCGTAAGTTGCACCAAACGCTGCGTTCAGTGACACGTGACTTTGATCGTTTTGAGTTCAACACCATCGTATCAGCGTTGATGGAGCTGATGAACGAAATGGCGCGTGCAAAATCACAGGGAGCATATGGTTGCCCGGTTTGGCAGGAAGCCACTGACATCTACCTGCGCATGATGGCTCCGGTCGTACCGCACATCAGTGAAGAGATCTGGTCGCAACTGGGCAAGCCCTACTCGCTGCACACGGCTGAATGGCCCCAGGTGGACGAAGAAGCCGCCCGCGAGGACGAGATTACGCTGGTGGTGCAGGTGAACGGCAAGGTGCGCGACCGCATCAGTGTGCCGGCCGGTATTGGAAAAGATGAAGCCCAACAGGCAGCGCTGGCCAGCCCCGTGATCCAAAAGTTGCTGGAAGGCCAGACCCCACGCCAGGTGATCGTTGTGCCGGGACGATTGGTCAACATCGTTCTGTAAGCTAGATAAATGAATAATCGACCGGACAGTCAACCAGACTGTCCGGTTGTGCGTTAATCCCCACCCAATCCTGACTATAATAAAAATATCAGGCCTAGAATCACCTGCCTTTTTTGTCCGGAGGGAATGATGGAAAAAAACATCTGGCGCTGGGAGCTGGTTTCAGTTCTATTGGCGGCGGGCATCGGGTTAAAAGCAGAGAGCGTCCACGCCGATATCGCCCCGCCGAAACAACCGCCAGGGAGCAATATTTCGCCGGATGGTGAGACCACCCAGGTACAGATGGTCAACGAGCGGGTGGTGATCAATGTGCAAATGGGGTTGCTTGAGGATGATGGCAATCAATACGATGGCGTAAGGGATTATGCCGTGGTCACCTGTCATTTCCTCATGCGCAACCATGGTAGTACGGATGAGCGTTTGAAGGTGCGTTTTCCGCTGGCTGAGCCTTACGGAATGGGCGATGGGTGGGGAAATCAACCTGAAATTGGCGACCTGCGCATCAAGGTGGACGGCGCAGCGCGGGAATATCACCGTGAGTTGATGCCCAATGATTTTGACACCTTCACTGGAGAGCTAATTCCTTGGGCTGTGTTTGATGTTTCCTTTCCGGCTGGTAAGGAAGTCGAGATTGACCTGGCGTATACTTCAAAAGCCAGTGGTTACCGTCCACTGGCTGAATTCAAGTACATACTTGAGACCGGTAAAGGGTGGAAGGATGACATTGAGACGGCTGAAATTGTGGTTAATATGCCTTATGATGCTTCCCCCGAAAATGTCCTGTTGGATTACTCCACCACAGGGGGTGAATTTTCAGGAAGGGAAGTGCGCTGGACCCTGACTGACCTGGAACCGGTTTATACCGATAACTTTATGGTAACCGTGGTGGAGCCTTACCTGTGGCAGCGCGTACTGGATGCAAAAGCAGATGTGGCTGCCCGGCCCAATGTAGGCGGGGCATGGGGTGGTCTGGCGCGTTCCCTGAAACATGTTGCGCTGGGTCAAAAAGGCTGGCCCAGGCAGGATGAAGCCGGAATGGGTTTGTTCAGTCAGTCCATGGAAGCCTATGAGAAAGCCATTGCATTAAGCCCTGACAATTCGGTATGGTACTCAGGATATGCTGAACTCCTGTGGGCTGATGCAGGCTTCCTGGCTTATGCCGGTGACCCGAAGATATTGAGAATTGTCCAGTTGCTGGGAACGGCGATCAAACTGGACCCTGCCGACCCCCAGGCGCTGGAGTTACTGGAGTCGTTGTCGTACGCTTATCCCGATGCCGTGGAGCGGCTGGAACCCGGTTATGATTTGCTGCTGTTGACTGCAACGCTGCCGCCTCCCACGTTAACCCCGACGGATATCACCATCATTGAAGAAACCCCCACGCCAGTAGCCAGTAAGACCCCCCGACCGACCAGGACAGAAGTGTTGCAGGAATCGACCTCCACACAGGCTGAGCCTGCACAACCCGCCCAGCCTGCCAGTGATCAGGATGTGCCTGAAGAGACGGAAGGGAATGGGGGCAGGAGGATGTGCGCCAGCATCTGGCTGGCTCCGCTGGCGTTTGGAACGATCATCATGTTGAAAAGAAAGCGCAGGTGAGCAGTGCGGTTTGAAGAAATGAACTGGATGGACGTTGAGCAATATCTCAAACAGGATGACCGGCTGATCATCATCACCGGTGCATGTGAACAACACGGCTACCTCAGCCTGCTGACCGATATTCGTATTCCCCAGGCACTGGCTGACGCTACCAGCCGGGCGACCGGGGTGCTGGTTGCGCCGCCACTCAATTTCGGGTGTTCCCCGTATTTCCTGAGCTACCCCGGCACGATTAGCTTGAGGATCAGCACAATGCTGGAAATTGTGGAGGATGTGCTGCGCAGTGTGCATGCCCAGGGTTTCAGGCGGGT
>DAOUGC010000031.1:0-23319 GCA_034429695.1 Levilinea sp.
CAAGGGCCTGGTTGAAGCGATCGAGCTGATCATCGGTCCAGGCAGATGTGGCTTCGCTGTCCACCACCGAGAGATGGCTGTAAACACCGGTAATCTTGATGCATCCTGTCTTTTCGGCATTCTGATGGAGAGCCAGTAACTCATCTCCCATCACGCCGTAACGCCCCATGCCGGTATCCACCTTGAGATGCACATTCAGGCGGCGGCCTGCCTGCATCAACAGACCGGTTAAACGCTCAAGATCTTCCTGGCTGCCCAACGAAAGCGTGATCTGGTTATCAGCAGCCTGCAAAACCTCGCCATCTGCAGCGTATCCGAAGACCAGAATCGGCAAATGGAAACCCTCTTTGCGCAAATCAAGCGCTTCACTCACCCGCGCCACCGCCAGCCAGGCAACCCCTTCATTCACCATCACCCTGGCAACCTGCAATGCCCCAAAACCGTATGCGTTGGCTTTCACCACACCCATGATGGGCACATCCACCCTCGCCATGACTGCTCGGCAATTGGCACGTATCGCGTTCAGATCCACTTCCACCCACACGGGTGAACCTTTCCACTCATACTCTGGCATACCCATGCTCCATGCGTTTTGGGGATTGTATTTCAATCACAAAAAGAGTATAACATAAGAAGCATATATCATATACAGTATATTACAGGAGATCGAACCATGGCACAATTAGCTCCGGTTGGAACTGTATTGTCGCTGGAAAGAAAAGCTTACGACGCGATCAAGGAAGCCATCCTCTCCTTCCAACTGAAACCAGGCATGGCATTGGTTGAGGTGGAGCTTGCCCGTCAACTGCAGATTTCCAAGACACCCGTGCGGGATGCCCTTGCCCGCCTGGAACTGGAAGGGTTGGTAACAAAAGAGCCGTACAGGGGAACAACCGTCTGTCTGCTGAGCCGCCGCAACATGGTGGAAATGTTCCAGATCAGAGCCGCGCTCGAAGGTCTGGCGGTGCGGCTGGCATGCGCCAATTTTTCTGCGGACAATATTTTTGAAGCACAGGCATTGATTTCACGTCAGCATACCGCCATTGAAAGCGGCGATCAAGACATGGCTGCGGCAGCCAATCGCCGCTTTCACGATCTATTCATCTCCCGCGCCAATAACCAGTGGCTAATCCGCACCTTGAACAACCTGGAAGATCATCTGCGCCGCTACCGCACCCTGTCACTCCATCAGGAAAATCGCCAGGAGCGATCCCTTGAGGAACATCGCGTTGTCGTGGAAGCAATCAGCCAGCGAAACGCGGACGCAGCCGAACACGCCATGCGCGCCCATCTGTTGACCACGGTTGAAGAACTCTCCGATAAGGACTTTGACGAACTTGTCAAACGGGTTGTCTCCGAGTTATCGCCGGACGATTAATCTCCCTCACCATTCAACGAAAGGATGCAGTGCAATGTCAGGTTTCCAGTACAAATATCAGATGTACAAACATTTACAGGCCAACGCGCAGACCATTTATGCCGAGGCACGCCGGGCTGCTGAGGAAATTGGCATCACCGGGGATTGGAAGGGCAACATCGGCCTCACTGGGGCAGTCTCCGGTTGTCATGGTTTGCTTTCGCGGGTGGTCGAAGACGCCATGCATCAGGCAGCCCGCCAGGTATTACCATCGGCTGTGTTGGACGAACGCATCCGTGATGTTGTGAAGAGTTACTACGGTGATGATTACGATGCCGCGCTGGTGAACACCTGTGAAGCAGGTCTGGCGGTTTGTTTTGACGTGCTCTGCATGCCCCCCACGCTGGGAAAAGGCGATCCATACCGTGCCCGTTATATTGCTCCGTATGAACGTCATATGCACCATCAGGGTGCGTACGGGCGACCCTTCCCGCCCAAGTATAAAGAAGTCTCAGCCGAACGCGGTGAAGCCGCCGGCGAGTACGGTGTGCAGGGTAAACGCGCAGCCAACCTGGACACGGTTTTTGTTAGACCGGTGGGCGCAACCTACGATTGCCACGGCATAAAATACAATCCCATTCCCTCCATGCTGCATGTTGATGCTGCGGCTTCTGTCTCCCGCATGGAAAACATCGCGGCCCGGCACGCCGACACCCTAGCTGGCGTGGTCTCGCTTGGGTACGACACCCCCGGTTATGGGTATGGTGAAAAAGACGCTTCAGGCGCACCGGCATTCCAGGTGGGCATGGCGCAACTGGCACAATCCTATGACATTCCCTACATCATTGATAATGCCTGGGGTGTTCCTTTCATCGGAACCGATATCCGCAAGAACGGCGCGGATGTGATGATCTACAGTATGGACAAAGCTTCCGGCGCGCCCACCTGCGGTTTGATCATCGGACGCGAGGAAGTCATGGTCCTGATCCGGCGCTCAATGGGCATTCACGGCGCCCGTTACGGCACGCTCTCGTCGCACGGAAAAGCGGCTTATGTGGGCTACGATCCTGGCAAGGAAGCTCTAGCTGGCGCACTGGCAGCCATGAAGATCCTGCGCGACGAACCTTCCATTGCGCTCACTGCGCTGGATCGCCTGTATGATATCGTTCTTGAGGAGTTCGAGTGTCTGCCGGTTGAGTTGAAACAAGGCTGGAACTTCTTCAAATCCCCCAACTGCCTATCGGTTGAGCTGAACTACGTTGATCAGTGGGAGGATGGAAAGAAGGGCTTGCCGATCTTCTCCATTGAGGACATGTACGCCGGCAGCCACATCCTGCAGCAATGCATGTCGCACATGGGCATGGTTCCCACCATCGCATATGATGCCAACATCATGGTCTCAAACGGCATTGGCAACCTTGATGAAGACGGCAACCTGCTGGAGATCCCCACACGCATGTCGGTCCGTGCCATGTTTAAATCAATCGAAATCATTGGCCGTCACGCCGGTCTCACTGCCTGACACAACTGCAACCACGCGTCGCTCAACTTAATCACGAGCGGCGCGCGGTTCACCCATGTCCGCAAATGACAGTCAGGAGATGCCATGAACAACCGCTTCGCATCTGTGATGGATGTGATAGATGTGGAAACCTTCCTTATCTGTAAATCAAAGGATGAAGGCCGCCAACTGGCCATTCAACTCGCAGCAGATCTGGGGCTGCCCGCGGTGGAAATTGTTTTCATTGAACACAACGGTCCGGGCGTCAGGGTGCGCCTGCGTTCCACCATCCATCATCCCGGCGAGAATTACGGCTGGCTGGCAGCGCACAGTGCAGAGGATGCAATCTATTGAAAACCGTACTACTTGCCCCGCTCGATCCTGTTCACGACAACGCCGTTAAACTGATTGACCGCAAACTGCGGGAAGCGGATTACGCCACCCGGGTGCTCCCCCCTGGTTCCACTCCGGAAGAGGTGATTGCGGCTGCAATTCAGGATCACCCCCATGTGATCCTGATCAGCCGCACGCTTGGCTACGGTGTGGCAGAGCTTCTCAGTCGCCTGGTGGATATGGCTGATGCTGCCGGCTTGCGCGAAACCACCCGGTTGGGTGTGGGTGGCATGGCCATCACCCGCGAGAATGCAGCCGAAATGGGTTTTGACGCCGTTTTTGAAGGCGAACTGAACCTGCCCGCTCTGATCGCCTTCATCGAAGGCAGGGATGTGCAGGGCGCGCTCGAAATTGCCCCCAAACCCACCCACAAACCGGATCTCACAGACGGATACACCT
The DNA here is from genome assembly GCA_034429695.1 of Levilinea sp. Lineage (GTDB taxonomy): Bacteria > Chloroflexota > Anaerolineae > Anaerolineales > Anaerolineaceae > DAOUGC01. The sequence goes on from DAOUGC010000031.1 coordinate 3,651, forward strand.
ACCAGTTCAGAGACGCTCGCATCCAATGCCTGTTGAATACCATCTGTGATCAAATTTTGGAATGGTGTCAGGGCAAAACATCCCCCGGGATCAGGCGCGCCGAGCTGCGCGAGCAGATGCTTACCGCCGGTGAGGATGAAAGCAACCGTTTACGTGCTGAGTACATCGCACTGTGCGACCCCGATATTCAGGCTTTTTATCACGAAGGCACATTGATGAGCGGCGTCCATCCGCTTGCCAGGCATCAGCTTGAGAAACTGCCTGACCTGCTCGAAACCATCCAGATTCCTGACGCCCCCCTGCAGCACGGGCAGAACACACGCTTTTTCTCGCAGTATGGAACCGGCTGCCCCGTGATGGATGTGGTGCACATTAAAACCCTTGAAGCCTGGGGGGTGGATGGTGTGCTCCATTTTGACCCATCATGGGGAGCTCAGCGCGAGGGCTTGCTGGAAGGTTTTCTCACCCACAGTCACGATGGAACCATCCTGACTCTTGAAAATCTGTCGTTGATCAAAAGACACCTTCACCCATCCACTCTGTGGAATGTTCGCGGGCACCGCGGTTTGAACACCCCCGAAACCCAGGTGATCGCCCACGCGGCAGGAGCGGACCTGTTTAAGATCAACATCCCATATGGAGCAACCGCTGGCGGCACCGATCCTCAACGCCTCACCGTGGATGGTGTATATTCCCTGCGACTGGCTGCCCGCTGGGGCATCCCGTTTGACATTCCAGGCAACGATGAACTTAGCGGCGTACCTCCGCATAAGACCTTTGCCGGTCTGCTGGTGATGACCGCGCTGGGTTTGCGCCTTGGGGCGCGTCCCATCCCCAAACCATTGATGTGCCTTTCACCTTTCATGACCATCACCGGTCTGATGGACGCCAATATGATCGACATGAACACCGCCAAACTGACCGTGTGGCAGGACATCATTGACACCCCTCTCTTCCCGGGAGAACCGGTGGGGTTCATGACCCACACATCAGATCGCGTGCAATCTGCCATGGCCACCGCAGCGCATGCCGCATTGGCCGCGTCATTGGGCATGACCGCTGCCACCATTGCTTCCACCGATGAAGCCTACTCGCGTGGTCCCATCTCAGCCCATGCCAGGGTCGATACGTTGCGGGCGGTACGCGATATACTGCGTTTTGTGGGAGATGCAGGTTTCTCGCCCACACCAGCCGCTGAACGTTACCGGCACGAAATCCACACCGGCATCGTGGCTGTGCTGGAGCAGGTTGCCGCACGGAACGATTTTGTCGAATCACTCATGCAGGGTGATTTTGGGGATCCGTCTGACGGTTTATACCCGGGGCGCACCGGCAAGGGAACGGTTGGTCACATTTAACCATGCACACCATTGGCTTCGCCGGCACTGCCAAAAATACCGGAAAGACCACCTGTGCCATCCGCGTGTTGGAACAGATCAGGAGCCGTGGCGGACCACTGGCTTTAACCAGCATTGGTTATGATGGGGAAGCTCAGGATACCGTCACCGGGCTGCCAAAACCACGCTATCACCTGCAGGATGGGGATGTGGTTGCCACCGCCCGCGAATGTGCAGCAGACATTGGCGCACATGACATCCTTGAGCACACTGATATTCCCACCATCCTGGGAGAGATCCTGATCATCCGCTTGCGGTCATCCAGCCAGGTGAGCCTGGTGGGCCCCAAACGCCGGTCCGAGGTGGAGAAAGTGAAATCCATGCTGGACGGGATGGGGATCAACTGGTTCTTCCTGGATGGCGCACTCAACCGCACCCTTCCATTGCTCGCAGCAGATGGCTTGATCCTTTCCACCGGTGCAGCGTTCACTTCACGGTTGGATGTCCTTGGCAGGCACACCGCTGCCATCCACCGCTTGTGGCAGGCTCATCGGGTGAAGTCAAATACATGGAACAAACGCCATACCAATCATGTAACATTGCTGGGTGACATGGTCGAAAACCAGCAAGAATTATTATATGATTGCTCCGGTGTGGTCTTCCCAGCCGATGTATTTGAAGAAATCAACAAAAAGCCAATCCAGACAAAACGCCTGATTTTTTCCAGCCCGTTACACTTGCTCAATACAGCTCCTCCGGCTGAGTGGACGCTGGTTTTTTCAGACCCATCGATCCGTGTGGAATATATTGAGTTTCCAGAAATTCTTTTCCTGAGCGCCAACCCCTTTTTTCCGCGGTATGATCCCGTGAGTGGGAAATATGCGCCCGATTACGTTGACCGTGCAGACCTGATGGACACCCTGCGCGCTGCTGCTCCCGGCTGGTGTGTGATTGACGTCGAACAGCAACCCCTGCCGGATCTGCCCGGTTCCCTCCAGGAGGATTGAATGGCAAAAGACCCATACGAACACCAGTTGCTGGATCAATCCATGCCGTGCAGCCGGAAAACCCCGGTTATCGGCCGTCTGGTATGCATCCTGCGCGCCCGTGCCGACCGGCGCGGGTTGCAACTGGCGTCATTTCCATCGCGCGTGGTCCAGCAGAATGAAATTCACGAATTAATCCTCACCCTTCAGATGGACGCACAACCCGGCAGCACGGTGGATGAGATTGCCTACATCGGTTTTTTTGAAATCGTGGCGGGTGGGGTGCTGTGGTCAGGCGATCAGGTTCGTATCGCGGGTCAACCATGTGGAATCCTCGCAGGTTACGACCTTACCCATCATCCAAACCACTTTAACATCGTCCTTAAAACCACAGGCCCCCTCTTGACCGGCGAGGAATCAAAGTTCCAATTGGGCGACCTGGTGGAATTCATCTTTCCAGAAAATCTCCCAGATGGAGGTGAATCATGAACAGCAAAATAAACGTTGCTGTCATGGGGTGCGGCCATATCGGCGCGTATGCAGCGGCTGCCGTTCAGTTGGCGCCAGACATGAACCTGTGCGGCATTCTGGAACTGGGCTGCAACGTGGATCGCTTACGCTGCCAGTTTCCCCAAGTCCCCATTGAGTCTGATGTTACTGATCTGTCACAGAAACCAGACGTGGCCATCCTGTGCGTACCCACCCGTTCGGTGGAGCAAATTGCCCCGGGCTTGCTCAGCAGAGGGATTCACACAGTGGATTGCTTTGACATGCACGGTGATCCATTCATGCACCTGCGCCGCTGCCTTGACCCCATCGCCCGTCAGCACCAGGTGGCAGCCGTAATGGGCAGCGGAGTTGACCCGGGTGTCAGCACCATGATCCGTGCATTGTTTGAAGTCTGGGCGCCCACCGGCATTACCTACGTCAATTATGGTCCTGGAATGAGCATGGGACATACAGTTGCGGCAAAATCTCACCCTGGCGTAAAGGACGCCCTCTCCATCACCCGCCCCGGAGAGCCCGGCTGTCATCATCGCGATCTCTATCTGGTTCTGGAGGATGGCGTTTCCTTTGACGATGTAAAGGCAGACATTCTGGCCGACAGCTACTTCTGTCATGATTCAGTCAGGGTGTTCCAGGTGGAGGATGTTCAGCCCATGGTCGATCTCGGCCACCGCATCCACGTGTTTCGCAAGGGCGGCGCCAGCGGTGTGGATAACCAATTGCTGGATTTCGACACCACTTTTCACAACCCGGCGTCAACCGCGCAGGTGCTGGTGGCTTCAGCCAGGGCGGTCACCCGCATGACGCCAGGCGCGCACACCATGCTGGAGATTCCACTGTTGTATTTCCTCAAAGATGGGCTGGATGAGTGCATGAAACGACTGGTGTGATTGCCCAAAACATTTATATTGTTGATTTAAATTATTGACAATATTGCTTAACTCTACTACAATCCCTCATAGGGTGGATATATGAGGGATTTTCCTATTTCGCGGGAGATATGGGCGTCCCCCACCCCGGCGCCACTTTGCGCCCGAAGTGCCCGATGGGGGTCAATTGGTTATTCACACGAACAGGAGGATTGAGAGTATGTCCAAGCAAAAACTTTGGATTGTATTTCCATTGCTATTTGCCATGGTATTGGCCGCGTGCGGTGGGGGTGCAGCACAGGAAACACCCATGGTTGAACCAACCACCGATACTGCAGCACAACCCACAGAAGAAATGGCCGAACCAACTGCCACAACCGAAGAGATGGCAGAGCCAACCGCCACCACCGAGGGGGGTGAAGGGGGCGATCTCGCTGGCGGTACGGTAAGTGTGCTGGCTGTATGGGGCGGTGATGAACAAGACAGCTTCGAAGCCATGATCGCACCATTTGAAGAGGAAACCGGCATTGATGTTCAGTACGAAGGAACCCGCGACCTGAATGCAGTGCTCACCAGTCGCGTTGAAGGCGGCAACCCACCCGATCTGGCTGGTCTCCCCGGCCCGGGTCAACTGCAGGAATATGCCCGCAACGGTTCACTGGTTAACTTGAGCGAAGTGCTTGATATGGATGCACTCGGTTCCGAATATGATCAGGGCTTCCTTGATCTGGCCTCCGCTGATGGCAACCTGTATGGTATTTTCATCAAGGCTGCTGTCAAGAGCCTGATATGGTACAGCCCGCCGGCATTTGAAGCCGCCGGCTACACCGTTCCCACCACCTGGGAGGAATTGCAGGCGCTCGAACAGCAAATCATCGCTGATGGCGGCGTACCCTGGTGCATCGGTTTGGAATCCGGCGCAGCCTCAGGCTGGCCTGGAACCGACTGGATTGAAGATATTATGCTGCGCACTGCCGGACCTGACCTCTACGACCAGTGGTGGCAGCACGAAATTCCCTGGACTGACGAATCGGTCCGCACCGCATGGGAGACCTTCGGTTCGGTGATTAACGAGTCCGCCAAGGTTTACGGCGGTGCACAGGGTGTCTTAAGCACCAATTTCGGGCAGTCACCCTTCCCGATGTTTGAAGAACAACCCGGCTGCTATCTGCATCGCCAGGCAAGTTTCATCACCAGTTTTATCACCGAACAGTATCCTGATCTTGTTGCCGGTGAAGATTATGACTTCTTCCCCTTCCCGCCCATCGGCGATTCGGAAGCCCCCCTGTTGGTGGCGGGCGACCTGTTTGGCATGTTCAATGACACCCCCGAGGCCCGCGCTTTGATGGAATATCTGGTCACGGCTGAAGCCCAGTCCATTTGGGCGGAACGGGGTGGTTTCCTGTCAGCAAATCGAACGGTTGACCCTGCCACCTATCCTGATCAGCTCACCCAGCAGATCGGGCAGATGCTGGTGGACGCTCCCGCCGTTCGCTTTGATGCGTCTGACCTGATGCCGGAAGCTGTAAACAACGCTTTCTGGACCGGGATCCTGGATTTCGTCTCCGCGCCTGACAACCTCGACTCGATCCTCGAAAACATCGAGTCTGTGGCCACGGACGCCTACCAAACATCTGAATAAACCTACATAAAGACAGGGGGGATGAAGGTTTTCATCCCCCCTTATGACAGGATAAGCTGATGAACCGTTTGCTGCTGGCTCTCATTGTGGTAATCGGTGTACCCTTGGCAACCATTCTTTATGTTGCCCTGGTTGAATGGGTGCTGGCGCGCATGTCGCATAAAGCTCGTGTCGCCTTTCGACCCTGGCTGTGGTTTGCCCCGGCAGCCATTCTTTTGACCATCTACCTGGTGCTTCCCACCATTCAAACAATTCTGCTCTCATTAAGAGACGCCCGTTCCGAAAATTTTATTGGTCTGGAAAACTATGTTTATGTTTTCACCAATAACAATATGCAGACCGCTTTTCGGAACAATCTGATATGGCTGGTGTTTTTCACCATCGCCACGGTTGTCTTTGGACTGTTGATCGCTGTACTTACCGACCGCGTGCGTTACGAAGCCGTGGTGAAATCGCTGATATTCCTGCCCATGGCAATCTCATTTGTCGCCGCTGGCGTGATCTGGAAATTGATGTACGACTTTCAACCAGCCGGACGACCTCAAACCGGTTTTGTGAACGGCATGCTGGACGCCGCGTTTCCGTCCTTTGAACCTCAAGCCTGGTTGGTTTCCCAACCGACCAATAATATCGCCCTGATCATCATTGGGGTGTGGATGTGGACCGGCTTTGCCATGGTGATCCTCTCTGCAGGACTCAAAAGCATCCCCGAAGAGGTCATGGAAGCCGCGCGTGTGGATGGCGCAAATGAATGGCAGATCTTCTGGCGCATCACCATACCCATCATGCAATCCACCATAGCAGTGGTGACCACCACCATGATCATCAATGTCTTGAAAATCTTTGACATTATTTACGTCATGACCAATGGGAATTTTGGCACCGAAGTGATTGCCAATCGCATGTACAAGGAAATGTTCAATTTCCATCACTTCGGACGCGCCAGCGCCATTGCGGTGATCCTGTTGCTGGCGGTCATTCCTGTTATGTGGATCAATATCAGGCGGTTCCGGGAACAGGAGGCTTTGCGCTGACCATGAACGTTTCCCGTATTCTCAAAAGATTTCCGCTTCACTTCGTTGTCATCGGCATTACCATCATCTGGTCAATCCCCACCCTTGGGTTGTTGATCAGTTCATTCCGGCCAGCCCGGCTGATCGCCTCAACTGGTTGGTGGACCTTCTTGAAGCCACCCGTGCAACTGACCACGGAGTTATATGCTGAGGCGCTGTCACGAGCCAATATGGCAGACAGTTTTGTGAACAGCCTGTTCATTTCCATTCCAGCCACCATCATCCCGGTGATGATCGCCGCTTTTGCTGCCTACGCTTTTGCCTGGATGGACTTTCCCGGACGGCAGGTGCTGTTTACCCTGGTGGTCGGCTTGCTGGTTGTACCCCTGCAAATGACCTTTATTCCTGTGCTGCGCATGTACAATCAATGGCAGCTCACCGGGTCCTTCATGGGCATCTGGCTGGCACATGCTGGTTACGGTTTGCCGTTTTCCATTTATCTATTACGAAACTTCATTGGGTCGCTACCGCGCGATCTATTTGAATCGGCCTCACTGGATGGGGCAAGCGCGTTTGATACATTTTTCCAGATCGTCATGCCGCTATCGGTTCCGGCAATCGCATCACTGGTGATCTTTCAGTTCATGTGGGTGTGGAACGACCTGCTGGTGGCATTAATTTATCTGGGAGGACGTCCTTCGGTGGCCCCCATGACCGTGACCATCGCCAACCAGGTGAACTCACTGGGTGGAAACTGGCAGATTTTAACCGCCGCGGCATTCATCTCCATGATGCTGCCCATGCTGGTCTTTTTTGCCTTGCAACAATACTTTGTTCGCGGCCTGCTGGCCGGTTCGGTTAAGGGATAATCATCAATGCCGGTGGCGGCTGACGGCATAACCGTACAACCGCCAACCGGCATCTGTTGTCACATCCAGCCGCGAAAACGGTAAACCAGCATTCCCAAATACTCTTTGATTACATTGGTGGTGGCACCCAGGTTGCTGGCTGTTGGGAAGAAATTGACCAACTGCCCCTCCAGGTTTGGCTCCCAAAGATTTTTCCAGCCTGCCTCGGTTACCTTGAAGTCCGTTGGAGCAGGTATCACCTCAAAGCCCTGTTTCTCAAACAACCCCATTGAACGCGGCATGTGCATGGCTGATGTAACCAGAATGATGCGTTCTGCCCCCAGATCTTTGAGTACAGCGGCGCTCAACGTGGCATCCTCATAAGTGTTCTGGGATTTATCCTGCAGGATCAACGCTTCATCCGGCACACCCAGCATCTCCATCAGCGAAGCCATCTCATCCGCGGGGGTGCTGGTGCGGCTGCCCAGCCATGTGATGCTGCCCCCGCTCAACACGATCACCGGCGCTTTGCCCTCGTGATACAGGTGGGCTCCATACACCACCCGGTCTCCGGCGCTGTTCATTTCAACAATCGGTCGGGGTGCTTCCGGCGAGTCGGTTCCACCGCCAAGCACCACAATCGCATCTGCCGTTTGGATCTCACCTTCCGGCAGATACTGCCACTCCAGCGAGCGCGCCAGCGCCATGGTCACCCAGCGGTTGCCCCCCAACCACAGGATCACCAGGGTAAATATCACCAGAAATTTGCCCAACTTTTCCCGTTTGCGAAGCAATAACGCGACAATCAGGGCAATACACCCCAGACTTAATGGATATACGAAGATTGGCAGGAATTTTGAGAGAAAAACAAACATGGTTGTTTAATGGATCAACCTCCAGCGCGGCGGGCATGACTGCCAGCCGGTGAGCCAGAGGCCGATCAATCCTATCGTTGGTTTGATTTGTTTAGAACAATCCCATCACCCTGCCTGTTTCCAGGTCAAGGTCAACATCAAAAAAGGCCGGACGGGTTGGCAGACCAGGCATGGTGCTCATGGTTCCCAGCAGCGGATAAATGAAACCCGCTCCAACTGAAGCGCGGATATCCTCAACCGGAATGCGAAAACCGGTGGGAACACCCTTCAGTGTGGCGTCATGACTGAGGCTGAGGTGGGTTTTTGCCATGCAGATCGGCAGGCGGTCAAACCCCAGGCGGGTATATTCAGCAATGCGCTCCTCGGCGATCTCCGAATAGTCCACACCATCGGCTCCATACACCTCGCACGCAATCGTCTCAATTTTCTGTTTGATCGACATCTCCAGGGGATACAGGAACTGGAAATCCGAAGGCATGTTGGCTGCCCGCTCAACCGCACGCGCCAGGTCTATCGCGCCTTCCCCACCCAGTTCCCAGTGTCGGCTGACCACAGCGTCCACCGCACCGCCCTCCTCAATGGCTGCCCTGCGTACCATTTCGGTCTCTGCGTCGGTATCTCCCACAAAGTAATTGATGGCAACCACCACCGGAATACCATACTTGCGGGCTGTCTTGATGTGATGAATGAGGTTGGGCAATCCGGCTTTCAACAACTCCAGATTCTCCTGGGTGTATGCCGGGTCAAGCGGTCTGCCGGCCACCACCTTTGGTCCGCCGCCATGCATCTTGAGTGCGCGAATGGTGGCCACCAGCACCACCACGTTGGGGAGCAAACCGGAGGTGCGGCACTTGATATCAAAGAATTTCTCCATGCCCATGTCAGCGCCAAAGCCAGATTCGGTGATCACATAATCTGCCAGCTTAAGCCCGATCATGTCAGCCAGGATGGAACTGTTGCCGTGCGCAATGTTGGCGAAGGGTCCGGCATGTACAAACACCGGCGTGCCTTCCAACGTTTGCATCAGGTTGGGTTTAATCGCATCGCGCATCAGCACCGTCAGCGCACCGGCTATGCCAAGATCATCCGCTGTGATGGCTTCCCCGCTGCGCGACAGGCCGATCACTATTTTGCCAAATCGTTCGCGCATGTCCCTCAAGCTGGTGGTCAGCGCCAGAATTGCCATGATCTCGCTCGCCACGGTGATGTCAAAGCCGGTCCGGCGCTCATGTCCGCTTTCCTGATCACCCTGCCCAACGGTGATTCCACGCAGGAAACGGTCACTGGTGTCAATCACCCTGCGCCATGTGATGGTGTCGGGGTCAATATCGAGACGGAACATGCGCACCCGTTCTTCGGGGGTCAACTCCTCTGGATCGGTCTTGGTGATGCCCAGTTTTTTCAACCGTGACTGCATCCCCACGCTAAAATGGCGTTTGCCCTGTTTGTCTTTGGGACACATGCGAATGAACATTTGCTCGTCAGTCGCCTCTGACTCGTGCAACATGCGCGCGTCAATGGCAGCCGCCATGAGATTGTTCGCCGCTGTGATGGCATGGATATCGCCGGTGAGGTGCAGGTTAAAATCTTCCATCGGTATCACCTGGCTGTACCCACCGCCCGCAGCGCCACCCTTGATCCCAAACGTTGGTCCCTGGCTGGGCTGCCGAATGGCCGTGATCACCCTGTAGCCCAGATGAGCGCCCAGCGCCTGGCTCAAACCGACGGTTGTGGTGGTCTTGCCTTCACCCAAGGGTGTGGGGGTGATGGCGGTTACATCCACATACTTTCCGTTGGGTTGGTTCTGTAAACGTTCCAGCACGTCAAGCCGCACTTTGGCTTTATAAGGCCCATAAAATTCGATCTCTTCGGGCAGCAGTCCCAGTTCCTCCGCCACAGTGGCGATTGGCTTTAACTGGGCTTCCTGGGCAATAACGATATCCGAGGGCACCGGAGTGCGCCGGTTCAGTCGAACGGGTTGGAATTTCGCTGGCATGTATCCACCTATGAAAGATCGGTTGTTGCTGGTTCGATTAATTGGCTGGGACAATGGCGTCCAGTTCAACAAAATATCGTACGCGGTCACCGCGCATCACATTCTTGCTCAAAACGATTGGACGGTCTTCAGATGTGTATGTGATATTTTGCAATAATAACATGGGTGCACCAATACGAACCGTCAAAACCTGGGCTTCAAACTCGTCAGCCACCACCGGTTCAAAGAACTGGCGCGCGCGAACCAGCCGGTGACCGTAATGGTTCTGTAAAATATTGTACAGTGGTTCGTTTTGCACCACTTCCTCAGACAGGTCAGGTGTAACCGAGAGCGGAATGTAAACCGTCTCAAGCACCATCGGTTCGCCATCGGCAAAGCGCAATCGTCTGAATTTGTAAATCGGGTCATCCGCCCCGAGATTTAAACGCCGCGCAACCCCCATCTCTCCACTGACCTTTTGAAAGGATAACAGATGGGTGCTGGATTCCATTCCGCGTTGTTCAATAAGATGCGTAAAGCTGTAAAAGTGCGCCAGGTTCCGTTCAATTTTCGTCGTCAGAACCCGATCCCCCTCACCAGGACGAGCCTCCAGCAAACCTTCGAGCACCAGTTGATCGAGCGCCTGACGGACAGGTCCCCGGTTGACATGGTAGATGTCACATAATTGCACTTCGCTTGGGATGGTCTCTCCAGGTTTCCACTCGCCGCTAACGATTTTTCCGATGAAAATTTCCTTCAATTGATGATACAGCGGTATCTCTTCCTGCTTCAGGTCGGACGTCATTCTCACACCCTCCTTATTTCGCTGTTGTATAATCAGAGTGCCTGCCAATTTAACGGTATCTTCACCTGATTATCAACATCCGATAGCCAACATTTTGATTATAGTATAAAAATATTTGCTTTTCATCCCATCCATCCTTTTTTCAGGATAATCGTCGATGGACCGCCGTACCAAACGTACTTTGCTTTTGTGCCTGATCATAACCATTGTGGTGGTTGGATTGCTGGCTTCGAGTTTGCCCCGGGTTGAATTTGAAGCAGGGCGTCCTTTCAGGCTGCTTGATGAAGGTGAACAAACCGGTGGAGGCTCGCCCGTAACTCCTGTGAATATTGACAGCGTCATCATCCAGGGGATCATGGCGATCTCCCTGATCCTGATCCCTGTCTTTCTCATAATGTTGTTCTTCTCGAAACGCTGGAAAAAACACCTGCAAATCGGTTTAATGGTACTTATCGCCGCGCTGTTGATCGCTGCAATCAACACGCTGGCGCTCAATTTTGACAACCCGATCATGAGTGCGCCAGCCGCCATGAATGAAGAATTGCCACCCATCGATTTGGAAGCCCCCCCGGTTCAGGAATTCACCGGTTCGCCGCCGCTGTGGCTTGGCTTTTTGGTTGCCTTGTTCATCTTTTTGCTGGTTGCTGTGGTCATCATTGCTTTCCTGCGATCACGCCGCCGCCATGTTCAGGCAGCAATGGAACCCGATCCCATTGCAGAGCAAGCCGAAATGGCGCTGGCTGCCATTCATTCTGGCAGGGACGTACGCGGGGTGGTTATCGACTGCTATTCACGCATGTGTGATGTCCTCCTGGATGAGCGTGGTATTTCCCGCGACCCATCCATGACGCCCAGGGAGTTTCAGAACGAATTTGCAAATTGGCTGGCAAAACGCGGGGTCCCAACCGATGCGATTAAAACACTGACCGGGCTGTTTGAGCAGGTGCGCTACAGCCCTTCACCCGCCACCGAAGCACAGGAACAACAGGCGGTGGAATGTCTTTCGGCAATATCATCCACCGCCCGGCGAAGAAACCCATGAACCGCTTCAAGAAAATCCCGGCATCCATCCTCATCCTGATCCCCATTGCCCTCCTGCTGGCAGCGGCGGCTTATTTATCGCGTGTTTTTATCCGCGATGTAATTCTGTTACCGGTCTATCAATTCTTCTGGCTGGCTAGATTGGTGATTGGCGGGATCCACCAGGAGGTCTTTTACGGCGTCCTGCTGGCATTGACCCTGATCATGACGCTCTTCCTGTTATCACCCGGCAGGGCGATTTTTGAACGACCGCCATCAGAGCAACCTCCGATCCCCAGGGGAAGATTGAGCTTCTGGAACCTGTATCTGTCATTCATGTATACTGGCACATACTCAGAAGCTTTCTTTGATGAAGAATTGAGGCGCCTGTTCTTCTCAGTGATGGCTTTCCGCCATCATTCCAGCCCCAGGGAAGTGGAGCGATTAATCCAATCCGGGCAATTGGAGGTGCCGGACTCCATCCGCAAGGCATTATTCACCCGTACGGATAACAAAAAACCACCTGTCTGGCCTGTGCGTTTCTTTAGGCTTTTCACCAATCGCAAACCCGGTCGGGCAGAATGGAGTCTTGCAAAACAACGTCAGATCGAGCAGTTGATCGATTACATGAACAGACAATTGGAGGACGTATGACCATGGACGCCAGGCAAGTGGCAGAAAAATCAGCCCTAATTCTTGATGAGGTGGAAAAAGCAGTGGTGGGCAAACGAGCGGTGCTGGAGCGCATTCTGGCAGCGTTCCTCTCCAATGGAGGTCATGTCCTTCTGGAAGATTTCCCAGGGTTGGCAAAAACACTCATTGCCAACAGCCTTGCCACCGTGCTGGGATTGAATTTCAAACGTATCCAATTCACCCCCGATCTCTTACCGGGCGACATCACCGGAGGATATTTCTTTGACCGCAACAACAATCAGTTTGTGTTGAGAAAAGGGCCCCTGTTTTCCAACCTGGTTCTGGCTGACGAGATCAATCGCGCCTCACCAAAAACACAGTCAGCCCTGTTGGAAGCCATGCAGGAGTACCAGATAACGCTCGAAACAGATACCATGTCCCTTCCGCAACCGTTTCTCGTAATCGCCACGCAAAACCCGATTGAATACGAAGGCACTTTCCCACTGCCCGAAGCTCAACTGGACCGCTTTATCATGAAGCTTTCCATTGGCTACCCCACCGAGAAAGATGAACAGGCCATCTTGCATCGTCGTCACGAACGCCAACAGGACGCAATCAACCTGCAAACCCTGTCAAGCGCAGAAGAATTACTCGAAATGCGCCGTATGATTGAGACAGTTCACATTGACGAAGACCTCGAAAAATACATCGTTACCATTGTCTCCCGTACCCGCTCGCACCGTCTGGTCCATATTGGCGCCAGTCCACGCGGGGGTCTGGCTTTGCTCAAACTATCGCGCGCCAGAGCCGCCATGCAGGGACGTGCCTATGTCATCCCCGATGACATCAAACTGTTTGCCGGACCGGCCCTGGGGCATCGTTTGATCCTCGAACCGGATATGTGGTCTTTAAAAAACGCAGCCGATGGCATCATTGACGAAATTGTCCATTCCGTCGCCGTCCCCAGCCTGCCCTGATCCGTATGACTTCTCGCGCCTGGTACCTGATTGTCCTCTCTGTTTCACTGGTGATCCTGGCTTTATTCACCCGCATTGGCGCATACCTGTTACTGGCGCTACCGTTGCTGATCTATCTGGCAGCAGGCATTATCACCACCCCGGAAGACATCAAGGTGCAGGTGGATCGCACCCTTTCAAAGAACGTGCTTCATCAGGATGAGCAGGTCATTGTCTCCCATCAGGTGACCAATCATGGGGCAGCGCTGGAAGAAGTTCGCCTGGAAACCGAAATCGCCGAAAGGATGAAAATTGTCGAAGAGGATCAGGGTGATTATTTTCCCCTTCCGGCTGGCAGTCAACACAGGTTCAATTTCACCCTGTCTGCACTGCGCGGCAAGTATGTGCTTCCCGATCCGGTTCTGATCATCAATGGGCCATCCGGATTGTTTGAAACCAAATTCCAAATCCGTGCCAATACCACCTTGACCATCATGCCCGAAGTAGCCCGGCTGGGGCCAATGCCCATCCGTCCACCACAAACACGCGGATTTGCCGGTCCCATACCATCCCGCATGGGTGGAACCGGTATTGATTTTTTCGATGTTCGCGAGTTCACCCCTGGCGATCCATTTCAGCGCATCAACTGGCGGTTGACCGCACGCAGGGACAACGAAATATATATTAATCAACATGAGGTGGAACGTATTGCCGATGTCGGCATCATGATCGACGCACGCCATAACAGCAACCTGCCGGGCGAAAATGATTCCCTTTTTGAGTTTTCAACTCAGGCTGCCGCATCGCTGGCTGCCACGCTCCTCAACGCTGGCAACCGCGTGGGGTTGCTTGTGTTCGGCTACGGCTTGCAACGGGTGATACCAGGTTATGGACGCAGGCAACTCAACCGTATATTGCGTGCCCTCGCCAGAGCCGAGACCGGTCAGAGTTACAGCCTCAACCACCTGGCTTCCATCCCCGCCAGGCTGTTCTCTCCACATTCACAGTTGATCGTCATAACCCCATTGATTGATATAGACCCCGGGATTTTTGTCAGCATGAAGATCAATGGTTATGATGTCATTGTGGTCAGCCCCAATCCCATTCCGTACGAAGAAAAATGCCTCGCTTCCGGACCTCACCTGGCGACATCCGCCCGTCTCGCCGGAGTTGAGCGCAAATTGACGTTGCACCGTTTGATGCGCGCTGGTATTCCGGTGATGGATTGGAACGTGGAAGACCGATTGGAAGACGTATACCAGAGATTTGTCCCCACTCTGATCATGTACACCCGGCAGGCAAGGCGATGAAAACCATCAAGATCGTTCATACCCTTACCCGCTTTTTGCCATTTGCCATCCTGCTGGGCATGGGCATTTCCATACCTTACCCCATGATCATCCTCGCCCTTGGCTGTTTCGCCCTCATCTGCTCGCTGCTGATCTGGCGGCGGGTGTCCGTCGTTGATGACATTGCCCTGCTGGGCGTGATTGTTTTTGGTGGTATTTTGATCACCCTGAACCTGCCCCCCTTTCCAGCATCCCTCGCGGTGATATCATCCCTTGCTGCATGGGATCTGGGGGCATTTGGGAAACGAATATCGGGAAGCAACGATGAGATCACCAACGTGCTTATCCACAGGCATGTTCGCTTCCTGGCAGCCTGCATGGGCGCTGCAGTTATAATGTGCGTGCTCACCGGGTTGATTCAAATCCGAATGACATTTTGGTGGGTATTTCTCGCCGGATTGATCCTGGTGGTTGCCATCCGGCAGGTGATTGTGGAGTTGAAACAACTGGCTCCCTGAACCCCCATGGATAACGTTACAGTCGGGAGTTCAGAAATATCTCCACAATCTGTGGGTCAAACTGCTTTCCCGATTGCTCAATCAGGTAAGAACGCACCTGATCTTTTGTCCATGCCCTCCGGTATGGACGATCAGAAAGCAGGGCATCCCACACATCCACCACCGAGAAGATCCTGGCGGCAGGTGGAATTTCCTCACCCTTTAACCCGCGGGGATAACCATTCCCATCCCAGCGTTCGTGATGACAGTAGGGAATGTCCAATGCCGGACGCAAGAAACTGATCGGCGAGAGCATTTGATATGCCAGCGAAGGATGTTGTCGCATGATTTCCCATTCATCGGGGGTCAATGGACCTGGCTTCATCAATATATGATCAGGTATGCCCATCTTGCCAATATCGTGCAACAATGCCCCCCTGCGAATGTGGATCAATTCTTCTTCGTTAAACTTCATCGCCCGGCCCAGTTGCAACGTCAGATCGGTCACCCGTTGCGTATGGCCCTCGGTCTCCCGGTCGCGCAGATCAAGCGCACGCGACCATCCCTCAATGGTGGCATCATAAGCCAGTGACAGGGTAAGGTTTGAGTGTTCCAGGTCGCTAAACAACTGTGCGTTATCAATCGCCACCGCGGCCTGGCCCGCCAGAGCTTCGAGAAAATCAGAGAACTCCGAGTCAAACCGTATGGGTGTGCGGCTGTAAATTTGCAAAATGCCTTTTAGCTGCCGCTTGACAATAAACGGCACGATCACAGCATTGCGGATCCCCAGATCATGCAAATACAACGAACGGCGCGGATCAAGTCGCGATAAATCATCCACCAACACCGGCCGATTTTCACGCACGGCTTCCAGCACTGGGTGGTTGGGATCAAGCGTTGACAGGTAAGTCATCACCAGGTTGTAATGCATCAAGGATGGACTTTCAAATCCGCGTGAGCCCACCCATTCGAGGGTGCGGGTCGGACGATTGTAGATCAGGATATCGGCTGCATCCAGGTCAAGCCCTTTAAGGGTTTCATCCAGGAGCACGCTGAGGGTCAACTTGATGTCAATGCTGGCGGCAATGGCTGTTTCGACGGAATGTAACACCGAAAGACGATGCAAACGCTTTTCAGTTTGATCGTAGAGATTGGCGCGATATAATGCGTTGGCCACGGTATCAGCAATGGCTCCCATTAACTGCTCATCTTCCGGATTGAATGCCTGGGATCTCCCTACGCACAACATGCCAAAGGTTCTTTCCTGGGCGATTAAAGGAACCGCCAGGAAGGAACGTGATTCTGTAAACAGCTCATAAGCAGAACCATCCGGCAATACCGTCAAATTATCAACCCGCACGGTCTGGTTGTTCCGGAAGACAGACTGGATTAATGGATTTGCCCATGGCAACGATCCACCACTCAAATCTGCCCACACACCATCACCACGGTCAACCTTGACTTCGCTTTCATCGGCATCCATGAAAGCAATCACCGCTCCCCCGGCTTTCAGCGCATCCATCAATTGAGCCAGCACCACAGGGATCATTTCCTCCCGTTTGGTGGCTGACCGGGTGGCTGAGGAAACCCGCGCGAATGTTTCCAGTTCCTGGCTGCGTTGCTGCTCTGCCTGGAACAATCTGGCATTTTCAATGGCTGCCGCCGCTTGATAAGAAAACCCAACCGCCAGTTGTACCTGGTCTTGATCATAGAAATTGGGCTGATCGTAGTCCAGATTCAACAGGCCGATCACCCGATCTTTAATTTTTAAAGGAATACCCATCCAGCAATGGATATATTCACTACCTTTTGTAACCGTCCAGCGCGGGTCCAGGTGGGTATCGGCAATGATTACCGGTTCACATTGTGTGATTACCTGATTGATGTGTGGGAAATCATTGCAGAAGAAGAACAACTTTTCCTGACCGGAGTGCCGAAAACCACGCTGGGCGGTGATGTGCAAACGACCATCCTCAAGCAACATGATCGATGTGCTGATGTAAGGAACCACCCGTCCCAGATGGAACAGAATATCTTCCATTACCTGGTCGAAATCGAGGGTTGAGATCAGTGCTGCACTGGCTTCGCGCAGGGTTTCGGCTTCGTACCGCCGCCGCCTTTCAGCTTCAAACAGGCGGAGCTTCTCAATCCCGATGGATAACTCACCTGCCACAGCCGAGAGCAAATGCAGGTCACTATCGGTATACCCATTCAGGTCATCACTTTCGGTATTGATCACTCCAAACAATCGGTTCCCGGTCCAGATCGGCACACACAGCTCCGACCTGGCTTCCGGCTCACCCGCCAGATAAAACGGACATTTGGTAACATCCGGCACCAGAATGGGTTTGCCGGTCTGTCCGACGGTTCCAATGACCCCTGTGCCCAGTGGTAACACCAGATGACGGGCTTCAACACGAATCCGATAACTGGGATGGAACCGGAAAGCGCCCTCGTCTTCGTAAAAAATCAACACACCAAAATTGGTCGGATAGAATTTCTCACCGATGATCTGGGTTACAGCCTCAAATAATTCATCAAGACTGGTGGCGGCAGTGCCAGCCAGCGAAATGGCGTGCAGAGCTGTTAATTCTTCCATTTTGCGATTGATGGACTGCTCCACCATCCGTTGTTCACTGATATCCTGAACGACCACCAGGGAGGCTTCCCGGCCGGCAAACTCAAGTGTGTGAGATCGAAGGGATACAGGAAAGACCCTGCCTTGTTTGGTCTTATGCCTCCAGTGAGTGCTCTGTCTCAAGGCAGGGCGAACTTCTGACAGCCATTCAAGAAATTGGGGGAGATCTTCTTCAGGACGGATATCCAGCAGAGTCATTCGCAAGAACTCATCACGGGTATATCCATACTGTTCAACGGCGCAATCATTCACCTCCAGAAAGCGCAATGTCTCCAGATCATATACCCACATCGCATAGGGATGATTGGCAAATAACAGGCGGAAACTGGCTTCACTCTCACGTAATAATTCTTCTGCCCTGTGCCGATCCGTGATGTCAAATGCTGTGCCTATGGTCGCAGTCTCTCCACCATAGTCAATGGTTGCGCCGCTGAATTCCACCCACAACCAATCTCCATCCTTGCGCCTGACGCGCACTTCTTTACCCTGCCAATCGGCGTTCTGTTGCGAGGTTCCACTGTACCTGACAAAATCTTCCAGATCGTCCGGGTGAATCAGATCGCTCAGGTGAACCGATAAAAATTCTTCAATCGTATATCGGGTTAATTCCTTGCAGGCCCGGTTGACGTAAATGAACCGATTTTCCTTGAAGATAAAAATGGCGGAGCGGGTTGTTTCTGCCAGGATACGGAAGCGGGCTTCACTAACCTCAAGCGCTGCCACCACTTGCTGCAATTCACCCGTCCGGTTGGCCAACCGATCTGCCATCTGATCAAACGCATATGCAAGGCGGCTCAGCTCACTGGTGTCATGGGGGAGTTCAGTACGTACCGAAAATTCCCCTGCGGCGAATCGTTGGGTGGTATTGATCAGGTGCTTAATGCGTGTCAGGAAAATCCGTTCACCGCCAAACCAGGCGGCTGCCATGGCGAGCAAAATGACCAGCAAAAGCCCACCTAGCTCAATGAGGATCAACCGGTTGACCGAGTGGTATAGAACCGAGTTGGGTACACCCACCAACATGATCAGCGGGTCTTCACCATCACGGGAAATTCGCGAAAAAGCGTAGAAAAAATTCTCTCCGTCTGGTCCACGCCCCGAAATTGAGCCTTCTTTTTGCTGCAGGGCGGTTTCAAAAACAGGCTGTCCGGTCATGATCTGACCCACGAACATTTGATCTTCAGAACTGCCTGCCAGGATGTTTCCATTGTGATCAACCACCAGAATGGTTGCTTCTTCTGGAAGGCTGATATTATCCAAACGCGCCGTCAGCCATTCCATCCGCACGGATGCGCCGATCACTCTTTTTACCTCATTGTGTTCCCCCACTATCGGCAGCGCCAGCCCCACCACCCGTCTTCCATTGACACGGCTGATCATTACATCACTGATGGCGAATTTTTTTGTGGTGATGGCTTTTTGAAACCATTCCTGGCTGGCAATGGATGATACATCATCGTCATCCAACGCCGAGCAAACAACCTTGCCATCCACACTCATGACAACGATATTGTTGTATTCAGGAAAATCCGCCAGGAAATTCCTCAGAATGGGGCTGCAAAGTGAAGACTCCCCTTCCTGAATCTCAGGAAAATATGACAGCGTGATCAGTTGAGAACGCCCCTCATTTATCAACGAGGACTGCTGTCCTGCAATCTCCCGGATTAGCTGGATATAGGTATCCTCAGCATGTTCGCCAACCAGGCGGTGCTGGGCAACCGCCCGCCAGACGATCATAACAATCGCCGGCAACAGGGCGATGGCAATGAGCAAAGTGAG
>DAOUGC010000032.1:0-10147 GCA_034429695.1 Levilinea sp.
AATGTCCGCCTGACGAGTCTCCACCCTGGCACGGTGTACTGCCGGGTCGGAGCAGATGACCTCGATCTCGACAAACGGCGCGCCGATGCCGATGGCCGCCTCGCGCCATGCTGCGCGGGTGATCTCGACCGGATTCACTGTGTCGGCAACCACCGACATGCCCAGTTTCAGGTTATCCACGGCGATATGGTAGGCAATGATGTAGCCCTCCGGTCCCTGCACGCGGCCGCCTCCTTCGCGGATGGCCTGCTCGATGGTATCCACCCGCAGGTGTACAGCTTTTTGATGTTGTGCAAGCTGACGCGCCAGTGTTGTTTTGCCCGTTCCCGGGAGCCCGCCGAAGATGTAGAGCATGGTGCAATCCTTGATTTTTGATGTTGGAGCGTGGGGGTAATCCCCCGCCACGTACCCGATTATATGTCGTTATCGCCGTGGCGATCAAAAACAGACCCTCCTGATGATCACCGAATGTGGTTGCGTGCTACAATCATAGTCAACGTTAATCCTTTTTCCCCTTAGACCTGACAATTGAAACGTAATCGTGCGGCGCTGTCGCACGACTCCGGTACTTTCACCAGGAGGAATTCATGTTGAACCGTTTGTTTGGCGGCAATAAAAGCCCGGAAGAATGGTTTGAATCAGCGCGCAAGCGCAATGTACAATTAATCGAGCAGCGGGAGCGATTTAATATTCAACAGATCGAAAGCATGCGCACCGGTGGCCATGACCCTTCCGCTTATGACCGTTTCAGGCAGGGCGAACGCAAGGGATTCAGGGCAATGATCGCTGACCTGGACAAAGCCACCGATGCCCGCCCCAACTTTGTTGAAGCGTGGTTTAACAAGGGCTGCCTGTACGCACTGCTTGATGACCGCCAACAAGCGATGGATTGTTTCAATCACGTGTTGTCCTGCGATGGACGGCATGCCAATGCGTATTACATGATCGGCCATCTGGTGGCTGAGCAAAATCGACAGGTTGCTGCGGTGCCTTACTTTCGCAAAGCAGTGGAATACAACCCGAACGACGCAGAAGCCTGGTTTGAGTTACACATGGCGCTGCAGGCCGCCGGCGAACAGGACGCAGCCATCGAAGCGCGCGAACGCGCCTGGGCTTTGAACCCCGCATTAAAACCGGGCGAGCGTGGTGCGACGATTTACATATCCCAGCCGCGGTTGTTTTTGTAGCGGTGGCCGGTGAAGGCCACGGCCGACAACCGTCAACGAATGGGGAACGAATGAACGGATGGCGATCCACGTCTTTCTCCTCCTCCATTCGCGTTCTTTGCGGATGGAACTCCATCGATGTCCTTTTCGATGGGGGAGGTGCTGGCGCGGCGCTTACACCGGAGGGGGTGCTTTGACAACGGATTTGGACTCCTAGACTCTTGCTGGCGGTCTTTGCGCCTGGGCGATGCAATACACCCCTCCCGGCGAATTGCCGAACTACAGGCAATTCGCCACCCTCCCCACATGGCTGCGTTCGCTGCGTTCACTTTGCCATGTGGAGAGGGAGAAAACGCCTTTCTCCTCCTACAGCGATGTCTTTTTCGATGGGGGAGGTGCTGCCGCTGCGCTTACACCGGAGGGGGTGCTCTGACAATGGATTGGATTCAAGACTCTTGCTGGCGGTCTTTGCGCCTGGGTGGTGTGGGATGTGCCTGCAGATGGATCATTTACCCTCATCCGGCGAGCACGGAAAGGCTGTGCTCGCCACCTTCTCCCTGGGAGGGAGAAGGAAAATCGCGCTTTTCGGGAGGACCCGGTCCGCCCGTACTCTCCCTGCGGGTCTTGCTGCGGGCCGATTCACGCAGTTCCTCCCGCCGTCCCCTACAGTATCCTGCTTCTCCTCCTCCATCGATGTCCTTTTCGATGGGGGAGGTGACCCCGAACGCCGGTGTTGAAATATATGCTGCAAACGGCGCTAAACGGCGTTCGGGGGCGGAGGGGGTGCTCTGACAACGGATTCGGGAACGGATTTCACGGATTTGTGTTCAAACCTCATGCTGGCGGTCTTTGCGTCTGGGCGGTGGGGGAGGTGCCTGCAGATGGATCATTTACCCTCATCCGGCGAGCACGAAAAGGCTGTGCCCGCCACCTTCTCCCTGGGAGGGAGAAGGAAAAGCACGCTACCCGGTCCGCCGGTACTCTCCCTGTGGGTCTTGCTGCGGCGCAGGGCGTGCTGTGGGGGTAACACCAGGGAAACATGTGCATCTCAAACCTTACGAGCACCTTACAGCGCTGCAAGATCAAACGTTGTTGACAATAATGTAAGGTTCGTTAGAATGAAACCATCCAATCAGAGCGCGCAAATTTTGTTTCAGGCCTGCTCATCATATTTCAAATGAATACATCCAAGGGAGGGCGGCATGATCGTTCGTGGATCCATGCGAAGTCTGTCGATCGCGTTGTTTCTTGCGCTGATCGCACTTTTGTCTGTCTGGTCGCTGGCGCTGGCGGAGGGTGAAACCCCCACCGCACCGGAAACCCCTGACACGGGCGGAGAAACCGTCCTCGAAACGCAACCGGAAGAGCAACCTGCACCTGAAGAACCGGCGCCCACACCCGAAGGGGAAGCGCAGGAAGCGGACCCGCTGCAGGAACCCGCAGCCCCGGCAGAGGTTCAGCCAGAGCCGGCAGGGGTTGACGAACCAGCGTCGGAGGAACCCACTGCCTTGCAGGAAGTGGTGGAGACGGTGGCAGAAAACGGTCTGACGCTGACCAACCCCGAAGGCGAGAGCGTTCCCCTGGTCTCACAGGAAGCCGAGGAGCTTTTGGTGGATGTGGACCCGTTTTTCACGGTGGGCAGCACCACCTACAATTTCACCGCGGCTGATTGCAACCCGGATGTTGCCGGTAATCAGGCGTGCGGTAATCCGTTGCAGGCGGCCATCAACTACCTGGAAAGCCATGATACGCTCATCCCCAATGACCGCATGATTCACATTGAGGGAGCAACGCTCAGCATCCCGGGTAACGTGACCATCACCGGTTCGAACCTGGCTGCCAATCAGTTGCAGGGTCTGGTGGGGGCCGGTTCTTCCAGTTCAGGCGTGGCTGTTCCCACGGTGTTGAACTTTGCTTCAGGTTTTTACATGAACATCCTCGGGATACCCAATGCCTTCACCCTGCAGGGTATGGACATCACCGGTATCTATGGCGGAACAGGGCTGGTAAATATCAATGGGGTAAATGGAAACCTGACCCTGACGGATGTCAGTATCGAGAATAATGTCAACAACAGTTCCAGTTATGGTTTGTATGTTACCGGGGTTGGGGGATCAATCACTGCCAACAAACTGGTGGTGAGTGACAATGACAGCAAGGGCGCTTACTTTGAGAATAATGCCGGCTCGTCTGGCGTCACCATTCGCAACAGTGAGTTCAACCGCAACGGTGCTGGTGCGACAGTAAATAATGGGAACGGATTGGAGATTTCGACGAAAGGTCCGGTCCTTCTGGAGTATGTATCGAGCAGTTCCAACAATGGATTTGGCGCAAGCATATCTGGACAATCCAGCCTGGTGGTTAAGAATGCAGTTTTCAGCAATAATATTGCCACCGATGCTGATGGAATTGTCACGACTCCACCATACACGCTTACATCCATTGTTATGGAAAATGTTACAGCCGATGGAAATGCTGATCGCGGGTTGAATTTATATGCCAACGGCGCGATCACACTGACCAACATCCATGCCAGCGGTAGTGCCGGTTCTTATGGCATTTATTTGAATAATTGCAACCAATCCGGTGGTAGCTGCCAGACCACCCGCGCGGGTAATATTACCGTCACCAACCTGGTTGCCAGCGAGAACTACAACTCAAATCTGGTGATGGTTGCCCGAAACAATATCACTTTGACCAACATCGAGACGATGTATTCATCCAATGGATATGGCCTGATTGCCTACAACTGGTACACCCCGGGGGGCACCATCACGGCCACCAACATCCGATCGATGACGAATGATGGCAAAGGTGTGTCTTTCTATGCAACCTCGCATATCACTGTGAATAACGTCATTGCCACTGATAACCATGACGCCGGTGGCTGGTTTGAATCGAAAACGGGGACGGTTACGATTAAAGGCACCAGCTCAACCTGGTCCGATTTCTCCCATAGTGGGGGAACCGGGTTGTTTATTGACACACCGGGCAGTGTGATACTGAATTATGTGCGTGTAAATCAGGTTACAGGCGATGGTGTGGGTATTCAGATTAATCAGCGAGACACAGACCATGTAAGCGGTTCGACCAGCCTGACCCAGGTGGAAGCCAGTAACAATGCTGGCAATGGTATTTCCCACCAGTCTGATGGACCGGTCACCCTGAACACAATCACAGCCATTCACAATGGTTACAACAATGTATCCATCCAGAATGCCTGGACCGATCTGCTCAAGGCTTACAATGTCAGCATTACCAACGGCACATTTAATGAGGCGCAAAGTGTTGCAGGAACGGCTGGTTATGGCTTGCATATCCTCAGTGTTGGCAATGTGACCCTGAATAATGTGACTGCTCTGACCAACCAGAACCATGGTGTGAAAATCGGTGACATGGGTAACCCTGACCCGGCCGTCACCGGCGATGATATCCGCGCCAAAACTGTGACGGTGACCAACAGCGGCGGCAGGTACAACTATTTTTCAGCCAATCTGGATGATGGTCTGTATGTCTTTGCCACCCATATCAACCTGAGTTATGTCAATGCCAGCAGTAATGGACTGAGCGGCATGGTGGTGGTGGGCAGCGGCAATTTCACCGGTAAAAATCTGAGTACCAACAGCAATGGTCTTGAAGGGCTGTATGTGGAAATACTGGGAAGCGCATCCATCACCAGTATCGTGGCTGATAACAATGGTTCCGACGGAGTTCGCATCGACAACCGCGTACCCGAAGGAAGCCAGGTCAAACCCATCACGCTCACCACAGTGAATGCATCGAGCAATGATTCCCGCGGGATGTGGTTGAGCAGCAATGGGCAAATCACGTTGACCAATGTGACTGCCAATAGCAATGATGAAGGCAATGCGCTGTTTGGGATCCAGAATGAAACCTGGTCCACAGGCGGCGTCACCATCAAGACCAGCGGCAGTTATCGCAACAGCTTCTCCGCATCATCCACCGGGTTCGGCATCAGCATCCCGTACAGTTATGCGGCGGTCAGCATCAGCAATGCTGATATAAACTACAACCAGGATGGTGGTCTGGATATTACCCTGATTAACAAAGTGGGCGCTGGTCTGACCCTGAATAATCTGGCATTGATCGGCAATCACCATGGTGTGTATGCTATTACCAAGGGTCCGATTGTCTTCAATAACAGTACCGTAAGCGACCATACCAGCAATGTTGTGGACGGCGAGTACGGCGCCAATCTCTCCAATACCGGCGATGTCACGAAGCAATACAACATCACGTTCAGCAACACCACGTTTGATAACAATGAGACCTATAACCTGAATATCACCAGCACAGGGTCGGTGGTGCTCACCAATGTGTCTGCCACCAACAGTTCTGAGGGTTACGGCGTGACCATCAGCACCATGCCGGGATCCGGGCTGGGCAGTGTGACCATCAAGGCCACTGGCAGCAACTGGGCATACTTCAGCGGAAACGGCAACAGCGGCGACACGAATGACCATGGCATAACCATTACCACCCGGGGTGGGGTGACAATGTCTCGCGTATCGGCGCGTGATAATGAGGGAACCGGTTTGCTGGTCAATTGTGTACCGGGGGGGGACATCCACAAACCGTTAAGTATCACCACCGGGGTCTTTAACGCCAACAATCTCGGCATGAATCTCCTCATCAAGGGTGCTGTCACGCTGGTGGATGTGCGCGCGCAGGGTAACACCACCCGCGGGGCATACGTAAATAATGCTGCCAGTGAGATCAACCAGACCCTGACCGTTAAGAACAGCCGCTTTGATGACAATGGTAACTACGGTTTGGATGCCATCGTGCAGGGCGTGATTGCCTTCACGAACATTGGTGCAACCGGCAATGCCAATCACGGGTTGTATTTGAACAATCAACCTGACGATGAATATTACTCCAAAGTTACGATCACCAACTCCAACCACACCACCTACAATATGGATGGCAACACTTCATCGGGCATCTACATTCAAAGTTATGGTGAGGTGGTATTGACCAATGTCTCAGCCAGTAATTCAAATGGTGCCGGGGGTGTCCTTCTGACCATCATTAACCTGTCGGGAGTCGACGGTCACAGGAGCATCAAACTGATCAACAGCAAGTTCGACAATGGCGCAGCCGGCTCGGTGGGTGCCATGCTGACCAGCAGCGGCTCGATCTTCCTTGACCGGGTGAGCGTCAGCGGCAACGGCGGCGGGTTGAACGCCAATAATACCGGTGCGCCGGTCGTGGATCTGTACGGCGTGACCATTCAACGCAGCCAGTTCAATAACAACACTGCCGGTTACGGTTTGCAGATCACATCAAAGGGCGCTGTGGTGTTCAACAATGTCGTCGCCAATGGTAATATGGCTGGCGCCGGAGCAAATATCACCAATGATGCTGGATCCAACGCCAGCCCTGTGACGCTCTCCAGCAGCATGGGGCGCAACTCCTTCAACGGCAACCATACCACATACGGCCTGTTCATCCTCTCGCGTGGAACTGTCTCCATCTCCGGAACCGATGTTTTGAACAATCCTGATTCAACCGGCGCTTATGTGCGCAATACAGGCAATGTCACCCTGAACCCCAATGTGACGGTGTCAAACAGCATTTTCTCCGGAAATGGCAATGGTTCCGGCGAAAGCGGCCTGGATGTCGGCACGCGGGGCGTGATCACACTGGACCTGGTGACCGCCAACGGTAATTTTGCCTACGGTGCATTACTGACCAACAACACCGGTACGAAGGATGTGGTTGTACAGCGCTACACCGGTACCGACAACAACAATAACAATTTGTTTGTCAACAGTGCCGGCATCGTGACCCTCAACGGCATCACCGTTCTGCGCTCGATCAACGGTTATGGAGCGCGTGTGGAAGCCACCAAGGATGTGAAGGTGCTCAACAGTAAGGGCGCCAACACCGCCAGCGGCAACCATTTTAGCGGGCTTGGCCTGTTATCCACCACCGGTTCGGTCAGCGTTACCGGCGTAACCGCCAACGACAACACTGACGGAAGTGGAATTGGTGTACAGGCAACGCTTGGCAATATCACCATCAATACCGTGGTCACCAGTCACAATGGCCACGGCAGCAATGGGAATGGACTCAGCTTGAACGCCCTGGCTGGCAATGTCACGGTCAGCAACTTCAAATCGTTCAGCAATCAGGATAATGGATTGGATGGATTGCTGTCGATGGGTGTGTTGACCCTGACCAACGGCACAGTGACTGGCAATCGCCTGTATGGAATCAGTGCCAATACGAAAAATACAGACGGATCGGTCATCACCAATGTGAATTACTTTGCCAACAACACATCCGGCATGGCTTCCAACTTCTATATTTACTAGGCTGTCCGGTCATATTTGAGGCAGACAGGAAAGAATGCAGCACCCGTCCGCAAGGACGGGTGCTGTCGTTTGGTGGCGCAGGTGCATTGGCGGTGTATTGTTGAGGACAATGGGTGTGACCTGGTTGCAGTGCCAAAAGCAGCAGCCCGGGCTGTGATTGCAGAAAAGTTCCACCTTAAGCCCACCATTGATTGCGGCAGGACCGGGTGTGGTTGACAAATTTGTAAGGATGGATAGAATGAAAACATCGCAGATTGCATTGCTTGATTTTCCAGATCGGTATTCAGCCAAAACTGAGACACAGAAATATATGGAGGGCGGCATGATCGTTCGTGGATCCATGCGAAGTCTGTCGATCGCGTTGGTTCTTGCGCTGATCGCACTTTTGTCTGTCTGGTCGCTGGCGCTGGCGGAGGGTGAAACCCCCACCGCACCGGAAACCCCTGACACGGGCGGGGAAACCGTCCTCGTAACCCAACCGGAAGAGCAACCTGCACCTGAAGAACCGGCGCCCACACTCGAAGGGGAAGCGCAGGAAGCGGACCCGCTGCAGGAACCCGCGGCGCCGGCAGAGGTTCAGCCAGAGCCGGCAGGTGATGAGCAACCAGCACCGGGGGAACCCTCATCAGATGAGGCAGCGCCCGAAACACCTGTGCTGGAGGATGTGGTGCAAACCGTGGCGGACGCCGGGCTGGTGTTGACCGACGGGAGCGGGGAACCCATCCCGCTGGCTTCACAGGCTGCTGAAGAAGCGCTGCTGGATGTTGACCCATACTTCACAGTTGGCAGCACCGTCTACAACTTCACTGCTACCGACTGCAGCCCGGATGTGCCCGGAAACCAGGCATGTCCCATCAACCCCCTGCAGGCGGCCATCGATTATTTGGAAAGCCATCCCACCCTGTTCCCCAATGATCGCCTGATCCACATCGACGGCGCCACCCTGATAATTTCTGAGAGCATTGAGATCAATGGGGACAACCTGGCTGCCAATCAGTTGCAGGGTCTGGTGGGGGCCGGAACCAGCAATTCGGGTGTGGCCACACCCACCCGCCTGGCTTTTGCCAATAACTCTCGGCTCGATATCCGCAACATCACCGGGCCATTCAGCCTGACCGGCATGGAGATCACCGGCAATTACAACGGGGCACTGGTGAACTTCCTGGGGGTTACCGGTGCGTTAACCCTTACGGACGTGAAGATTGACAATGACATCAACAACACCAGTGGTCTGGGTTTGTCGGTGACGTCGTCAGGCGCGGTGACTGCCAACAAGCTGGTGGTGAGCGACAACAACAGTAGAGGCGCGATCATCAATAATTCAGCCGGAACTGCCGGTGTGACCATTCGCAACAGCGAATTTGACCGTAATGGGGCGGGCGCCACAACCAATAATGGAGAGGGTTTGCGCATCCTGACACACGGCGCTGTGTTGATGGAGTATGTATCTTTCAGTTACAACAACGGAAATGGGGCGCATGTAACCACCAATTCGACCATCACTGTGAAGAATGCCACGTTTACCCGTAATACCGCCACGGCGGATGGCTACGGGTTCCTGGCGAGCGGTTATGACGCCACAGGCGCTGTGTTTGAAAATGTGACCGCGGATAACAACAGCGTTGATGGAATTTACCTTGGTGCAAATGGCACAGTCTCACTAAACACCATTCATGCCAGTAACAACAGTGGAGGTGGCGGTATCCGTGTGGATACCTGTAATTTGTCTGGTGGGGTTTGTTCAAATACCCGTGCAGGCAATATCACCATGACCAATGTGGTGGCAAATGGCAATTACGCCCAAAATATTTCCATCTCTGCCAGAAACAATGTGTCGTTAACCAATATTGAGGTTAATGAATCACAAAATTCACGCGGCATAACAGTGAACAACCAGTATACTCCCGGCTCCATTCTCACCATGACCAATGTCAGGGCGATGGAGAACGCATCGGGGGGAATAAGCGCAAATACTGTTTCCAATATCACCCTGACCAATGTGAGTGCCAATGGCAATGGAAGCACCGGCGCCAAATTAATTTCGCTTATGGGTGCGGTCACGGTCAAAGGCACCAGCTCTGTCTGGTCTGAATTTATGGGCAATACCGGTGACGGTCTGGATATCACCACCACGGGGAATGTGGTGCTTAACTATGTGAAAGCCAACTGGAATTCGGGCACCAGCAATGGCATTGACATCCACCAGATCGATTCGGGCGACCACATCAGCGGATCCACCACGATGACCCAGGTGGAAGCCAGCGATAATACCGCCAGCGGCATCACGATTGACTCCGACGGGGCGGTCACCTTCAATACGGTCACCGCCAACCACAACGCGGTCAACAACGCGTTGATCCACAACGCCTATACGGTTGGTAAAGCCTACAATGTGTCCATCACCAACGGCACGTTCAATGAGGCGCAGAGTAATACGGCTGGTGAGGGTTACGGCGTGCGAATTTACTCCTACGGCAATGTGACCCTGAATAACATCACGGCCATGAGCAATCACAATATCGGGGTCAAGATCGGCGATGTGACGGAGGTTTTCCGCGCCAACAACGTCAGCATTACCAACAAAGGCGGCAAATATAACAATTTCTCCGTCAACCTGAATACCGGTCTGGATGTCTTCTC
>DAOUGC010000033.1:0-7056 GCA_034429695.1 Levilinea sp.
TTGCCATCCAGAATACCCAGCGTGTCATTCCCATTGGTCACCTTGCCTTTGCTTGAGGTGGCCGTCCAGGTGAAATGGCGGGTGTTGCCTGTGCCAGACATGCCCACCAGCCGGAAACTGCCGTTTGGCAGGGTGGTCTTCAAGAAGGTATTGAACCAATTCTGCAGCGCTGCCGTACCCTGGATGGTCTCCGTGGCGGTGATGTGCACAGCGTCTGACTTGTAAAGTTGAATCACTTTGGCCGGGTCGCGGGTGTTCAGCGCATCGATCAGCAATTCCGGGATCTGTTTCTGGGTTCCCGGAGTTGCCCAAGGATATACGGCAATCGTATCCCAAAGGACGCGCAACGTATTTTTGTAATCCCAGGCAAAAAAGCTGGTTGCAGGCAATTTCAGAGTGATGCAGGTCTCCAGATATTCCAGCATGTCGCTCTGGGTGGGTTCCCAGCCGCCGTAGCGGTAAACCGGTCCGACGGGCAGGATGGGCAGTGAGGGGGACATGGCTTGAAACTCACGCACGCAGCGTCGCAACTGATCTCCGGGATTGTGCGCGCCCTGCCAGTATACCTGCGGCATGTGCAGGTTGCATTTTTCCATGAATGCCTTCCATGGAAACTCAGGATGATAGGTCGGAAAACGGTAAGAGCACAGGGCAACTTCCTTGTTGCCGATGCCCTTGCGCAGTTCGGTCATAAAGGTGCGCGCAGCAACGTCTCTCCCGGGCAGTTTGTATTCGCCTTCGGCATCAATTACGTACCCGTCCAACCCCAGTTCATTGACCCTTCTGGCTGCCATCTGGGCTTCACCCACCGGGTTATAGCCGTAAACATAGTGCCAGCCCCACGCCTGAATACCCCTGGCGCGCAGTTCTGCAACCACAGGCGCCACCAGGTCTTTCTTGGTGGTTTTGTCAACATTATAGGTGTAGGGTCCATCAGCAATTTTGATGAGCACAAACGACAATGCGGCCGATTTTGCAACGCTGGCAATTTGAACCGCGTTTCCGCCCTCACAGGACGGAACCTTCCAGATCATGAAACCTTTACCTTTTGGCGCCATTGCTACCCTCCCTTGGTACAGCCCACCGGAAACCGGGTTAAATGATTGAGGTGATTATGCACTAATTTCTGTGATTGTATCCCCGCCTGCCAGCCCCAGTTCCGGAGCAATGCGACGCATGGCGAGGATGACATTATCAACATGTTGCCATAATTCTACGCCGAATTCCTCTGCGGCGGCAGCCATTTCTTCGCGATTGGTTCCTGCGGCAAACGCTTTGTCTTTCCATTTCTTTTTGACGCTGCTGGATGTGAGGTCCATCAGCGAGCGGGAAGGACGTACCAGCGCAACCGCGGTGATCAGTCCGGTGATCTCGTCGCAGGCAAAAAGCGCCTTTTCCATCAATGACACCCTGGGCACAGCAGCTTCAGAACCGTGGCTCAATATGGCCCGGACGATTTCTTCAGGAACACCATGTGAACGCAGGATCGGCGCGCCCAGGGCTGGATGTTCTTCCGGGGTGGGGTGGATCTCCCAGTCGAAGTCGTGCAGCAAGCCGGTGACGCCCCACAACTCAACGTCCTGTTCCAGTTTCTCAGCATACCAGCGCATGGCAGCTTCAACTGAAAGCATGTGACCGATCAGGTTGCGGTTCATAATGTAATGGGTGACGATTTGCATCGCCTGGTCGCGGTCCATAAAGCCTCCCTTGGATAAATTGCAATATACATGCCAGTTCGTCAATCGGGTCACTGACTGCTGAAAGGTGCAGGCGCTTCGCTCTTAAAGATCGGTTCCGGTTTGCCGAGGATCGGTAAAGGGCGGCTGACCCACACATCCCACCAGGCAGCCAGGGTGGCAAGCGCCTCGCGGGTGTTCCAAATTACCTGTGATCTGCGTGTGTACTTGCGCTGATCGGCGATCACACCGTCGGCATCCAACCCAAGGGCATTGCAGGTATATACAGCCCTGGGTAAATGATAGAGCTGGGTGACGATCAAGGCGTCGCGCACACCAAAGATGTGTCTGGCGCGGTAGCAGGTATCGTATGTGCTTAAACCGGCATAGTCGCGAATGACATCATCCGGATCGACACCGTGTTCCACGGCATAGGCGTACATGGCTTCCGGTTCATTGTAATGGATGGTACGGTTGTCTCCGCTGACGAGCAATTTTTCCACCTTGCCGCTCAGATACAGATCCACAGCGGTCTGCACCCTGTCACGCAGAACCGGGGTGGGTGAGCCATCGCGGGTCAGACCTGCCCCAAATACTATCGCCACCGGAGAGGCTGGAGCCGCATCCTGACGGAACAGGCGCGTTGAGGAAAAGTTTTCCGTCAACCGGGCAGACACCAAAAGCGCGCCGGCAATGAACAGGACCGCCATCAGGGTAAAACGGGTTGAGAAGCGAAAGAATTTTGCTAACACAGTAAAAATTGTACCACCATCATCCACTTGATCAATCATTCGTCAATGGTGGGAGCAGCTTTATTTTCCGATCATGGGGTAAAGCACACTACCTGTGGCTCGTAACGCCTCACGGAGAGGATCGTATATCGAATCATCGTAGGGTTTCAGGTCGAGAATGTCATACTGGTTCGCCGTCGAAAGAGCCAGTTGACCTTCGGGGGTCTTTGCATGGTCAACCAGGGTGGTGGCAATGGCCGCTTTGATCTCAGCCGGAAGTCCGGGGGCAACCGATACATTCAGGTTGGGGATGAACGGCTCACTGCGCCAGACAATCACCACCTGTTCATTAAGCCCGGGCAAATCCTGAAGCGTTGATGAAGTGCGTGGGTCGCCAATATGGGCGTATGTGGCTCCAAAATCACACAATCCGCGCACCCACAGTGAGCGCAGTACCGCTGTATGGGTTTGCACCATCACGGGGTCCTGCAATTGAATGCCCTGTTGCAGGATCAAGCCAGCCGGGAGGATCATGCCCGAAGCTGACGATGGCTCGGTCCAGCACGGTCTTTTTCCGGCAAACTGAGCCAGGGCATCCTCCATCGGTGCGGTGGATGTATCGCGTTCGGGGTCAAAAAAGATGGTCATGCCAGATGAGACGTTGGCAAAGTACTGGGTTCCGTACAGATAAACCCCGAAATGATTGGTCAGTAGGATCACTTCAACCAGGCGGTGTTCAGCGGCGTAGATATAGGTGATCGGGGGCAACCAGGTGATATGAATGCGATTTTCTTCCAGACCGGTTAACACGGATGGATAATCGGGAAAGGATTGCGCCTGTACCTGGTAACCGGTGGCAGCACTGATGGTGGTGGCAGTGGTTATGGCGGCATCCAAGGCAGCCTGATTATCCGGTTCGGCGACGATGGCCATGATCAGCGGGTTCTCGGCTGAACCCAGCGGGGCGGGTGTGGTGGTTGCCTCGGGAGTATGCGTCGGGGTGATTGTGGCAGTGACGCCCGGTGTGGAGGTGGGTTCATTGGAAGGCAGCGCGCAACCGGTTAACAGCCCCAGAATCATATGGATGACCGTTAATGTAACGGCAGCTCTGCTGATGCTGTCCATGCTTGCTGTGGGCTTACAATTTCGCATAGTGTGCGTCAATCCTGTAAAAATTATTATATTATTAAACAGAATGATTATAATCAAGGCAAAGGGGAAGTAAAGTAACCCCTGGTGTCAACTCAACAGGAGTACTCCATGCCCGTCGCCAAATTCCAAATTCCGGATAGTTGGTCTGGAAAAGCCCGCTGTCCTGCCTGTAAAAATGGTGTCATGCAGGTCGTTCACTCTTCTGACGCAGATGATTACCTGCATTGCAGCGAGTGCGGTTTTTCGTTTGAGGTCGAAGATGGAGGATCGCAGGTTCGGATCGTCGACTGTTCCGGCAAACTGCCAGAGAACATGTGCGGCAAATGGTTTCAGATGGCTGAACTGCAGGCTGCCAGCGAAATATATGCCCAGCACCAGCAGCCCAATCCAGCGGATCTATGGGAACCGGAAGAGCCATCATCCATTATCAATCCAGCCGGAGTTGAACAGCCGGCTTTCGATGAAGGTTCCGTGGATGGGATCGTCGATGCGCCCGAGAATGATATGGCTCTGTTGGGTCTGGCGCCAGATGACTCAGTGGCTGAACCTCCGGTCAATTTGGGATCAGGCCGGGAGGCCGTGGAGAATGGTGAGAGCGAGCTGTTTGATGAGCCTGATTTAAATGCTGCGGTGCGCTCCTACCTGACCCCGGAACCTGTCACGCCGGTTGTGCCATTGGATCAACAGGTGAAAAACCATGAAGAGCAGGTGCTGGATGCATCCGAACAGGCGCGTCAGTTGTTCCAGCTAGGCAATACCTCTGAACAGATTCGAAAATCCATGTCGCGCTCACCGGCCTTCACCGAGGTACAGATCGAAGAAGCCCTCGCTCCATTGATACAGATTGAAACTGAAAAAAAGAAAAAACAAATGCGCACGGTATGGACCATCCTGGGTATCGTGGGGGTGTTCCTGCTCATTTCGTTTGGTTGTTATGCAATCACCCGCATTGATTTTTCCAACCCTGGTGCACAAGCCGGGGCAGAGATGGAACCCGGCGAGGTGAACCCGAATGCCGGCTTCTTACCCGAGGCAACTGATGACAGTGCGATCAACACAAACCTGCTGCCTGCACCGCTGCAGACATTGATCCCCGAAGGCATGCAGATACTGGCTGTGCCCACGCCGGGGATTACGCTGGTCAATCCACAAACGGTGAGCGACGAGAAATGCCCCGGCAGTCGTTTTGAAGCGGCGCAGATCTTTGGTGGCATTGCCGATGATTGGAGCGAGGCAGAAGTAGGCCGTGGATGGGCAATGATCACCCGTTCGCCGGCGCGCGTTTACGTGCCCCCATCCATGACCGGGGGTTATCTGGTTTTTGATGAGACCGGCATGGAAATGCGCTCGGTGATTGGCCCGGTGTATCTTGATAACATTTATATGATTTCCATTAGCTGCGAATAACCTGGGTGGATTTTGGGTTAAAATATAAAGAATATCATGATTATCGGCTGTGCTTTGAAGGAGAAATTTTAAGTGAATGTTCGAACTGTGGTAATTGCGGTACTCGTCCTCGCATTGATTGGCGCGCTGGTCGTGGTTCCGATTGTGTTGATTTCATCCATGCAGCGCAACACCGAACGGGTGCTTGCGCCGATCGAGGAGGCCAATCAGGCGTTAAAGACCCAGGTGTCTGAGTTGCTCAACCCCACGCCGACCATCATCCCCGACCCCGTCAGCATCATCCATGAGGTGCGCTCGCTGGCACGGCTCGAGACGATACAATACTCGGTTGAAAAGGTCATTACAGCCGAGGTGGGGCAGGATGCCTTCTCCTTCCTGTTTGGAGACAAATTGCTGTTTGTTGCCCATGGCACGGTGATCGCCGGGGTTGACCTGGCTAAATTGGAGGATGCCGATCTGGAGCTGCAGGGAACCGTGCTGCGTGTACACATGCCCGCCCCCGAAGTATTTGTGGCAACCTTGAATAATGATCAGTCCTATATTTATGATCGCGAGACCGGTCTGCTCAGGCAGGAGGTGGTGGACCTGGAAACACAGGCACGTCAGGTGGCTGAGAGCGAAATCCTGCGAACCGCGATGGAAGATGGAATCCTGCCGCAGGCGCGGGATAATGCTGAAGTGTATCTCATTCGGCTGTTCAATGCACTGGGGTATTCAGAAGTGATCTTCGAGTGGGAACCATTACCGGCTGAGTGAGCCAAAGCGAAATCAAAAGACAGCGCTGCAAGGCGCTGTTTTTGTTTTCATTATTGATGAAGTTATAGTCGCAAAGTCCAATCCGGGTGGGCGTATTTGGCTGCCACCAGCTCCAATGTTCTCGCATGTTCAGCGTCAGACAGGGCTGATTCTTCAAATTGGATATTGAGGGTCTCCTCAAAGGCACGGATGAACTGCCGGGAGGCCTCCTGCCATGATACCCTCCGCTGGGTAACCTGTTCAAGGGTGGTGGCGTGTGACAATAACCTTTCAGCGGCTGTGGCGCGCGCCTCTTCGTTTGGAAAGGCAAGCGCCAGGGTAATGCGGTAGAGATCCCCACACAGGGGCAGGGTTCCGTGCTGGATAATGCCATCTTTTTTACGCGCCTGGGCGCTGCCGATTAGCTTGCGCTCGTTGACCGTAATTTCGTAACTGGAGGGAACCTCAAAACAAACCGGGGCGTTTTTGGTTGAGCCGGAAGGCAGATCATATTCGCGGTCTGCCTGGACTGACAAGTTGAAACCAGCCAGTACCTGAAGCAGGGCGCGGGAAATGTTGCGGTAGCTTTCGAGGATGGACCCAGCCATGCGCGGCTCAGTGATTGGGGTGATCACCGAGTAAGTGATCTCATCAGTATGCAGGATGGCCCGACCGCCGGTGATTCGCCTGACCAGGTGCCAGCCGTGGTGTTTAAGAGCGTCTTGATCAACGTCCGCAAATGGCTGCGCATAGCCAATAGAAAGGCAGGCTGGCTCCCATGCATACAGACGTAGAACTGGTTTTGAATTCGAAGCCGGCATTCCTTCCAGCAGAGCTTCGTCCAGCGCCATGTTGTACGCCCCGGTAGCCGGGGGGGTGATGATCAACCGCCACGTGTCTGTATGCATCTTCACTCCTGTGTTCTTTACAATGTGCTCTCCATTATACCGCCGGCCAAAGAGGGGCATGTACGGGGTACTTTATACCACAGCGGCAATCATGATAAAATAATTTTCGATCAAATCCATAAATAATGAGGTTTCACACTTGACCGATAGCATCCAGATAATCCAACAGCCATCTTCCACCGTGGAAATTCACCTGCCTGATGGAACCGTTCTCTCAGGACAGCGGGGTACTTCAATTGGTGATTTCCTCGCCGTGCTCAAACAGGACGATCTGGCGCCCATTGTGGGGGCGGTCATCAATGGGGAGTTGCGCGAACTGACCTATCCGGTTTCGATGGAATCAATCGTCAGGCCGATCACCATGTCTGAGGCGGATGGCGCCCGTATCTACCGCAGATCGCTCACCTTTTTGCTTGAGGCAGCTTTTGAGGATCTCTACCCGGCTGC
>DAOUGC010000034.1:0-1605 GCA_034429695.1 Levilinea sp.
GCCATGTAGCGCAGGCGCTGCACCACACCACCGGTGCTGTCCACCAGCTCGGTCAGGCTGCCCAGGTGGTCGCTCAGCAGGTAGAAGACGCCCCCGCCCTCTACGCGCAGGGCGATGCGTTCGCTGCCGGCGTAGATGTAGTACTTCCAGGTCTGCCCGGCCGGTGCGCCGGATGTGGCCGTGGGTGTTGGCGTCTCACTGACGGTGGGTGTAAAGGTCTCTGTGGGGGTTGGTGTTGGAGTGCCTGCCATGCCCATTACTTCAACTTCAGCAAGAGAAAGACAGTTCGTACCGGTCAATTGAATGCGAACATAACGACCGGTTTCGTTGATGGGAAAGATTACCATTTGCGGGCTGATCCCATCATGGTAGTAGCTGTGAACACCAGCAGTATTCAGGATGGTTGTCAGGTTACCTGAAGGAAATGGTTGTTCAGACACGAGGACATAATAATTTGCCAATCGGTCCAGATAGCCATCCGTCCGGTTCCATACCTTGATCTCATCAATCCAATGTATCGCTCCCAGATCCACCTGCCACCACGCCTCAGCTTTTGAGGTTGTATGTGTTGTGGAACCAGCAGTAATATTGCCATTCGTATTTCCATCAACGGCGCGGGGAGCCACGTAGGTACTGAGAGTGGTAATCTGTGAAGCCGTTTTCCCCCTCGCCAGATTTCGATACTCCGGCGTTTTGGTTATCGTCGGTGTTTTGGACTTTGTGGAGGTGGGCGTGATGCTGGGGTTGCGCGTTTTGGTGCGCGTCGGGCTCACCTGGGCGGTGTTGGACGGCGTAAATGTGGGCGAGACCGTGCGGGTACGCGTGGCGGTTTTGGTTGGCTGGATTGCCCCCGTACGGGTGCGCGTTGGGGTGCGATAAGGCGTCCATGTGCGCGATGGGGTCTGCGAACGGGGGGGCGTGCGGGTGATGGTGGGTGTCAGGCTGGCGGTCTGAGTCGGCGATGCGGTCACCGTTGGTGATGAGGTGTAGATGGGGTGGGCGGTGGGCTGGGCTGGTGGCGCCTGGTTGAGTTCCACCTCAAGGTAGTTGCCAATGAACACAGTCTGGTCGTCGCCCTGCAGCTTGCGCACCATTTTGCCATCGCCGTCGTAGATGTAGCGTACATCGCCCATCTGTACCAGGCGGTTTTCGGCGTCGTAGGTCAGGGTGACGCTGCTGCCTTCAAAAATGCGCGAAATCATATTGCCGTCATTGTCATAGCTGTATAAAGGCTGCTGGTTTACATCGGTGACGGCATGCGGGTGGGATGGATCGTTGTAACCCAACTCCTGGCCATTCTTAAACGCCAGGCGGCCTGAGGTGTCATAAGAGAAATCCTGAATGGTGTAATCGCCAAGTCCGTTGTAGCCGCCACTGGTTTCAGCCGATGTCAGACGGTCGAGCGAATCATAAGTGAAGCGCTGTTGTTGCGGCCCGCCCATGATGGCGTCGTTGATCAGGTCAATATTACCCACCAGCGAATATCCAAAGCTCAGGGTTTGCAACGGCTGCCCATCACTGATGTGGGTGGTGGTCATATTAGCCAGGCGGCCGTTGGCATTGCCATCTGCTGGCGGTTGAGTGGAGTTCACCCACGGATAATAG
>DAOUGC010000035.1:0-3295 GCA_034429695.1 Levilinea sp.
GTTTTGTGTCTCGGTTGGCGCTGCCCGGAAAATGGGAACCAGATGACCTCAATGCTTATCTGCTCGTCTTTCGAGGGACACCTGAACCAGGAAAAGAAATGATCCGGCTCTTCATCGAACGGATCAAAGAATCCCTGGAGGTGCCGATCCTGGACGAGTGGGCGACTATCATTTGGAAACAAGCTCGTAATCGCAAGCTGGTTCATGATCTGGTCGCCAGCGGTGATTGCATCCTGGGGGCCAGAATCGACTTGAAAGCGGACTGGCAAGAACTGCTGACCGAGTTGTTGGCACAAGAGGATATCTCTCTGATCGCCGCCTGAGCGAACAAGTAAAACATAACCAAAATCACCCCGGAGGGGGCGCATTTCATCCCCTCAAGGGGTGGGACGCGCCTACTCCGGGGAATTTATTTCTTACACAAGGAGTGAACAATGCGTCCACCAGCAATTGAAAGAATGGGATACTATCCCACCGATGATCCGGTTGTCGAGATCATCCGTACTTACCTGAAACCGCCTGTAGAAAAAGGGCGGTTATTTGATCCCTGTGCAGGGGAAGGCAAGGCTGTTTCTGCTCTCGGTAAATCGCTCAACTGCGAAACCTGGGGCGTCGAAATCTCACCGGATCGGGCTGAAAAGGCACAAAACGTGATGGATAAGGTTTACCAGGCTCCCTGGCAGTCCTGTGTCCTGAGCGACGAAAGCGTTTCCTGGCTCTATTTGAACCCTCCGTACGAATTTGACCGCTTCGATGGTCAAAAACGGCTGGAATGGGATTTTCTCAAGACTACAACATCCAAACTGATGCGCGGCGGCTTATTGACCTACATCATCCCTCAGAAAATCCTGGGCATGATTGAAGTCGCTCGCCTTTTAGCCGGACATTATGAGGCCATCACAGTCTATCGCTTTCCGGATACACTGTATGATAAGTTCAAGCAGGTGGTCGTGCTGGCATACAAACGTAAGCTATACCAGCTGCCCACCGACAAGGAGGTGCTTTCCCTGCAAAGCTTGGCAACTACAGAACTGGAACCCATCGAAACCGCAGTTGAACCGATCTATGAACTACTGTTGGCACCCCCACGTGGTGCAAATGGTAAACCGATTGTGTTCAAGCGTACGGATTGGGAACCGGAAGAAGTGGTCGAAGCCACAAGTGAAGCAGGTGTTCACAAGACCGACGAATGGCTGGATCTGATCCACCCAACGCGCAGCTTGACGCAGCTCTCCCAACCGGTCATGCCCTTAAAGAAGGGGCATATTGCGATGCTCATGGCCTCTGGCATGATGGGCACCGTGCGGTTGACTGATGAAGCGGGTAAGCCCATGCTCATTAAGGGGCGGGTGATCAAAGTAGTTGAAAAGACAGAACAGCCTGATGCCAAAGATGCGGATACTGTAGTCGAAACCTACAAAGACAAATTTGTTACGACGGTCGCGGTTCTCCGTCAGGACGGTATCCAGGTGATCCAGGATGTGAAAGGTCTTTCGGAATTCATGAAAGCCCACGGCGAAAAGATCGCTGCTCATGTTCTGGAAACCTATAAACCGCTCTACAACCTGGATCCGACACCCAAAGAGATCGCTATTCTTGATACCATCGGGACACAACGCAAACCGCTACCTGGTCAGGAACGGGCTGGATTGTTGCCTGCCCAGCGACATGCGGCTGCAGCATTGGCGCGTTCGATCCGTAAAAATGGAGTAGCCAATTGCCAGGCAGAGATGGGTTCGGGAAAAACTTCCATTGGATCAGCAGTGATTGAATTGCTGGATGCCTACCCGGCTCTGGTACTCTGCCCGCCGCACCTGGTTTCCAAGTGGATTCGGGAAATCGAGGAGGTCATCCCCGGTGCACATGCACGTGAACTGCGCCGGATCGGGCGAAATAGCGATGAAGCATTTGACGTAAATGACGTTGGCAACTTTCTGGAACAGTTCCATCAGGCAAAAGAAACAGCTAATAGAACGGGAGGGGATAAACCGAGATGGGTGGCAGTGGTAGCGCACACATCAGCCAAGTTTGGCACAGGCTGGCAGCCGGCGGTGATCTGGCGCAAAACCAGGGATCCATTGACTGGCAAGATCGTAGATGCCTGCGCCTGCCCGGGCTGTGGGAAGGTGGTGATGGTCGAAAAGGATGGCTTTGTCATCCCTGTAACCAATCTGAGCGAACTGGCCGAAAAACGCCAGTTCTGCCGTAATCACGTTCCAGGTTGGGAGCTGGACCCGGATGGGAGGATTAAACTGGACGCCAATGGTGATCCGATGTGGGGTACACACGCATGCAAAACGCCTTTGTTTGAGTTTGCCGGCGCCCGCCGGCACAGCATTGCGGATTACATTGCAAAACATGCTCAGGGTAAATTCAAACTGTTAATCGCTGACGAATCCCATCAGTTTAAATCCAAGAGTTCCGACCGGGGCGTGGCTTTTCACCAGTTGGTTACTGCCGCAAAGTGGACGTTAACCCTCACGGGGACGTTCTTCGGTGGAAAAAGTACTTCAATCTTCTGGTTATTGCACCGCTTGAACCACGGCGTCCGACGCGACTTCGCCTTCCATGACGAAAAGCGCTGGGCAAGGCTGTACGGTGTACTCGAAACTACTCGCCGAAGGAGACGGGATGATGATGCAGATGAAGACGGCGTATACACTGGCAATCGGCGGTATCGCAATCAAGCGAAAGAACAACCGGGTGTCAGCCCGGCCATCGTCAGCCGGTTGTTGGACACCACCATTTTCCTGAGCTTGAAAGACCTGAACCTGGCTCTGCCAACTTACAAAGAGGAGGTGGTTGCCCTAGACATGCTCGATGACCAGGGGCAGCAATATCACAGTATGGATAGCACCCTGAAACAACTGGCTATCCAATCCAGTCGTTACCTGTCTACCTGGCTACAATGGAGCCTGGCGCGACCGAATTCAGCTTTTCGTGATGAGGTTGTGGTGGTGGATGAGGTGGATGGTGAGGATGGCAAGTCAGTGCGCAAGGTTCCGTTGATGGAACTGCCGGCTATCAACCCAAATGGTCACAAGTGGCTGCCAAAAGAAAACTGGCTGGCTGACTTCTGCAAACTGGAGAAGCAGCAAGGACGCAAGGTGTTGATCTATGTCCGCCAGACCGGCACCCGCGACATTCAAGACCGGGTGCAGATGCCATTGCAAGCCAATGGACTGAGAGTCTCTATCCTGGGCGGTAATGTCGATCCGCGCAAGCGGGAAGAATGGATCGCCAAACGGGTGAATACCATCGATGCGTTGATCTGCAACCCACGGCTTGTAGAGAC
>DAOUGC010000036.1:0-6541 GCA_034429695.1 Levilinea sp.
GTGCGCAAACGTTCATACTTTTGCTTGCGCTGGGTCAGTTCCACCACCTGCGGGTGATGCACCGAAAGGTCGCGCGCCAGCGAATTGGTGATGCCAACCACGTTGAAGAAATTGCCGCTGCGCAGCGCGGCGCGCCATGCTTCGGCATCTGGTCCCAGGCTGTCCAGCTTGTCTTTCAATTCATTCAACTGGCTGATGATCAGGTTGACCTGGTTAATGGCGTTGTTGAGGCGCCGATCCATATCTTCGCGCTCATTGCCCATTTCCTTCAAGACCACCAGCAGGTTGCGCAAGGAAAGCAACAACCGGTTGCCGTCATCAAGCTGGGTCTCGACGCTGCTGTTCTGCCCCACCGCAAACTGCCCTGCGCGGGTGATGCGGCGGTTGATCTCCACCCGCAAAGACCCCAGGTTGGCCTGGATGCGGGCACGCGCGCCGCTGTCATCGGGGTTGACGCTCAACGCCTCTGAATATTCGATCACCGCCTCAGGGGTTTCGCCCTTTTCCATCAACGCATCACCGCGCTGGATCAGAGTCTGCACGGCCTGTTCACGCTGGCGTTGCAGATAGCGTCCAACCACGGGCAAGGGTTTGGTTTCAGCGGCCAGCATCCCTTCCAGATACTTGACCATCGAGCCGTACTCTTCGCGTTGATACAGGCGTTCAGCCTCGATCAGGATCTCGGCCGCCCGCAGGCGCTGCACCAGCTCCGGCTGGGAATGAATATCAAAGCGGTCCAACCCCAGCGAACTCTGCACACCAAAGGTGTTCTCTTCACGCAGCAGGCGCATCCCCTCGGCAAAGTTGCCTCCATCCAGTTGCTCATCCACCCTGTGGATCAACCATTGCAACTGGGCAGCCTCCAGCTTTTTGTGGAACTCAAGCTCGTTGGGGTATTGCCCCAGCGCATTCATCCACAGTTGCACCACCTGCCCGGCCTGCCTGCGCCCGGTGAGTTCTTCCTCCTGCTGAAGATAAGACAGGCGCAGTAATTTCTTGCGGTTCCCGGCATCCTCTTCGGTTCGCACCAGGTTGTAATGATCCATGACCCGGATCAACTCAACACCCGTGGTGTGATCATTGGCTTTGGCAGCCTTCGTCAGGCGGGTGTGCAATGATGCGTACATCACCTCAAGCACTTCCACCTGCCTGTCGCGGATGTCACCCACCAGGCAGGATTCGATCTCCGCCGCCTGACGCAGGATCTCATAGGCTTCTTCAAAGCGTTTGTCGCCCTTCAGGCGATCCTCCTGAACGGCTTTGGCGCGGTTGATCTGCGCCATGGCGTCAGGGTCATTGCGGCGGCGGCGGTCCAGGTCAGCCTGCAGGTCAGCGAACTCCTCATCCAGGCGTTGCCGGTCAGCCGCTGGCAGGTCAGGTATGGCCCATAACTCGTTCAGCGCATCCTGTACGCGGTCATACCTTCTCTGCGCCAGGTTTTCGGTAATCGCCTGGCGGCACATGCCCATTTGGGCACGGATGCGCAGCGGGCGCACCTGGGTGCGGCCGTACTCGCCGCTTTCGCTGATGCGGTGCAATTTCTGGTAAGCCTCATCCCAGCGTTTGGCGTCCAGGTCCCGCCGGGCAGCCTCAACCAGCCCACCGGTGTCATTTTGCGCCAGTAATGCCTGGCCGTGCATGTCCTCCAGCAGACCCAGGTCAATGATCGCCTGGGGCAGGTCGTTGTAAATGGCGGTTGCCGCCGCCGGTTTGCCCTGGCGCAACTCGGCCGCCATGCGCTGGCCGTGCTGGGCTGCTTTTTTGTACAGATCCCATTTGTTCAGGCGCTTTTCATAACCGCTGGCGGAGGGCAAATGCTCGGGCAAAGTGGGCGGGCTGTCCAGCAAGCGCAGGATCTCGTCGAATTTCCCTTCACGAAACAGCACGGTCGCCTGGGCCAGTTTGCGGTCCATCTCGGTATTGAATTGCAGGCAGTAA
Source organism: Levilinea sp. (assembly GCA_034429695.1). GTDB lineage: Bacteria > Chloroflexota > Anaerolineae > Anaerolineales > Anaerolineaceae > DAOUGC01. The sequence goes on from DAOUGC010000036.1 coordinate 1,939, forward strand.
CGGTCGGTCAGCAGACCCGCCACGCGCTCCAGATCCTCATGCTGCGGGTAACTGTTGCGGGCAGTGATGAACAGGCTGTAGGCTGCCTCGGGTGACAGGTCCGGCCGGCGGGCTTCACGCAGGCTTTCCTCGGCCACAGTCCACATCTGCACAGCCTGGGCATTCTCCCGCGCCAGTCGGTCCAGATTATCGCGCTGCGGTACGGACAGACCTTCCAATGTCTGGGCTTCCGAATAACGATTCTGCGCCTGTATGGGGTGCTTTACGCGGTCCTGATCCGCCAGATCGATCAGGCGGTCAAAATACTCGCCCACCTTCTCGGTCGCCAGCAGACGGAACTCCTGCAATAGATCCACCACCGGCCGGTTGGCTCCACTCAAACGGTCATCCGGCCATTCCGAAACCCCTTTGTTCATGTCCTCGGTCAACAGCAGGATGGTCTGGTGAATCTCCTCATACGCCCCCATCGCTTCGGCTGTCGTACGCATCCGTCGCTCGGTTCGGATGCGATTAAAGCGCGGTCTGGCACGTTTAAGCAGCTCGGTCAAATCATGCGGCGCTTTTCCTTCCGCAGCCAGGGCTTCCACCTCGCGGATGGCCCATTCCAGGGTCATATCATCCGTTTCACGCAGCTTTTTTCTCAGGTTTTCGAGACGGCGCTCCTCACCCACCAGGTTCTTGCGGATCACCGCCGTCTGCCGCAGGCTGGCCGCCTCGGGATGGTTGGGCGTTTCACTGAGGATGATCTGGCAGAATTCGATGGCTTCATCGAAGAGGCCGTTTTCCAGTGCGGTTCGCGCACGCTGAAGGAGACCATCAACCGTATCTGTACCCGTGTTCATCGCATCCGGCATGACAAAATCCACAGCCGGAGCTGCCATTTCTTCATCTTCATCAGGCATATCCCAATCCCCCAGGTTGTCCGGCTGATCATGCCCACCCAAACCATTCAGGCGTTCCCTGGCGCGCATGAGTGCATTAATTAATTCAGGGGGAGCGTCCACTTCCAGTGTTTCTGCGTTGTGGATGGCTTCCAAAAGATGTTCGTCATCCGCTTCGTTTAAAGCCCTGGTACACTCCCGAATGCGGGCTTCCTTTTCCGCTTTTTCCTTGCGCGCCAGTGCCGTCTTGCGGATACTTGAAGCTTTCGGGTGATATTCGTCCTGATCCAGCACCTGCTGGCATAGCCGGATGGCCCGCTCGTAGTCCCCGCTGTCAACGGCATTTCCAGCGTCGGTCAACCACCGATCAATTTGCTCGCTCTCCGTTGCTGGCATGGGAGTCTGTCCGGGCACCGCTTCAGCATTGGAAGGAGGGGTTCTGGATGGCGGGGTGGAAAGCGAACGCAGGCGTTCCTCAGCAACCAGGATGGCCTTTTGCAGGTTTGGCTCAACATACCCGTTATCGGTAATGGATCGGGCTTCATCCAGCGCGCGGCGCAGTTCTCCCACACTACTGGCTCCACTCAACATCGCCATGACAACCTGCAATCTGGCGCGTTGATCGGAAACGGTGCGCACGGGCTGCCCAACCGATGCAGATGAGTCAGCTTGGGCCTGCCCGTTATCCCATGCAGGCAGGTTGAAGTGAGTCAGATCAACCGGGCATTGCGACGGCTGAAAACCCCCCTCATGCCATTTTCTCATGGCAGCCATTGCCCGCCTCAACTCCATCACTTCATTAATCAAGCCGCTGCGGCGCTGATTGCGTTCCATCTCTTCCAGCGTTCGCATCACCTGCAAATATTTATCTTCAATATTCATGGTCCGCCTCTACCAAATGCTGTAATGTGTCATCAAGGAGCCACAGTAAGGAACAGATCGTCGATCACCAGGACGCCGCCCGGCAATCCGTCACCTTCCACTTTTACCGTCAACTCTGGATGAAGCAAGTCCTTCTCAACGGTGACAAACCCGAGGGAAATTAACGTGGCCTGGGTTGCGGTGTTGCTGGGATTCACCGGTCCATTCACCGTCTGTTCCACACTCACCCCGGCTGCCCCGGTCAGTGTGAATTTTGTATCCACATTGGTTCCCTGCCCCATCCAGGCCCACACCTCGTAGCGGCCAACCCATAGCGGATCATCCAGGGTATAGGTACCGGCCGGTTTTTCGGTTGGTGTGGTAAATGTGAATCGGGTGCCGGTATTCCACAATCCATCGCCATTTTCAAGCACCCAGCCTTCTGCGGGTTCCAGGGCTGCGCGTTCATTCTCCATTTGCGCAACCACAACACTGTTGGAGAAGTGCTGGGTATACGCCGGGCTGCCGGTCAGACGTTCGTTGTACAGACGGGAGATCGCGAGGGCGTCCAACCCCAGAAATGCAGTGCCTGTGCCGGTTGTACCCGTCAGGGTCACTTCGATGGGTTGGCCGGCAGGCAACTGATAAATTCCCAGACATACCCATTCGTCAGCGCCGCTCTTTTGTTCAGCCTTGGTCATCTGGGTGTAGGTTCCACCGCGTACAGCCTGCACCGGCTGTCCCCCGGCTGAAACGTTAATGGTGATGACTGCATTGCCTGCGCCTTCCAGGGCATCGATCATCCAGAACTGGTACAGACCTTCTTCACTTATCGGCTGATCCATCCGGTAGACCAGGGTCACAGGCGCAGTGGCAGGGACTTCCTGCCATACCAGGTGAAGGCCCCCCACCCCACCGGCGGCAGTTGCTGAGGGTGGCAGCGAGGCCTGCGCCTGGGTTTCATCAATCACAAACAGCAGCCGGTCAGGTGCAGGAAACGCAGGCGAGATCAGGCTGAATGACAGACTCGAGTAGACCGATGGCAACGTGACGGTGGGAACGACTTCTTCCACCACTTCAGGCGTGGCCGTCATGGTCGGTTGTTCCGTTGGGCCGGGGATGGTGGCGGTCATTTCTGATGTGGGTGTGTAGGTGGGCAGCAATCCTCCCACCACCGGCAAACCGTAACCCCAGTCCGGCAGAAATGCGAGTGAGAAGTACATCACACCGATCAACAACACAGCCAGCACTCCCACTCCGCTGAACAACCAGATGTTCATGCGCGCCCGCTGAGCCTCTTTTTGAGCGCCGCGAATGGCTTCGGCATTGGCAGCCGTCACCTCCTGCTCCAATCGGTCAAACGGCAGCCACGGCAGGTTGGCCGCCATGCCCACCACACCTCGCAGGTGTTGTTTGCGTGCCGCGGGGGTTTTGTGCTCCAACGCCTTTCGGGCGTGCACCATGATGCGCTGCAGGACGGGTTGGTGTTCCTTTGCCTGCCATGGCCGTTCGGTGCGCTCATCCCTGGCCAGTTTTCGGATGCGGGCAATTGCCTGGGATAGCTGGATCAAAGTTGCCATCGCCGCAGGAAACCCGTCATCCGCATTGGTCATCTGGCTCAACTGATCCAGCACATCCTCACTGAGTCGCTGCAAATGCGGCATCAATTTATTGTGCTTCCAGGTTGCCGCAGGGGCAGGCTGACGGAACAACTCATCCAATTCATGTAAGAATGTCATATGCGCGTACATGGTTACTTACCCTTCTGTGGCGACGTGGGTATATTGGCACTGGCAGATTGGGGTATGCTTGAGATAACCTGTTCAGTCTTGTGGTTCACCTGTATGGCTGCGTGCACCTGCCCGATATATTCGTTTCTGCGCTTTGCCAATTCCGGGAAACAGTCCCATGGAATGGCTGCGGTGCGGTCCAGTAACCGTAAAGCCTCATGTGGGTGATCTGCATTCAGGTGCGTGGCAACCATGTGCAGCATATAGGTCATTTCCAGTCGGCCGCCCTCTTCAAAAATTTTCTCGATCTGCCTTCTCTTTTGTTCGAGAACCGCATCAGGCTCAAGCGAAACCAATTCCTGCATGCAGATCAAAATTTCGGCCATGCGCTCCCAGCCGGTAAGGGAAAAATACCGCACACAATACAGGTCTTCCAGTTCACCCAGTTGTAATTTGAGTGTCTGAATCCGCTGACGTCTATTTTCCTGGAGGGTGTTTAAGGCCCTGTCCTGCTCTGCAACGAGGATCTCCAGACGGGATTGCGCCTGCGAAATCAAACGCCAGATCTTCTCGATGGCTGGTTGTTCACCAGGGGGATACCGCTCCAGGAATGATTTGGCATCGTCCTTATCCTGGTCAGGATGGTGCGTCAGCGTCATCAAATCTCCGATGGTTTGCCGGGCGGCATCCAGGTCGTTCGGACGGGCGCTGCGCAGATGCTTTTCCACAATGAGCAGCCCGTCATCCACCAGTGTCTGGTATCTTCTGATGCGGCCGGACAACATGGGGGCAATGGTGCTGTTGAGTTCAACCGTTTGCGCGGGGTCAAGCGCCTGCACCTGGGCGGCAAGATCCATCGCCAGGTCAAAATGCTCGGAGAGGCTCATTTTCCCCACTGCCGCAATCACAAGCTGCCTGACGAACGCCCGCAGGTCCAGGGGTGATACCGCCTGGGCGGTCATGGCACTTTCATAGTGGGTTGAAAAATCCTCAATCTGACCGTTCTGCAAACACTCGCGCAGGGTCTTCACCCTGTCCGCCGCCACGTGCACCGCCCGCAGATCTTCGGTGGCGGCTGGCGTTCCCACAGCAGCACGGGTGAGCGCCAGAATGTTATCCAGCGATCCACTT
>DAOUGC010000037.1:0-69324 GCA_034429695.1 Levilinea sp.
AGTATCCGCCATTACAGCACCTCCTTGACCGCCCTGATCACATCCTCGGCATTGGGAATGGCCATCTGCTCCAGATCGCGGTTGTAAGGAAGAAGCACTTCCTTTTGCGCCACGCGCTTGATCGGCGCATCTATATAATCAAAGGCGTTCTCGTAAATGCGGGTTGCCACTTCAGAACCGATACCGTAGGATAACCAGCCCTCTTCGACAATCACAGCCCGGTTGGTTTTCTTGAAGGATTCCAACACAGTATCCATGTCCAGCGGGCGCAGCGTGCGCAGATCCACAACCTCGGCATGAATGCCTTCGCTCTCCAGTTGCTGGGCAGCCTGCATTGATATTTGCAACCCTTTGCTGTAGGTCACAATGGTTACATCAGACCCTTCGCGCTGCACCACCGACTTGCCGATGGGGGTCACGTAATCGCCCTCGGGCACTTCACCGCGCACCTGGTACATGGTGGCATTCTCAATGAATAGCACCGGGTTGTCACTGCGAATGGCTGCCTTGAGCAGACCTTTTGCATCGGCAGGAGTGCCAGGGGAGACCACCACCAGGCCCGGATAATGAGCAAAATTGGCGTCCGGGGTTTGTGAATGGGTGGCGCCCAACTGCCTGCCGCCGCCGCCTGGCGCGCGGATCACCAGCGGCACGCGCATTTGCCCACCAAACATGTTGTGCATTTTTGGCGCCTGGTTGACAATGCCATCCATGGCGACAAAAGCAAAGTTAATTGTCATCAACTCAGCGATGGGGCGCAAGCCAGCCATGGCCGCCCCAACAGCAGCCCCCACAATCACCATTTCAGCGATGGGGGTATCTTTTACGCGTTTGTCACCAAAGTGATCATAGAAGCCCTTGGTCACCGCGTACGTGCCGCCCCACACGCCCACTTCTTCACCCATGATGAAGACCTTGGGATCTCGTTCCATTTCCTCCCAGATCGCCTGGGAGATTGCTTCACGCATCGTTATCCTGGCCATCTCAGTCCTCCCACGGAGTTTCTGCGTAAATATTTTTATACAGCGCTTCCGGCTCCGGTTCCGGACTGTTCTCGGCGAACTCAACCGCCTCAGCCACGTCCTTTAAAACCTGCTCGTCAATCGCATCCAGCTCTTCAACCGTGGCAAACCCGCCATCCAGAATATGCTTGCGGAAAATACCAATCGGGTCGTTTTCCTGCCACTTCTTGATTTCATCCGACTGGCGGTATCGCTCGGGGTCACCCATTGAATGTCCGCGGAAACGGTAGGTCATGATCTCAAGGAACTGCGGCCCACTGCCGTTACGAATTTCCTCCAACAGGCGGGCGCTGATCTCTTTCACTTTAAGCAGATCCATGCCGTCCACCACGTGAGAAGGCATGCCATACCCGTCAGCCTTGCGCCGGATCTCCCCCACCGCAGAAGCACGTTCCACTGCCGTTCCCATGCCGTACTGGTTGTTTTCGCACACCCACAACACGGGCAGCTTCCACACCTGCGACAGATTTAATGACTCATGGAAAAAGCCAATGTTGGTGGCGCCATCCCCGAACATGCAAATGGTGACAGCTTTGTTTTCCTGATATTGATCAGCAAGCGCCAGGCCGGCGGCCAGGGTAAGATGCGCCCCCACAATGGCATGTCCACCCCAAAAATTCTTCTCAACATCCGCCATATGCATCGAGCCACCCATGCCGCCCGAAATGCCCGTTGCTTTGCCAAGCAATTCAGCAATAATGGCTTTTAAGGATATTCCAACATTGAGTGCAACCCCGTGGTCGCGGTAAGCCGTGATCACACGGTCTTCGGGCTTGCGTGCAGCGATCAATCCGGTGGAAACCGCTTCCTGCCCAATATATAAATGAAGAAAACCTCCAATTTTCCCTTTCTGGTACAGCTCGGCCGCGGACTCTTCCATGCGTCTGATCGCGACCATTTGATAGTATAAGTCCAGGTACTCCTGCTTATCCATCGAAATGAATTCCTCCCTCAAGGTTTCGATTAAACCAGTTCACCTTTTAAGGTGACGGGCCATGAACCATGTGTGTCTTAAAAATTATACCAGAATGGTTATGCGCCGTCCAAACCGTGTAAAAGCACTGAGGGATGAAAATGAGAAAAGCGCGGCAACGACCACCGCGCTTTGCATTAATGGAGTTCAAATTTGGGGGAGGTTATTCCTCTGGCAGTTTTGAGAATGTATCCCGCAGGTCAACACCCTGCCGCCGCATGTAAATGGCGCGCCAGACATACACAATCAGCCCTGAGACAGGCAGGGCAAAAAATGCCACCACCCTCCCCACCGTCATGTACCCCGCCACATCAGGATATTCAAAAACGTTGAGCAGCAGCCATAGCAGATAACCGAGCACTCCCACTCCAAGCAGGGCGCCCACCGGAATGGGCCCAAGTTTCCAGTTTAAAATCCCTCTTCGCGTTTCTGCAGCGCGATTCTTCAGGAAGGGCCACACCACTGCCGCCACTGCTGGCACGACCTGCGTTGCAACGGCAAATACCACAAAATTAACGTTTTTCTCGATAAACTGGCCCTGCACGCCGTCGATCACTCCGATCTCGGCAATAACAGCCACCAGTAACAGCGCCAGCAGCGGGCTTTTGCTGTGGGGGTTCACATACGTCAAGCCAAGGGGCATCAATCCATCGCGTGCCCAGGCGAAAACCGCGCGGCTGGCATAGAACAGGTAAGCCGCTATCAGGGAAATCAGGGAAAGCGCCCAACTGATGCCGGCAACGATCAACCACTCAAGTTGCGGCTGGGCCAATCCCGCATAAAATACAATCGATGGGTAAATACGCCCTTGATACCCGTGAACCGCCAGGTAGCTCTCAGCAGAAATCCAGTCCTGTGGAACGATGCGCGTGGTTAGAACCACCGCTGCAACACCCACCACCCAGCAAATTACAATGGCCAGCACGCTGCCAAGCGCCAGGGTGCGCCCGGGCTTTTTGACCTCACCGGCGAACATACTGGTACTGTACGCACCGAAAAACAACCAGAAACTGACCAGCATACCGGCATATGCCGCCATGGATGCCGATGTGTTGGGGACCATACCCATTGTACGGGCTGCCACCATGTGGGCATTATAGGTTCCGGCGCCGAGAAAAGAATTGATCGCGGTGGGAAAACCATCGTGCGGGCCGATGAAAATCATCACCAGCAAGACCACCCAACCCACCAGGCCAAGTCCAAGCCCGCCTGCCATGATGCGCACCAATACTTTAACATTTGTCATGGAGATGATAAATGCCACAACCATGACAATCGAGGCAATAATGATCAAGTTTTCAGGTTGGTTGATCAAGGTGGCCCAGCGGTCGAACTCGGTGCTTCTTTCCACCACACCCATGGTGGCGGCAAATTCACTGATGATGGTTCTGGGCACAAACAATACCAGTGGCCCGATGCTTAAAGCAGTGATCAGGATCAACGACCAACTGTAGAGAAAACCTGCCACGCCCCCCAGGGTTCGGCTGGTGAAGACATAATCTGCCCCGGACCTTGGCATGGCTGCGCCCATGGAGGAAAACATGAGCGCATGCAATATACTTGGAATGGCGGCAAATGTCAGCACACCAATCAGGTTGACACCCGGGAAGACCCCCGTCACCCAAGAAAACGGCATCCAACCGGATAAAACCATGCTGATGCATTGCACACCAAATATCACCACACCCAGTGTGCCAATTCCGCGTGTCAGCGGATGACTGCCCACCCGGATTGCCCGTCGTTCAACTTCACCTGCTGTGGCGCCTGCATTTGCCATTCTGATTGCTCCTTGAATCGCTGATCTGCCATCCTTATTTTATTGGATTTTGCATTATCCATGCCAAAAAATGGTTCTCAGAATTGTAAGGGAACAAAAAAACCGCCCGGAAAACCGGGCGGTTTGACTTGCAGTGGAAAAAACTAGGCTTTCTTGCCGTGCTTGATGGCAGCGAGTGCGGCAGCCAGGCGGGCGACAGGCACGCGGAAGGGCGAGCAGCTCACGTAGTTGTTGCCGATCATGTAGCAGAACTCGATCGAGCTGGGATCGCCACCGTGCTCACCGCAGATGCCAACTTCCAGGTCTGGCCGGGTCTTGCGGCCTTCCTGAATGGCCATGTCCATCAAGCGGCCAACGCCATCGCGATCCAACTGCTGGAAGGGGTTCTGGGGCAGGATGCCCTGCTCAACATACACCACCAGGAAGTTGCGCTCAGCATCGTCGCGGCTGTAGCCGAAGGTCATCTGGGTCAGGTCGTTGGTGCCAAACGAGAAGAATTCAGCCACGCTGGCAATCTCACCGGCGGTTACTGCGGCGCGCGGGATCTCGATCATGGTTCCGAACTTGTAGGCAAACTCAACGCCCTTTTCGCTCATCACCAGTTTGGCGATCTCCTCCAGCTTGGGCTGGATTACGTTCAACTCGTTGATGTGGCCGGTCAGCGGGATCATGACCTCGGGCTTTACAACAATGCCCTTCTTGGTCATGTTGGCGGCGGCTTCAAAGATGGCACGCACCTGCATTTCAACGATTTCGGGCATCACAATGCTCAGACGGATGCCGCGCAGACCCATCATCGGGTTGCTTTCATGCAGGCCGTTCACCTTCTCCAGCAACTCTTCCTTGGCAGCCAGGCCATCGGTCTGACCCTTGACGCGCATGGTGATGACTTCTTCCAGCAGCGCTTCCTGAGCGGGCAGGAACTCATGCAGAGGCGGGTCGATCAGGCGGATAATCACCGGCTGACCATCCATTGCCTCGAACAAGCCTTCAAAATCTTCACGCTGCGAGGGCAGCAGCTCATTCAGGGCGGCAGTGCGCTCGGCGCTGGTCTCAGACAGGATCATGCGCTGCACAATCGGCAGGCGCTCCGGCTCGAAGAACATGTGCTCGGTGCGGCACAGGCCAATACCTTTGGCGCCGTAAGAGCGGGCGCGGCGGGCATCCTTGGGATAGTCGGCGTTTGCCCACACCTGCAGACCCGGGATCGGGGAACCATCGGTGCGGGTGCGCTGGCCGGGGCGGGCCGAAATTTCGTCAGCCCAGGTCAACAGGGTCAACAGGTCGGTCTGTTCGGCCAGGTCAGGAACCGTCACGTCCATCTTGCCCAGGTAAACTTCACCGGTGCCGCCATCCAACGAAATCCAATCGCCTTCGTTGACCACCACACCGTTGGCTTCCATGGTGCGCTTTTCGAGGTCAATGGACACCATCGAAGCACCAACCACGCAAGGCACACCAAACTGGCGGGCGACAACTGCAGCGTGGGAGGTGGCGCCGCCTTCACTGGTCAGAATACCCTTGGCTGCCAGCATACCATGCACATCATCGGGCTTGGTGAACGGGCGAACCATGATCACCTGCTGGCCGTGTTCCTTTGCCATGCGCTCGGTGGTGTCTGCATCGAAGTAAATCTGGCCAACCGCGGCGCCCGGAGAAGCGTTCACGCCCTTGGCATACACGCCAGCGGCGCGGGCTTTCTTGACTGATTCCATATTGAACTGCGGGTGCAGCAGGGTGTCCACATCACCAGGGGTAACACGCTTGACGGCTTCTTCGCGGGTGATCAAACCCTCGTTTGCCATCTGCACAGCCACAGCCACGGCGGCGCGTGCAGTGCGCTTGCCGTTGCGGGTCTGCAGCATCCACAGGCGGCCGCGCTCAATGGTGAATTCAACGTCCTGCATGTCGTGATAGTGCTTCTCAAGAATGTCAACAATCTCGAGGAATTGTTTGTAGGCTTCGGGAGATTCGTTACCGAGCTGATCGATGGGATTGGTGTTGCGGATACCAGCCACAACATCCTCACCCTGGGCATTCATCAGGTAATCGCCGTACAGCTTCTTCTCGCCGGTGGCAGGATTGCGCGTGAAAGCCACACCCGTGCCTGAGTCCCAGCCCATGTTGCCGAACACCATGGTCACAATATTGACGGCGGTTCCCAGATCATCGGGGATGTTGGTGGCGCGGCGGTAGTCAATGGCGCGCTTGCCGTTCCAGCTCTTGAACACGGCTTCCGATGCCAGGCGAACCTGTTCCATCGGGTCCTGCGGGAAGTCAAAACCAACGTGCTCGCGCACAACGGCCTTGAACTTCTCGGTCAATGCCTTCAAATCAGAGGCATCCAGGTCAGTGTCGTTCTTTACGCCCTTGTTGTGCTTGTAGGCATCCAGAACATCCTCAAAAGCTTCATCCGGCATGCCCAACACCACTGACCCGAACATCTGGATCAGACGGCGATAGGAGTCGTACACAAAGCGCTCGTTTCCGGTCAGGTTAACCATGCCGGCAGCGGTCTCGTCATTCAAACCGATGTTCAGCACGGTATCCATCATACCGGGCATCGAGAATTTTGCGCCGGAGCGGCAGGAAACCAGCAGCGGATTCTTGGGGTCGCCAAATTTCTTACCCGATGCTGATTCGACGCCCTTCATGGCTGTCAAAACCTGTTCCCACGCGCCGTCGGGGAACTGCCCGCCATTCGCCAGATAGGCATTGCAGGCTTCGGTGGTGATGGTGAAAAACGGGGGAACCGGCAGACCGATGCGAGTCATGTCCGCCAGGTTGGCGCCTTTACCACCCAGCAAGGCTCGAACGCCCTCCCAGTCGTTGCTCACATAGGCAACAGCCTGGTCCAGCTCATTAAACAAATATACCCACTTTTTAGACACGTTCATCCTCCTGAGATTGGCTTCAATATGCCCGTTTATCAGGGCAAAATTTGCGCTTAATCGGGGGAATTCTACCACAAACAGGCTGTTTATACATCTTTTTGTCTCAAATCCTTTTGTAAACCACCTGCAAGGTAAAAGCGTGTTTGGACTCCGGATAATTAAGCTAGAATTTGGGGCACGGAGGACTTATGAAAATCCTCGTCATCGACGACGACCAAGCAATGACTGAACTGCTCACATTGTTACTGCAACCGGCCACCCCTGATATCCTGACGGCTAATTCAGCACCCGACGGCATTCGTCTGGCAAAGGAAGGCTCCCCTGATATCATCATCCTTGACATGATGATGCCCGATATGCCCGGCTGGGAGGTATGCAGTAAAATTCGTGAGTTTTCCAGCATGCCCATTCTGATCCTCTCCGCGCTGGACAATCCGGGTATGGTCGCCCGAGCGCTCAATAGCGGCGCCGATGATTACTTGATCAAACCCATCTCCAGCGGTGTACTGGTGGCTTATATCAACAAACTCGTCCGGCGTACCGGCGCCACCCTGCTTACCCCCCGCCTCACTGTTTCCCCCACCTGATCGACAATTTTTTATTGCCCCACCCGGCGCACCGGTTGATTGGTAAATCTGGATATTCTCGGTCCATCTGTAGTACAATGTCAAAAACCAACCGGAGGCGTTTCTGTGCAAACCTGTTCACAATGTCACACCCAGTCTCCAGACAGCGTTCATGAATGTCCAACCTGCCATGCTGATCTGCGACAGTCATCCAACACGGCTGTTGCGCTCAGGAAATTTCAGGATAACCCGCGGGTAAAATCCATTCGCATCCAGGTCGCTCATGATTGTTGTCCCGCATGCCAGCAAATGATGGGGGTCTACAGCAAGGATGATGTCCCCCAACTGCCTGTGGAAGCCTGCTCACACCCGCAGGGTTGTCGCTGCTTCTACACCCCCATCCTGGAAGAAATCTATCCATAGGTTCAGTGGTAAAAAACAGGGGGAACTATTGGTATTTAATTGTCGTCCTAAAAGAAACCACTCAAACCCATGATTATCCCCTTAAAGGATCGAAACCAAAGCGGTTACAATTAACCGCAGTTATCCAGACTATTGACGCAACATCATTTTGCAGGGTCGTCATACCAAAGGAGGCACCCGCTGATGACACAGATCTCACCCACCGATGCAGACAAACCCAAACGTCTGTCCTGGCTGCTGCTGATCCCGCTGCTACTGGGGTTCATCGCTGCGGCTTTCATCCCCCGGCCCATCGTCGGGGTCATTTACCTGGACGCTGCCATTGACAGCTACTCTGCCCAGGACATGATCGAGCAGATCACCTATGCCAGCGAACACCCACGCGTACGCGCGGTGGTGCTGGTGATGAACAGCCCGGGCGGAACCGTCACCGACACGGAATCGGTCTACATGGAACTGGCAAAACTTCGCGAGACCAAACCCGTCGTGACGATGATCGAAGGCATGGCTGCCAGTGGCGGCTATTATCTCTCGGTCGGTACTGATTACATCCTTGCCAAGCCCTCCTCCATGGTCGGCAACATTGGCGTCATCGGCTACACGCCCGAAGCGCCATCCGTGGGTGATGATGTATACTCCACCGGCCCGTACAAATTGTTTGGCTTCCCGCGTGATAATTTCATCCGCCAGCTTGAAATGCTCAAACAGGGTTTCCTGCAGGCGGTGTTGCTTGGCCGCGGCGACGCCCTGAAGGTTGGACCCGAGGTGGTGGTCAGCGGCCAGATCTGGCACGGCGCAGAAGCGCTGCGCCTTGGTTTTGTGGACGGCCTGGCCACCCGCGGTGAAGCCTTTGACAAAGCCGCCGAACTGGCGCACATTGCCAATTACAAGGTGGAGGACCTGCGCCCGCTGGCGGGTCTGCCAGAATCCTCCTATTACTATTTCTTCTACGAAACCCCCGAAGGCAAGGTCACCCCTTATCCGCGTGAGCAGGGCATTTACATGCTTTACATCCCGCCGGTCGGAATGGAGACTGCCCAATGAAAAAACTGACCAGCATTCTGCTCATCGCGGCATTGTTCCTGCTGCCCATCCTGGCGCGCGGTTTATGGTTCTACCGCGGCATCTACCTGCCCAAAGAAAAAGTGCAAATTCCCGATTTCGCCAGTTTCACCATTCCTGAGCCTCCAGTTTCCACGCCCTCCGCAGCAACCAGCATGGTAAACCGCACCACTGAAGGTGCACCTGCGCCGGTGATCATGTTCGACATGCTGCACTCCAACCTGGTGTCGCTGTCAGAGATCGAACCCCTTACCCATCTGCTGGCTCAAGCCGGGGCACGGGTGATCAACAACAATGCCAATTTCACCCTGGCACAGCAATTGAAAGCCGTGGATTCGTTCGTGGTCATTTCGCCCACTTACGCCTTCCTGCCCGAAGAACTGGCCGCCGTTCAGCAGTTTGTGGAACACGGCGGACGCCTGCTGGTGATCACCGACCCCACCCGCTCTTACAGCATGTACGGTTACTACGACTATTACACCGTCAGCAGTGTAACCCCGGTGGATATCGCCAACCTGCTGCTCGATCCGTGGCAGATCGCATTTGCCAACGATTACGTTTATAACCTGACTGAAAACGAAGGCAATTTCCGCAACATCATCTTCACTGACCTGGCTCAAAATGAACTCACCACTTCGGTCTCGCGCCTGATCTTCTACAGCGCGCACTCCCTGAGCAGCGCCCCCAACCCGATCATCACCGGTGACGATGAGATGCTCTCATCCGACACGGATACCGGCGGCGGGTTGCCCGTGGCAGCCATTGACCCATCCGGTCAGGTGCTTGCCATTGGTGATATGAGCTTCATGACCAGCCCTTACAGCAGCGTGGCGGACAATGCCGTCTTCCTGCGCAACCTGGCTAACTTCCTCACCAGCTCAACCCGCCAGCATGATCTCACCAGTTTCCCGTACGTCTTCACCCAACCGGTGCAATTCCTCATGTCAGAAAGTTACCGGTTGGATACCGAAAAGGTGGGGGTAATTTCCAGCGCACAACGCGGTTTAAGCATGATGAACATCAAAATGGAAATTGCCGAAAAACCGCAGCCCGGTTTTGACCTGTTGATCGCCGGAACCTATGCCGACGCGCAAAAGGAAGAGCTTGCCGCCATGTTGGAACCCTTCGAACTGGTCTTTGAGGATGGTGATGGCGGTGAGGGCTTTGACAGTTTTGACTACTGGAGCTGGGATTCCACTCCAACGCCTTACGCGCCACTTTCAGGCGATGAAGCCACGCCCACACCCGTGCAGCCCTTGGATATGCAATCCACACCAACGCCGGTTGCCCCGTTTGGCTCAGAGAGTAATCTCTTTGACCTGACCGCCACCCCCACCCCGTACTCTGAGTATGATTACAGTTGGGATAGCTATGATGACTCGGGTGATGAAACGGAATGGACCGGTACCATCACCGTGCCGGGATTGGGAAAGGTGGAATCAACCGGCAACGGGTTGATCCTGTTCCATGCCAGCGGTGACGCCAACCAGTTGGTGCTGCTGGCTTCCTCTGAATCGGCGCTTAACAGCCTGGCGCTTTTATTGACCACCGGCGACCTCACCAACTGCGTGGTCCAGCCAGATATTGCCGTATGCGCGCTGGGTTACTACTCAGACTATTCATACTAGCCTGATCATTTACAAAAACACAACCTCCCCAAAATAAGCAGGGAGGTTGTGTTTTTCATCCGTAGAATTACCTATTTCGACAATTATTTGGTTGACTTTTGCACCAGTTCGCGCAGCGCATCAGCAGTGGCGTCGGGGTGTTCCATCATGGGCATATGCCCGGCCCCTTCCAGTTTCACCAGCCAACCCCAAGGCAGCAACTGCGCAGCCTCCTGAGCTTTTTCAAGCGGGATGATGGCATCCTGCGTGCCGTGGATCACCACCGCCGGAACCGACATGCTGGCCAGGCGTTCGGTGGAATCGGCGCGGTCAGCCATGCCCCGCAGTGCGCCTTCCACACCTTCGCGGCTGGCACAGGCGCGGATCAACGCCAGTAGTTCCTGCTGCATGGAGCCAACCCCGGTCAACATCTTTGACATGCTTTCAGCCACAACTTCAATGCCCTTTTTGTGCACCTTGTCAGCCGTTGCCAGGCGATTCTGACGCTTCTCCATGCCATCTCCGGCTGTCTGACTGGCAATCAGTCCCAATCCTGCCAGACGATCTGGATGGGAGTGGGCAAACTCCAGTGTAATGTAGCCACCCATGGAATGACCAGCCATGATGACTTTATCAATCCCCAGAGAATCCAGCATCATCAATAAGTCGTCAGCCATCAATCGCATGCTGTAAACGCCATCCGTTCGGGGCGATTTTCCGTATCCGCGCAGATCCGGCAGGATTACCCGCGCATATCGGGCGAGCCGTTCGGCGGTTTCTTTCCAAATGGAATGATCCAGTGGATATCCGTGTACCAGCACGATGGGCATTCCCTGCCCCACTTCCTCATAATATAATTTGACCGGTTCCATTTTCATCTCCCACTCCGGTTTTGTCCGTTCAACCATTTTCTGGCAAAATCTTCAGCCTGCTCGCGGTCGGTCACCTCTCCGCAGGCCTGCGCCTCTGCCAGCTCATCCAATAACGCTCCCACCAGCGGCGACGGTTGCAGATCAAACAACTTCATCAGGTCCGTGCCGGTGAGCAACCTGGCTGGGGAGACCATTTCATCGCGGTGCTCCCACCAGGCATCCAGCAACATTCGGCAAATTTCGATCTCCCTTTGCCATTTTTCTTGAGGTAACGTAACATTCCACGTCGCCAGGGTATCCGCCAGCGATAACAGGCACACATCCACCCCGGCTTGACCGGTGGCTTTAAAGAATCGGTAAATGGCACGCCGGCTGGGCAGGTGCGGGTCATTGCTCAAATGATGCACACGCATATGCTCGCGCACTATCACAGCCATGCGTTGGATCTCCGCCTGGCTGAAAGCCAGGGTGTGCGCGCGTGACATGGCGTGGCGGGTACTGGCTTCATCGTGCCCGAAGAACCGGGTTCGCCCACTTTCCTCAACCGTCAACGTCTCTGGCTTGCCGATATCGTGATACAACGCGGCAAAAAACAGCAGCGCACGCAAGTCACGGTTGGGCGTGATCGCGGCGCGATAATGCTCCATAAAACGCTGCTTGAAGTGTCCCAGGCCAATCCATGCCGTTCCATGGATCAGGTTGGCGTTCCGGTCAGTGCGTTCGGCTCCAACATCGTCTCCGCCTTCCACCAGCAGTGCATACAGGCGGTCCAGTTCGCGCAAAACCGCCATGCTATGTTCCCACACATCCAGTGTGTGCGGCGCTGATTGTTGCACGCCTTTCATGGATTGCGTTTCAGGCAGGATGACCTGAAGGACGCCGAGGTGGTCCAGCACCCGCACGGCAACCACGGCGTCAGGGCTTTCCAACATGCGTACCAGCTCATCACGCACCCGTTCCGCCGACACCTGTTCTAGCTGACCCACCGCTGCGGTCATCCAGCGGCGGGTATTTTCCTCAAGCTGAAAACCAAGCGTATTTGCCAGCCGCACCCCGCGCAACACCCGCAAGGGATCGTCAATGAATGAACATTCTGAACAGGCGCGCAAACGGCGGGCGCGCAGGTCGGTCAACCCACCCAACGGGTCGATCAGGCGGTCAGGCTGGTTAATATCGGCTGCCATGGCATTGATGGTAAAGTCACGCAGCTCAAGGTCGCCATGCAGGCTGTCTGCCCGGGCAAGTGCAAAATCAAGGCAAACACCGTGTTGACCTGCGCCGCCCTCCTCCAGGATTACTCTTGCCGTCTGGCGCTCTTCATCCAGCATATAATACGCCCCGCCCAGTTGATTGGCGGCGCGTCTTGCCATCTGGCGCACGGTATCTCTCGAATCCCGGTTCAGGACCACAAAATCCACATCGTGAACAGGCCGGTTGAGCAGCGCATCACGTAATGCGCCACCCACCAGATACACCCCCTGCTCCGCGGAAAGCAATTCACGCAGAGACCCAAACAATGCCGATTGAAAAAAAGTGTCCACCCTCTTACCAATTCTTCCTTGCCGGAAGGTGCGGACCTATGCAGCCCTCCGGTCGTACTTCATCAAATCGACCACACCAATAAATGGCAGGTTGCGATAGTATTCGTCAATATCCAGCCCGTAGCCAAACACAAACTTGTCAGGGATGGTGAAACCGCGGTACCGCACGGGAACATCCACCTCACGGCGCTCCACCTTGTCCAGCAGGGTGCACACGGTCAGGCTGTTGGGTCTGCGGGCTGAAAGCAGATCGAGCACAGAAGCCAGTGTGCGGCCGCTGTCGATAATGTCCTCCACCAGCAATACATCCCGATCAGTGATGGCGGTTCCCAGATCGTAGGTAATGCGCACCTGCCCGCTGGTCTCCCGCCGGCCCACTCCGTAGGATGAGACCGCCATGAACTCAATCATATGCGGAATGGTGATGTGCCGCATCAGGTCGGTGAGGAACATGACCCCACCGCGCAGGATGCAAACCATCATCAGGTTTTTCCCCTGATAATCCCGGCTGATCTCAGCGCCCAGTTCAATCACCCGCTTTTGCAACTGTTCCTGCGGGATCAACACCTCTCCCAAAAATTCCTGAAAATCCTGCATAAGGGCTTCCCTCGTGGTTGTGTGGTTGGCCTCAGGCCAGGGTTGGATGGGTGGGTGAGCCAGGCACGATGTGATGCTTGCGACAGCGCGCCTCATACATTTCCGCCGCGCCGACGATCACCACCGGGTCCTGATAATTTGCCGGTTTGCCGTTGACCAGCCGCTGGGTGCGCGAAGCCGGTTCGCCGCACTCCATGCAAATGGCGGTCAATTTCTCAACACTCTCGGCAATTGCCAGCAGGATGGGCATGCTGCCAAAGGGTTCACCGCGAAAGTCGGTGTCCAGCCCTGCCACAATTACACGTATGCCGCGCTGGGCAAGCAATTTAACCACCGGTACAATGCCGGCATCCATAAACTGCGCCTCATCAACACCCACCACCGTGGTCTCGGGCTTCAGGTGGGTGAGAATGTCATCAGAGCAGCGGATGGGCAGGGCATCAAACGAGGAGCCGCCGTGTGACGTTACCTTTTCACCACGGTCATAACGCTGGTCAATGGCGGGTTTGAACACCTGCACCATCTGGCGCGCGATTACTGCCCGGCGCAATCGCCGGATTAATTCTTCCGTCTTGCCGCAGAACATGGAACCGCATATCACTTCAATGGAACCACTGTCGTGTCTCATGAACTCCTCGCAGGCTCTTTGATGCGGCAATTGTACCAAAAAAGTAAGCCTCCGCCCCGCTGTTCGTACCTGCGCAATCATTTTTTAAGGAGCGCAGAAACAAAGAACCCCGAATTGCTTCGGGGTTCCGTTATGTCACTTCAAATCTGCAGCGCGATTAGACAGCAATATCCTCAGCCGCTTCTGGCAGCTTGTAGCCCAGGGCGCGCAGCTTCTTCTTCAGGTCGATCAATGACTTGCGACCAAAACCTTCGACATCCAGCAGAGCCTGTTCGCCCTGAGCCATGCGCTCAATTGCCTGGCCGACGGTGGTGATGCCAGCCTTGGACAGCGCTTCGGTGGGGCGGGTGCCCAGTTCCAGTTCGGTGATGGGGCGCTCCAGCGAGGTGCGGGCTTCAGCGCGCGACTTCTGGGTCTCCACGTATTCCTGGCGAGCCTGCAGACGGCGGTAGAAGCGATCCACCTGGCCTTCGATGTCCAACATGCGTGCCTGCTGTCCGGTGTAGAACGGATGGCACTTTGAGCACACTTCGGTGCGGATTTCTTTGCGGGTTGAACCGGTGTTCCAGGTGTTGCCGCAAGCGCAGACAACCTTGGCATCCGGGAAATAGGTTGGGTGAAGATTCTTCTTCATTGTGTCTTTTATCCTCTCCTGCATCCGGCATTCATTTGCGAATGGCGCTGCAAGAAGTCATAATCGGCAGACGGCTACTCAGCCGCAGCCATTTCTTCCGCAGGCAGCACACTGACGCGCTTGCGGCCATTGGGCAGAGTTTCAAAGGTCACAATCCCTTCCGCCACAGCGAACAGGGTATCGTCCTTGCCTACCTTTACATTCAAACCCGGCTTGATGCGAGTGCCGCGCTGGCGAACCAGAATGTTACCCGAGAGCACAAACTCTCCAGCGAAGCGCTTCACACCCAGGCGCTGGGCATTACTTTCACGACCATTGCGGCTTGAACCGCCACCTTTTTTGTGCGCCATTTTGCTACTCCGTTACAATCGATTCGATCTTTAATTGCGTGTACTGCTGCCGGTGACCGGTCTTCACGCGGATGCGTTTCTTGGGGCGATACTTGAAGACAATCAACTTGGGCCCCTTGACATGGCCTACGACGGTGGCGTTGACGGTGACACCCTTGATAAAGGGCGCGCCAACCGTAACGTTTTCGCCGTCCACCAGCAAGAGCACGCTTGTCAGCGGCGCCTGCTGCCCGGCTTCCATCTGCATGCGGTCGACTTCAATCGTACCGCCTTCGACGGCTTTGTACTGCTTGCCGCCGCTCTCAACGATAACGTACTTCATTTTGCTCTCCAATCTTCACTTCACCGCACGTCCCGCGTTGGCTTTCGTTGCCGTTCAGAACGCCGCCGGCCCGGCGGGGAAGTTGGGG
Organism: Levilinea sp.; assembly: GCA_034429695.1. Classification (GTDB taxonomy): domain Bacteria; phylum Chloroflexota; class Anaerolineae; order Anaerolineales; family Anaerolineaceae; genus DAOUGC01. The sequence goes on from DAOUGC010000037.1 coordinate 15,357, forward strand.
GGATACAATTGTCTGCCCCAGCACATGGCCGGGGCACAAGGCAGACGCTATTATACAGGCCCCCTCGACTCCTGTCAATGGGTCATCATCCCTTCCAGCGACGCACATCGCCATCACGCACGGTCAATCCCTGTGAATCCAGATGCTCAAGGAAGCCCAGCGCATACTTGCGACTGGTATTCAACCCGTCTCTGAATTGCACCACGCTCAAAGTCGACTGACCGGCAAAGTGGTCCTTCACCCAGCCCAGCATGGCTTCATATTCCTCCCGCCGAAAGACCACCTCAGGCGAGACCTGCACCAGGTTCCCAAGTTCCAGCAGTGCGCGGTAGATCTCTTCGCCCGCCTGTTCGATGGTTTCCCTGACGCTGGGCGGGGTGGTACCGCTGGCGGCGAACCTGCCCAGCAATTGATCCACCCTGGCCTGCTGACCCGGAGAGAACTTCACTTCGTGTCCGGGCAGGGCGATCCATGTGTCCCCCTGAAGTAACGTTCCATTGGCTGCCCAATAGTTAATCGCCGCCTGAAAAGCACGCGCCGGCAGCTTGAGACGGCTCTTAAGTTCCTCACGGCCCATTCCCCGCCGCAGAGAATTGGCGCGATGGTATTCAGAAACCTCCTGACGCATGCGCGCCGTCAGGGCAGTCCACGCGGGCGCGGCGATCACCAGTGGGTCGTTGCCGCCATCCTCCAGACGGATCAACTGCCCTGCAGCGATCAACTGCTGCGCCGCCGTTATCCCAATCGCGGCATCCAGATGCGTTCTTCTGGCAAGCTCACTCACCGAGACAATGCCACCCCCCAGCGCCGCCTGGTACAGTACTTCATCCGGGCTGCCCGCCGTGAGGCGCTCGAACCGTTCCAGCACCTCAGCGGAAAAGCGTTTGACCCTGCGCCGGGGGTGGGCGTCCAGCACCGCGCCGCCGCCAAGCGTCTCACCCGGCGATGGTCGCCGCAGAATAAATCGATCTCCGCGTACCGCAGCCACCGGTTGATCCAGTTCGATCTGCAACCAACCTTCGCTTCCGGGGGCAAGCTCTTCCGCACCGATCACCCGCGCACGACCGGTTATCTCCGCTGAGCCAAGAAACATCTTTATCTGATCAGAATGTCCCAGCGGGGCTGAGGCATCCGGCAAAACACGCATGCTGACATCCAGCCGGCGGGTGGTCTGATAGCTTCCAGGAAGGGTGACCACATCACCGCGCCGGATCTGTTCAACATCCACCCCGCTGATGTTCATTGCGGTGCGCGTTCCGGGCTGACCGCGCTCCGTTTTTCGCCGGTGGCTTTGCAATCCCCGCACCCTGCCACGCACCGCGCCCGGCAGAATCTCCACTTCATCCCCCACGGAAAAGCCGCCATCCAGCAGCGTACCCGTTACCACGGTGCCAAACCCCTGCATGGTAAACACGCGGTCCACCGGCAGGCGCGGGCGGCCAAGGTCAGGTCTGGGCAGGCTGATCTCAAGCGCACGCTGCAGCGCGTCAGTCACCGCCTGCACACCCTCCCCCTTGCGCGCCGATACCCGCACCAGATCAGCATCGGCAAGCACGGTATTTTTTAGGGCTGAACGCACCTCACCCTCCACCAGATCGAGCCATTCGGGGTCATCCACCAGATCGGTTTTGGTCAGCACAATCACACCGGCGGGAATCTGCAATAAATTCAGAATTGCCAGGTGCTCACGGGTTTGCGGCATCACGCCTTCATCCGCAGCCACCACAAACAAAACGGCGTCGATCCCTCCGACGCCGGATAACATGTTCTCGATAAAGTCGCGATGACCGGGCACATCCACAATCCCAACCTCTTCCCCATTGGGAAGGTTGAACCAGGCAAAGCCCAGTTCTATGGTCATCTCGCGTTGTTGTTCTTCCTTCAACCGGTCAGGATGGGTGCCGGTCAACGCCTGAACCAGGGTTGACTTGCCGTGATCCACATGACCGGCGGTGCCCACCACCCGCATGGGTTAGCTCCGCACGGGCTGATTAAAGTTACGGTCCAGGTCTTCCACCGATTGGTGGTACAGGCTCAACATGGACTGCATACGTTTTTGGTAATCCGCCAGGAACTGGGTAAGGATGTCGCGCGCTTCCTGTGAGCTGTCCTCCAACCGCACCAGGCGTTCCAACATGCGTTCGTACTGGCGCATGATTTCGCGCTGCTGCTCCTCCTGAGCCAGCATGTAGTTGGTCCAGCGCTTCTGATCGTCGGCTTTGAAGGTCACCCATTCCTGCCGGAAACGTTCCTCAGCCAGGCGCTGCATTTCAGTGATCTCGTTGACGCGCCGCTCAAACTTCTGCGTCACCTCATCAAAGGCTTCCTGCGAGCGTTTCACCGCGCGATGGGTGGTTTCCAGCGTTTGCATTTGCGATTCCAGATTGGCCGCCTGCCGTGAAATTTCATCAAAGCGAGTTTGCCAATCCTTCCATACGCGCTCGCGCTCAACATTCATCAGGTTCTGTTTTTCAATGAAGCTGGTTTGTGCCTGGCGGCGTTCGCCTTCGGCTGCCTGCAGTTCGGCAAAGCGCATCTCCAGTTTGCGCAACCCCTCTGCGGCAAGGTCGCTGCGGTTGCGTTGCTCGTCAATCCGCTTGCGCAACGCCGACAGTTCTCCCTGAATATCGGTCAGGCGTTTGGTATCCTGCCGCCGATTTTCATCCAAGAGCTTCAGGGTGCGCCGATATTCCTCTTCTGAACGGCTATTCTCGGAGAATTTATTTGCCAGTTCGTCCAGTTGACGCGACAGGCGGAATTCCTCTTCCACCCTGGCTTGAACACTCTTGCGAATATCAGGCAGGGTTTCAACGGCTTTGCGCAGGTCAGCAACTGACTTGTTGACCAATTCCATCTCGCCACGGTGTTGTTTTTCCTGCTCACGCTCACGTTCATTGCGTTGCTTTTCAATCCCATCCACCATGCGCGAGAACTCAACCCGCATCTGCCCCATGGCTGCGTCCACCTGATCAAAACGAGCCAGCAGTGTGGAAAGTCGGGTGGTTTCTGTATCCAGCGCCTTTAGCTGCTGGTTTACTCCCGGTAATGTACCTTCAAGTATGGCAAGGCGTTCTTCCAGTGTGGCAATCGTGGTTTTATCCCGCCGCCGTTCATCGTCCAACCATTCCAAACGTTTGATGATTTGCTCTAAATCCATGGGAATCCTCTGAGCTAATTATATCAGTACCACGAAATGAATAAATCAAACCGAAATGAAGAATTTAAAAGAGTGAATCAAATGCCCGCAACAAATTGGTGAACACAGGCAGAGAGAATGTGGGCAGCAGGCCCACAAAAAACAGAAACACCACCCCGAGACCCAGCAAAAGTATGTGCGAAAGCTTCTCAGGGAAATGCCATTCACGGTCCTCGCCGGCGATCATGGTGCTGATCACCCTCACCCCGCCAATGAACATGCCCGCCACACCCACCAGCACCCATAAACCGGCCACCAGTGAACGGGCCGCCACTGACTCAAGCAACACCTGTCGCGCCGGATAAGAAGCCAGCAGGGGCAGGCCGGCGATCGAGAAACACGCCAGCACAGCCGATATGGCCGCCACCGGATGGCGATAGATGACCCCGCGCAGCGAATCAAAGTCCAGCCCACGCTGTGAGTTGAGGGATTCCATGGCCAGTGACCATAACCCGAGCGCAGCCCAGCGCCCCAACAGACTGGCTGCCAGAATCTCATATCCGCTCTGCTGGTTCAGGCTCAACGCCAACAGCGCAAACCCGTTCTCAAAGATCAGGCCGTAGGCAAACATGCGTGCCAGGTTTTGTTGAAATGCCGCCCAGATACCCGCCGTGACCACCATGATCACCCCCAGCCAGGTCAATCCTTCACCCAGCATGGGGAATTCGCGCATCCATGCGAAACGGTTGAGGAATTCCAATACCATCAAAATCACGGTGGTGGGGATCATGGTAAACACAAACCCGACAGCAAATGGAGGAGCCTGTTCTGCCAGCAACGGGGTCCAGTTATAGAATGGGAAGATAGCCAGCCAAAAGGCCACCCCCAAAGCGAACAATGCCATGGCCTCAATTAACAAACGTTGATCGGTTGGGTTGGCTTCCACAGCGGTGGACGCCCAACCCGCCAGCAACATGAAGGGCATTGCCAGGGTCTGAAAGATCAAGAAACGCAGCACTCCCTGCCGTACCGGCGCGCCGGGTTTGACCAGTATCGGTATGCTGAAGAGTACGGCAGCTTCAACCAACAGCGCAGCGTACAGGAAGGGTTCAACCGCCATGGACGCGATCAACAGTGAGATGATCACCAGGCCAAGCGGGGCAAAGAAACGATGCGGTTTAAAAAACACCGCCCCCATGAACCAGAATGCGCCGACCAGGTAGATCAAAGCCAAAAATGTATGATCCGCCGCACCCAGCTCGAAGCGCCTGCCCAGAATGGACAATGTCGAACCGATCTCAACCGTCAGGCCAAAAACCTGCATGCGGGTGGCAATGGGCACCATGAAAGCAAACATTGATAAGAACAGGCACAGACCGGCAGCCAGCGCAGCGGTCAGCACGGAACGGCGGTTAAGATACCACAGGCCTACAGCCACAGCCATCGGCAAAAATATCCACAGCAGGGGGGCGCTCATGATTGACCCTCCCCATCCAGATCGGGCGTGAGGAGCAGGTAAGCGATGCCAAGCGCAATACCCAGGGTGATCACACCCAGCAGACCCGCCACCAGTATGGAAACTTCAACCGAGGAATACAGAATCTCAAAACCTGAGAGTGTGGTCAACAGGCCAATTCCAATGCGAAGCGGATGGGTGTTGACCCCCAGTTGCAACAATCCCATACCAATTAATAACAACCCGCCCTGTACCACCGGCAGGGCGGCAGGTATCCAGACCTGTGCCTGGGGTGCAACCACCACGGCAAACACGACGATCATCACCCCCACCAGGAAGGAAAATGCCAATCCTGACAATCCACCCAGCAGGGAGCGGTCCTTCTGCAGTAATACATCCAGCCCTTCGGTACCACTCTGCGAAGCCGAAATCACCGCCAGCGCCATCCAACCGACGATCAGTTTAACCGCAGCCAGCCCCAGCGGCCAGGTCACAGCAGTCAGCCAGAACACCACCACGTACTGCAAAGCCAGGGCGATCACATTCCAACGCCAGTTACGGTAACTGACCAGTGCCAGTGACGTAACCACGCCAAGCGAAACCGCCAACCAACCAAGCTGCGCGAAGATCATGGTGCACCTGCGCCAGGTGAGAATAACGTCAAGAGCAGCGCAAGCAGCAACAATGCCCACAATACCCCACCCGCGCCCTCCAGAATGACCGTGATGAAATTAATCACCTGTTGCACCAACCCGTACAACCATGTGAGCAGACCGTAAAACCAATCCAGTCGCAGAAAAGCAGCGATCCCCAACCCAATGCGTCGGGCAAGCACAAAAGCCCATGCCGTCCGTTCAGCCGGTATGCGGCGTAACAGGTGCGCCACCCCATACCCCAGGACCATGAGCACCAGCGAGATGAGTGCAGCCCACCAGATTCCGAACCGATTTTGTGTAACGGCTCCAAGAAAACCGATCAACCAGAAAGACAGACCCAGTATGCCCAACCCGATTGGATAAACCACCTTCACCCAGCGGTCGCTTTCTGATATGCCTTCCGATGGGGCCAACGCATGGCGCAAAAAACCAGCCAACAAAAGGCTATGCGCACTGATCATGACCACATCCAGCAGACTGAATGGCAGCACCACCAACCCTGGCCATCCACTGGCAGCCGGGGTGAAGGGCAACCCCGTCAGCCCAATCAGGGTGATCATGGGCAAAATCAACAGGGCGCGCTGGCGAACGTTGAAGAGAAATACCGCCCCACCCGACAGGATCAATGCCACACCCCACATCACACTGGCTCCGGTTTGGCCGCGAACCGCCGAACCAAGCGCCATGCCCGCCAGGGCGATCAGCCAGTAGGGCCGGCCGTTGATCTCGTCTGAGCTAAACAACCACATGGCTGCCCCGTACACAGCCGCCAGGCCCGTAAATAGCAAAAAGAATGGCGCCACTTCAGGGGCGGCAACGGTGGCTGGCAATCGGCTCAACAAGGGCAGCGTGGCGGCGGGCGCCACCAGGCGCAGCACCGTGCCCAACCCGCGCCGCATGCGGATCTCCTGTTGAAATGGAAGGTGCAGGGGCAGCACCCCCAGGCGCAAACCGGCTGCCATCAACAGAAACACGGCCGCCTGATCTGGAATGGCGGCAAGTTCCAGCGTGCTCCCAAAAGCACGGCTGACCATCATCGCCCAGATGGCCGCGCCTGTGCCCCCCACCCTGGCAGCAAATGCCACCACGGCCTGCCGGGCCTGGGTGGGTTGCGGACTGCCGCGCACAAACATGGCCAGTTCCGCCAGGTCGATCACCGTCCAGGCAAGCACCAGCGCCAGCACTGAATTTGCCATCACTGCCAGCATGCCAGCCGCCACCAGCGCCATGCTCCCGGCCCACGCCTCAGGAATGGATGTGCTCAAACGGGCAGAGGCGGTCAGAATGACACCCACCGCCAGACTGGCGAGCGCAAACACAAACGGCCATGAAAAGGAATCGAGTTGGAAGGAAAGCGCCGGGGCAACCCCCTCAACGGTTTGCCAGCCCGGGATCACCAGGCTGAACGTCCGTCCTGCATCCACCTGCCAGTGGTATACCAGCGTGACCACCCATGTGATTAATACCGCAGCAGAACAGCCCAGCCAGGCATAGCCGTAACTGGGCCTCAAGCGCTGCAGCACAAGCACAATAACTGCAGGAACGAGCAGCAGCACAACAGGTAAGATGACCAGCATAAATGCTTTATATCACAGGAGCGAACGGGACGCGAGCCAAAAACCGGCCCCCACCTGCGTTCCCCAGCCATTTCCCCTCATCCACAATCAAATTGCCGCGCAGGAACACTTTTTCCGGCATGCCGGTCAGTTCCCAGCCTTCATACAGGTTGTAGTCAGTGCGGTGTCTGGCGACCTCAACCCCGTAGCGCGTGCGCCGGGCAGGATCCCAGATCACAATATCGGCGTCTGCGCCAGGGGTCAGTGAACCTTTGCGCGGGTACATTCCAAAGATCTTCGCCGGGTTGGTACAGTGGGTTTGGACAAACTGGTTGGCGGTCATTCGACCCACTCCCACAGCACCGCTCCACATAACAGGCAGACGGTCGCCAACACCGGGCAAGCCATTGGGGATCAGTGTAAAGTTGGCCTGGCCCAGTTCCTTCCCCGCAATCCGCACGGCATGGCCGTCGAACAGGATATCCTGTGCACCATTATAGAAGAACGGGCAATGGTCGGTTGCCACCACTTGCAGCACGCCATCCGCCAGCCCCTGCCACAAACGTTCGCGGTCGGCTTCCAACCGCAGCGGTGGCGAGCAGATGAATTTGGCTCCATCCTCGCGCTCCAGTTCCTGTTCAGTCAGGAACAGATACTGCGGACAGGTCTCCCCCATCACTTTGACGCCCCGCTGGCGGGCATACTGCAATTGATCCACCTCACCGCCGGCGTTCATGTGCACCACATAAAGAGGGGCATCCGCCTGTGCCGCCAGGGCGCAGGCACGCAGCACGGCTTCCACTGCGCCCCAGGCCGGGCGGGTGCGCGCGTGCCAGATGGGGCTGGTGTTGCCTGCCGCCAGCGCTTCTGCCACCAGCAGATCAATCACATCGCCGTTTTCAGCATGTACCATGGTCAACATGCCTGCATCCCGCGCAATGCGCAATGCCTGAAAAATACCGGCATCTGACAGGCGCAAACGGTTGTTATATGCGGTAAAAACCTTGATACTGGTGATACCTTCTGTCACCAGGTGGGGAATTGCCGCTGCGACTTCTTCATCGAGGCGTGAAATATTCATGTGGAAGCTGTAGTCCACGGCGGCCCGTTTGGCCACCCTTGCCTTCCACACTTCCACATTGGCCAGCAATGGAGAAAAATCCTGGGGTATAAAATCAATCACGGTGGTGGTGCCGCCATAAGCAGCCGCACGGTGTCCCGTGAAATGATCATCTGATGAAACCGTGTCAAACATTTGCAGATCAAAATGGGTATGAACGTCCACTCCACCTGGCATCACCAACTTGCCAGCCGCGTCCACCACTTCAACCCCTGCCGGAACCGTAAGGTTGCGGCCAATTTGAGCGATTTCCTCCCCCTCTATTAATAGATCTGCTTGAAATGTTTCTGCTGCAGTGATTAGCGTCCCGGCGCGAATTAGCCGTGCCATGGAACCTCCAGTGTGATTGACTGACAACAATTTCGACTGAATTCTACCAGTAAAATTGCAATATCCGTGCCCATCTGGGCTGAAAGCCTGCCCAATCTTGATCATTTTTTAGAATCGCCAGGGATGGCAGCAGATCAACCAATACCGCCATCCCTGGGAAGGTAAACACCGTCTTGCGGTGGACTAATCATACTTGCGGTAAGGTGGTATTCTCGGACGGCGATTGAGAATGCCCAGTTTTTTTGCCATGTTTACCTGCCATTCCGCGTATGAAAAACCATCCACCGAATATGAAGAGAACGGCCACATGAACTGCGGCGCCCAGTTTTTCCGGGAATGGGTTGGAATGTCAACCAAAATGTGCAGCGCCCATGCCAGTAACAGCTTTTTGGGAACCCTGCCGGTGACAATGCGCGCAAACAAACCAATGGCAACTAACACCGGAAAGCTGTGAAACGCAAAATGCAGGGTGTGCATCCAGCGCGGCGGCTCCACCCACTCATTCTTCTCAATACCATCCCCCAGTTTGCCCGAAGTCAGTACATACCCTGGATAGGTCAGATAATATGCCAGATCGGGTATCAATCCGGCCACAACATCGGCGGGGCGTTTGCCCACAACCAAATAGGTAATTACACCGTGACTCAATAGATCCATGATTTTGTCCTTAACCCCCAAAAAATACCGATAATTTACCCCTGCTCCCCTTTCAATCCTTCAAGCAGCCATAAAATGGCTGGATCAATTGCCTGTTCAGGCAGGTCACTGGCATGATACTCGCCAGCGCGCATGGCGCGCTCACGCAAATTTCGCCACAAGCCCTGCCGCTCATCGGCACGCACCACCAGATCATTCAGGCAACGTGCTCGTTTCAATAATTCACCAGTGGTATATAGAAAGGTCAACCTGCGCCAGCTTTCAGCCGGGATCGGCTGAGGAAGTGGCTGCAGCGCGCCGATCTGGATCTTGAAATATTCCTCGTTGGCGCGTGGGTGATTGGGCTCATCCTTGAACAGCTCTCTGCGAGTGGTCAGTTCGTGCCCGGTCACCTCGGCAACGTACTCCACCTGCCAGCGGTGTTCCTCGCCAAAGGCTGCCGTTTGATAAAACGCCAGATAATCCACATCCACAACCTTCGGAGCCGATTTCAATGGCATGCGATACCAGCCAAACAGCCGTGCGATCTCCAGATCGCGCGCCGATGGCAGGATTGCCACCAGGATCAACGCAGCCCCAGACGGGTAAACTTGCATAACAGAATTGTATCAAATCTGCATGGTCTTTGCACCTGCCCTGCGCACCATTTTTGACGGTTATGGTTCATGATACAAAAAAAGGGCTGCCCGCTTCACGGACAGCCCCGACATTCGCAGAGTTTTCCCTATAACAAACCCACCCGCGCATTGAACTCATTAATCAGCGCATCAATCTCATCAACCTGACCCTGAATATCGGTCCAGTAGTTGGGTTCAAACCACTGCTCTTGAATCTCCTGATAAGTACGGCCCTGCTGCTCCACCCAGGTGTAGTACTTCAAGTTATGCACACGTTTGCGGTCCAAATAACTCAACTCCAGCAGGTGATCGGTGGTTTCGCCCTGCAAATCGCGGGCATAGGTCTCGGCGGCATCAAAGTCGGTATATTCGCCAAACGTCTCAGTGTATTCCTGCAGACGGGTTCCGTACAGTTCCATCGAATCAGTCAGGACAGTCAGAACCACATCATCCGGTCCCAGGTCGTAATACTTGGCGAACTTGACCGCGGAAAGCACGTTGGCGATGCCGGAGAAACCGAGCAAATCCAGATGTTCGATCACTTCAACGGGGACGCCCTTGCGAGCCAGGTAATTGCGGCCAGACGGCTCATTAAACAGGCGCATAATGTTGACCACCGAATTGTCATCAATGGCCACCACCATGTCGGTGTTGCGAATGTTATGGATCCAGGGCACGTGCTTGTCGCCAATACCTTCAATACGGTGGGCGCCAAAACCGTTAATGAGCAGCGTGGGGCATTGCAACGCCTCACTGGCAACCACCTTGCTTGCCGGGAACAGATGTTTAAGATAATCACCACAGGCAATGGTTCCAGCCGAACCGGTGGTCAGCGCGACACCGGCATAATTGCCGCCCTTTAATTCGCGTTCCAGTACTTCCTGCATGGCATGGCCGGTAATGTCGTAATGCCACAGATAATTACCAAATTCTTCAAACTGGTTGAAGATCATCAGGTCTTCGCCTGAACCGCGCAATTCCCAGCATTTGTCAAAAATTTCCTTGACGTTGGATTCGCTGCCGGGGGTGGCAATCACTTCGCTTGCGATCTTGCTCAACCAATCAAAGCGTTCCTGGCTCATACCCTCGGGCAAAATCGCCACCGAATCGCACGCCAGCAGGGTGCTGTCATACGCGCCGCCGCGGCAATAATTTCCGGTGGAGGGCCACACTGCCTTCTGGGTGGTGGGGTCAAATTGACCGGTCACCAGGCGGGGAACCAGACAGCCAAAAGCCGCGCCCACCTTGTGTGCACCGGTGGGGAACCATTTTCCCACCAGAGCGATGACGCGCGCCTGAACACCCGTCAGGCTGGAGGGCAATTCAATATAATTCACACCGCCAAATCCTCCACCCATCGCTGTTGGTTCGTTATTCCAGGTAATGCGGTAAAGGTTGCGCGGAGAAATATCCCACAATCCAATACCTGCCAGTTCCTGGCGCTGCTTGTCCGGGATCAACGCGGGGTTCTTCATCTGCGCAAAGGTGGGGATGATGATATTGCGTTCCCTGGCGCGTTTGATCGTGCGTTCCAAGCGATCGGGATGTACAGTAAGGTCGATTTTGGCCATGGTTACCGGTTCTCCTGAGAGGTTTGAGGTGAATATTGTGGGGGATCCTGACTGATCACATATAACGGACGGCCCTTGACTTCGTCATAAATCCTGCCGATATACTCACCCAGGATCCCCAGCGAAATCAACTGCACACCGCCCAGAAAGAGCACAGCCACCAGCGTGGAGGCCTGCCCTGAAAATTCCTGACTGCCCAATAGACGCATGATAATCACGATTGGGATGATCAATGCGGCCAGCCCGGCCGAGATAAAGCCCATCCAGGTGGCCATCTGCAACGGGAAGTACGAGAAGCCCGTGACGGCATTGATCGCCAGCTTGAGCATCTTGCGGAAGGGATACTTTGTCTCGCCTTTGGCGCGTGCTGCGCGTCTGTAGTTCACACCGATCTGCTTGAAACCCGCCCAGGCCGACATGCCGCGCAGGAAGCGATGTCGTTCGCGCATGTTGTTCATCACGTTGACCACTTTGCGGTCCATCAGGCGGAAATCGCCGGTGTCCAGCGGGATCTTGACATCGGTGATGCGGAAGATGATGCGATAGAACAACGAAGCCGTTAACAGCTTGAACCAGGTCTCACCCTCCCGTTCAGCGCGCACGGCATAAACCACTTCATAACCTTCGCGCCAGCGCTGGATCATTTCCAGAATCAGCTCGGGCGGGTCCTGCAGGTCGGCGTCTATCACCACCACAGCGTCACCCAGGCTGTAATCCAGCCCGGCTGTCACCGCGATCTGATGCCCAAAGTTGCGGGCAAACACCACCGGCCGGATGCGTCCGTCCTCCCTGGCGTATTCCTCCATGATTTTTCGCGATCCATCACTGGACCCGTCATCCACCAGGATTAATTCCCACGGTTCGCCGGTCTGATCCATCACGGCGCTGATCCGTTCCCGCAACATGGGAAGGCTTTCTTCTTCATTGAATATTGGTGCAATGATGCTGATTGTTGGTTTCTTGTCTGGCATGGTTACCCTGTTGTGAACACGCCTTTACATCTTGAGATGCTTCCTCAACGCTTGCATGGTTGGCTCAATCACCGGCGCTTCTCCGGCAGCCTGCATGGCTGAACGCACATCCTTTAACCCATTACCGGTATTGATTACCACCACGGGGTCTTCAGCCCCCACCAGACCTGCACTCACCGCGTGCTTAAGCCCGGCATACGCCGCAGATCCGGCCGGTTCTGCAAATATCCCCACCCTGCCCAGGTCGGCAATGGCACGGATGATGTCATTATCACTCACCGTCAGGTAAGCTCCGCCGGTCTGGGTGGCTGCCCGTACGGCGCGCAAACCATCACGGGGCAGGTCAACGGAAATGCTGTCGGCAAGTGTGGTGGCTTTCACCGGCTCAATCGTCTCACTACCGCGAAAATATGCATTGGCCACCGCCGCAGACTGGTCCGACTGGATGCCGAACAGACGCGGCATATGTTCCAACCAGCCCAGTTGTTGCAGATCCTTGAACCCTTTATGAATACCTGAAATGATGTTGCCATCACCAACGGAAACAAAAATGCAGAATGGACGTGTCCCACCAAAAGGCAGGATCAGACGCTCCCAGATTTCAAATGCAGCGGTCTTCTTGCCTTCCAGCGTGAAGGGATTGTACCCGGTATTACGACAGTACCAGCCAAACTCATTGGCAGCCTGAACGCTCAGATCAAACGCGGCGTCATAATTTCCGTCCACCAGAATGACCTGCGCGCCGTAGATCAGCAGTTGCGCCACCTTGGCGGGTGGGGCAGTGCGGGGAGCAAACACCACTGCCTTGTGCCCCACCGCAGCGCACATACCAGCCAGTGCTGCACCAGCGTTGCCGGTGGAGGCAGTCACCACTACATTCAGACCCATTTGCATGGCGCTGGCAACCACAACCGCGCTGGCGCGGTCCTTAAAGGATGCCGTCGGGTTGCGTCCTTCGTCCTTTACCCACACATGGCGCAATCGAAGTTCATGGGCAAGTTCTGACGGTGTGTAGGCAGGCGTCCACCCAACACCGCCCAGCGGGGTGCCGTCGGCGTCGGGGTCTTCCACCGGCAGTAGGGGCAGGTAGCGCCACAGCGAAAAATCCGCCCGTGAGGTGATGTCTTCAGGCCGGTAATGCCGGCGGAGTTCTTCGTAATCCAGCAGAATGTCAAGATTGCCGCCGTCCAGAGGGCAGGTATAGGGCAATTCATCCGGTTCGTATTCGGCCCCACAAACAGAACAGCGGTATCCCTTGTAATCTGGCATGATGTTTCCTCTATATTGTATTAAACCACACTGATGGGAAGGCGCAACGGAATTAATCACTCAAATTGTCTGACAATTGTCCCTATGATTGTACCCTCAACCTGGGAAATACTCAATGCCATCAAGTGCTCACCTGGCATGTCTCAGTTACCAAACACATCCGGGTTGCCCCAGCAATCCCGGCACAACAGATATTCGGTCCCGTCTTCGCCATCATCCTCCACCACATCGGCGAAACAGGGCCGGTATTCACCGCAATATTCACAACGCGCCCACTTCCAGCCTTCAGGCAGGGGGCTTTCGGCTTGATCCTCCTGCCCTTCCTCTTCGTCTTCCCAATCCAGGTTCGAATCCATAAACACGTCCTTTTCTGAACAAACACCGGCGCAGCGAGCGCCGGCGTGTCATTAACATCAACTCATCCTGCGCAAGCCGTTACTCGTTCTCAAACGGCACACCCAGGCTGGCAGGCGGCTGGGTGCGCATGACGCGCAGCAGTCGTGCGATCACCCTCCTTGCTCCTGCGGGCAGGGCTGCCAGTGTACGGTTCACCCATTCAGCGTTGCCGATGTTGACCAGCAACAGGGTCAGGATCATCAACGGGAAGGGCGCAACCTGTAACACCTGTGAAGGAATGTTGGACAGGCTGGGCTGCAACACCACCCCCAACCACTGCAACAGCGCAAACAGATAAGCGCCCAGTGCGGCGCGCAGCGGGTTCCATCCACCGAAAATGGTGATGGACAGGGCGATCCAGCCAATGCCGTCCAGCCCGGTGATGGTTCCCTTCCAGCCAGCTTTTACGCTCAATGAATACATGGGTCCCGCCAGACCGATCAGCGCACCACCGATGGCAGTGTACAGATAGCGCATACGGTTCACATTGGCGCCGCGCACAAACGCAGCCGCCGGACGTTCACCAATACCCTGCAGCATGAGGCCGGGGTTGGTGCGGAACACCCAGAAATAAGCCACGGCGATCAACACAAAGCTCAGATAAACCACCAGGTCCTGCTTGAAAAACAATGTGCCGAGGATGGGAATATCCTGCAGGCCAGGGATGGGCATGGCCGGAACACGTATGCCGGGCAGACCCATGAAGGGATTGCCCAGGAAATACGCCAGATCGCGGCACATCAACGTGAGCACAAAGCCAACCGCCACCTGTGATTGTTTGAGTGTGATGCTGGAGAATGCCACGATCAACGCCACCAGCGCCCCCACCAGCGCCCCAGCCGCAAAACCAAGCAGCAGGCTGCCCGTTGTAGTTCCGATGGCAAACCCAACCATGGCGGTCAGGATGATGGTTCCATTAACCGATAGATTGATCACCCCCGCCCGCTCAGACAGGGTTTCACCAATGACGGCAAACACCACAGGCGCGGCGGCTGCCAGCACCGAAGCCAGACCAATGAGGATGCTGTTATCCACGTCCGCCTCCTGTGGTGATTTTCTTCAACACATTGCGTCGCACACCATCCATCATGATCACCGCCAGCACCAATGCCCCCTGCAAAACACCCGAGAGGGAAGAATCCAGCTTCAGCACAATCGGCAGTTGAATACTGCCGATGTTCAACGCAGCAAACCCAAGCGCCACCAACATGGCCATCAAGGGCTGATAGTTGACCAGCATGGCAACCAGCAAGCCAAGAAAACCATAACCCGATGAGATGGAAGGGATCAGGCGGTGATATACCCCGGTCACCTGCACCGCACCGGCCAGCCCGGCAAAAACCCCGCAGATCAGGAAGGACAACATCATGTAGCGGTTGGTCTGGATGCCCAGCATGAATGCCGAACGCATATTTTTGCCGACTGCCTTGAGCCGCAACCCAAAGTGCGTACCCTGCAACAGCAACATCACCAACCCAACCGATGCCAGCGCCAGCCCCACTGACCACAGGCTGAGACGATAACCCGGCAGCATGGGCAACCACAGCGCCGTATCAAATGGCTCGGTGCCGCTCATCGAACCCACGCCGGGGCGTTTCCAGGGTCCAAAGATCAAAAACAGGGTGATGGATGTGGCGACAAAATTCAAACCCAGGCCGCTGAAGATCTCGTTAACCCCGCCATATATCTTCAATGCACCAGCCAGCGCGGCCCAAACTGCCCCACCAAATGCACCCGCCAGAAAAGCCAGCAGGATGATCAAAGCCGGAGAGATGGCGGTATCCTGCAGCAGGCGCAGCACCCAGGTGGTGAAAATGGCGCCGATGGTGATTTGACCCTCAACACCGATGTTCCACAAACCGGCCGAGAACGTGATCAACAATCCACAGGTGGCCAGCATCAAAGGCACCCACGCCACCACCGTGTCAAAAATCTTGACCACCGAACCCAGCGAGCCAACGATAATATTCTTGTAGGCCTCAAACGGCTGGGCGCGCGCCACCAGTAATACAATGGTGGTAAACAGCAACGCCGCCACAATGGCGCCCACCCCAAAAGCAACATTGATCCATCGCGTTTTTGTCTTCACAGAGCAGCTCCTATTCCTCTTCCCAGCCTCTGCCGCCAATGAGCTGCCCCAGCTCATCCACACCGGTCGTTTCAGCCTTTACCGGACGTGATACCCGCCCGCCAAAGAACACCAGAATGCGGTCGCTGTAGTGCAACACTTCATCCAGGTCCGATGAAATAAACAGAATGGATGCACCTTCCTTGCAGCGCTCTTTCAACTTGCTCCAGATGTAAATTGACGATTCAATATCCAGACCGCGGGTTGGGTGCTCCATCAGGATCAGCTTGAGCCCTGATAGCATTAAAGCCAGCAACGCACGCTGCTGGTTTCCGCCGGATAAAGCCTCAACGCGGCTCTCGGGTACGCCGCGAATATTGAAATCATCAATGCGCTCCTCGGTGAGCGTCTGTATCCTGGGCCGGTTGATGAACAACCCGCCATCATTATGCGTCAACGCAAAATGCTCATTCAGGGTCAGGCCAGGGATTAATCCCTCCTCCAACCTGGCTGCCGGCATGTAAGCCACTCCCGCTTCCATATAGCGGTGATAATTCTTGCCGGTCAGGTCCTTCCCCTGCAGACTGATGCGCCCGCCCACCGTGCGGATCAAACCGGCACAGGCGCGCAGGAACTCACGCTGGCCGGAACCCTCCATGCCCGCCAGGCCGATCACCTCGCCCTGGCACACATTGAGATTGACGTTGCGGATTAACAGACGGTTTTCTTCAATGGAAACATTTTCCACTTTAAGGTTTACCTGGTCAACGCAATTGTCACTGCGTTCGCCAAGCGATACCACCCGCGCGAACATCATTTCCACCAGTCGGTCAACATCGTATGGCGGGTCCATTTGACCCACCAGCTCACCGCGGCGCAGCACCGCAACGCGGTGGCACAATGATTCCACTTCTTCCAGTTTGTGTGAGACAAAAATGATGGTTTTTCCCTGGCTGGCCAGCTTGCGCAGCGTCTCGAACAGCTTTTGCTTCTGCAGCGCACTGATGCCGGTGGTGGGCTCATCCATGATAAGCACATTGGCGCCCAGCCACAGCAAACGCAGGATCTCCATTTGCTGGCGTTCACCCACCGTCAGGGTGTCCACATAAGCGCCGGGGTCCAATCCAAAGCCAAATTCCGCCTGCAAATCGCGCAGATCGCGCTCTGCTTTTCTACGGTTGGGCAGCAGCCCCTGCCGGGCTGATCCGATCAGGAAATTGTCGATCACCGTCATGGGTGGAAAATCCAGCGGGTCCTGGTGCAGCATACCCACCCCCTGCCAGATGGCATCAGCAGGCGAGTGGATCATGACCGGCTTTCCATCCAGCCGGATCTCTCCTTCATCACACTGGATAAACCCGGAGAGGATCTTCATCAGGGTGGATTTTCCGGCGCCGTTCTCGCCCAGAATACCCTGAATACTCCCCGAGGGTATGGTCAGGTTAATGCCGGCATTGGCATACACCTTCCCAAAACGTTTGTGGATGTTGACCAGTTCAACTCTCATGGGCTCTGTATACCGTTCTCTTTATAAAAAGGGGAAGGCGCATGACACGCCTTCCCCCAAACAGGGTAACAATTATTCGGCCGGAACGCTCTGGCCTTCCATACCCTCAAGCAACTGCGGCAGGTACCAAATCTGCTGATCGGTGGCAACAGCGCCATCCGCCAGATATTCGCTGCCGTCCTGCAGGTTGATGGGGCCGGTCCACAGGTTCAGACCACCAGCCAGTTCAGCAATGAAGGCATCCACACCGGCAGCCGCTTCCTCGGTGAGGGCAGCGCCCTTCATAAAGCCGATCATGGAGGTGTCTTTGTTGTTAATGTCAGCCCAATCGGGGCCAATCCACTGCCAGTCGGCGTCATTCTGACCAGCCATCAGCTCTTTGATGCTTTCCATGTATGCAGGGCCCCAGTTGAAATAGGGGACGCCCAGGCAGACATCGGGGTTCTCATCGCAAGCACCAACATAGTCGTACGGAATGGCCGCAACATCCATGCCATTGCCCTTCATCTTGCCGGCTTCCACCAGACCTTCGGTGGTGTCAATACCGCTGATGACCACATCGTAGCCGCTGTTATAGAAATCATCGGCAACCTGGGTGGGGTCAGAGGTGACACCGGGGATGTTGAACCAGAAACCAATCCAGGTGACCTTGAACTGCAGCTCAGCGGGGTCCTTGCCAGCGGTTTCCCAGCAATGGCGGGCGCCCAGGTAAGCTGAGGCGGCCAGGCGGCGGGTTTCATCATTGATCAGGGGTCCAAGGTAACCGATCTGGCCGGTCTTGGTGGTCAGGGCAGCCGCGCAACCGGCAATCATCTTGCCGTATTCCATGCGGCCCATGATGTTGCTCATGTTGGCCAGGTCCTTGTACTCATTGCCCTCAGCCCAGGCGCTGTCGCCAGAGGCATGGATCACGGGCACATCGGGATGCGCCTGCGCGAATTCGATGGCCGAGTCCTTCATGTCATCTGAGTTGAAGATGATCACCTTGGCGCCTTTGGAGAGCAGATCCTCTGCCAGTTGAGCCGGGGTGGTGCCGGGGCGGTCAGCCGAGTTTACCTTGTCCAGGTAAATCATCTCGGTGCCGGGCACATTGGCGACCACATATTCGCCAGCCTGATAATGAGCTTCGCTGTAGCCGTGGTCATTGTAAGGGCCAACCAGCAGCATACCGAACTTGAAGGTCTCTGCAGCGGGTTCTTCTGCAGCGGGCTCCCCAGCAGCGGGCTCTTCAACAGCAGGCTGGGGCGCGCAAGCGGCCAGCGCAAATGCGGCAATCATCACGATGGCGAGCAAGCGCCACAAAACGTTCTTTTTCATCTCTACTCCTCCAGATACTTCTTGATAGGTTGATCGACAACGTTCTCTTCCGGTACTTGGAATGGTTTGCTTCTGCCAACCTCCTTTCACTGGAAAACGAAACGGAAACTCTGACTTCCTTGTCAGCCAGAAGCCTCCACGACAGTTATCGAATATAGCTCAAGAACGGAGTCACAGTGTGGGTTTGGTCATCCACCACCATCCCCATTGGTGTAGGGATTCTACTACCAAACCTGTTCCTGTCCACCCCTTGTCTAGACAAGTATAAATTTTTTAAGGTTGCCAAATCTTAAGGAATGTCAGCAATGACACCCTGTGCCCACCATTTCATGCATACGGTGCAACCCAGATTGCTCTCAGGAAATTGCACCAGATCCAGTTGTTGCAGGCGCTCCCCTTCCGGCAGGACCGTTTGACCATTCTGATCAATCAACGGGCCGGCGAATACATCAAACCGGTTGAGTTCGCCTCGCACCATCCGATCCAACGTATAGCGTACTTCGCTAATGACTTCCTCGGGCAAATCAGAAACGCCGGGTTGCAAATTCTCCCCCGCCATGAAGCCATACAGCCCAAGACCGCCCGAACTGGCTTCGAAATAATCCCATCCCGGACGGTAAGTGCCATTTCTCACCGATTCCGCCAGGTCAAGATACACCGGGCCCCAAATCCAGTACGGCGCGGTCAGGCAGCGGTCTGAAGTACAGCTTCCGGACCAGTCGTAAGTGATGGACCAGCGGCTCACATCCTCGGCGGCATCAGATACCGCGGGCGTATCAGCACCGGTCATCACCACCTGCGCTCCACGGTCAAACAGTGCAACCGCGGCTGCCTTTTCTTTTTGCGGGTCATGCCATGAATTGATCCACTCGACATCCATTTTGCAGCGCGGGCAGGTTTTGGTTACACCCAGCGCAAATGCATTCCCCAGACGGAATTCCTCAGGAATGGGAAAAGTCGCCATGTAACCCACCTGGCGATTGCCGTCCATTTCAGCCCGTGCACCCGCCAGCAAGCCGGAAAGATATTTCATATCTTCCATGGCGCCCATTAAATTGCCGAAATTCATCCCATTTGATTTTTCACCCGTGATGGAGATGAACATGATGTCTGGATAGTCAGCGGCCACCACTTCCATGGGGTCCTGGTAACCGTAGGATGTACCAATAATCAGGTCGAAGCCCTTCTTTGCCAGCCCGTTGAAGACTGCCTCAGAGCTTTGATTGTCCGGGATGTTCTCAAGATAAACGGTATTCACATCAGACATGCGCTGGCTGACGTACTGCAAGCCCTCGTAATGCGCCTGAGACCAGCCCTCGTCATCATGCGGGCCGATCAAAACCATGGCGATATTAAACCTGCCTTTTTCTATATCCGGGATGCCGCCGCGACTGGGACCTGAACAGGCTGGCAGCAGTGAAAGAATAAAGATTGAGATCACCAACCACAAAAGGGCGGTATTTTTCTTCATGAGGGCTCCTGAAACTGCCTGGAAAGAATTACCTTACCATTGTACTGATTTCAAGATGCCAATCCTATTGACGTTAAGCACTAATGTTAATCATCGCTCAGCAAAAATACCCTTGCTGATTTCCCGATCACCACAGAGCCGCCGAACCTGTCTTGTGCGCAGCCCCGGTTGCGCTCTGTGGTGATCGACATTAATTGGGGACCACTCAGGCGTTATCGGGCACAATCCATGTGCCGGTCTCACCTTTCAAAGCCCGTCCGATATTCTCAGGATTGGTGATCAGAGCCTGTTTGCCACCTGATTCCAGGAACCAGATGATGGCCTGGATCTTGGGAGCCATGGAACCCTTGGCAAAATGTGTTCCTTCAGCCAGGTACTGCCTGGCCTGTGACAGGGTGATGCGGTCCAGCCACTGCTGTTCCGGCTTGCCATAATTGATCGCCACTTTCTCCACAGCAGTGGAGATCAGCAGCAGGTCGGCGCCGATCAGGCGGGCGAGCAGGCTGCTGGCGAAGTCCTTGTCAATCACGGCTGCCGTGCCAACCAACTGACCAGCTTCGTTGCGAACAACCGGGATGCCGCCGCCGCCAACCGTCACCACAATATGTCCGGCGGCGATCAGGGCCTTCACCGATTCCAGTTCAACCACTTCCTGCGGCAGGGGTGAGGCCACCACGCGACGCCAACCGCGCCCGGCGTCTTCAACCACATTCCAACCCAGGTCGTGTTCGCGCTGGCGGGCTTCGGCTTCATCCATAAAGCCGCCAATCGGTTTGGAGGGACTGGAGAAAGCCTTGTCATTGCGGTCCACCAGTACCTGGGTGATGACGGTGGAGACGGGTTTCTGAATGCCGCGCGCGGCGAGTTCATTCTGGAGATTCTGCTGCAGGGCATAGCCAATGGCGCCCTGGCTGTCAGCCCCGCAAACATCCAGCGGAACTTCGTGCATGCCTTCCACTTTGTGGGCAATTTCACTGCGGCGCAAAATGAAACCAACCTGGGGACCGTTGCCGTGACCAATGGCCACATCCCAACCGGCTTCGATCATGTCTGCGATGTGGTGGGTGGTCTCGCGGGCAGCGATGTACTGATCTTCCACCGTCTGATGCTTGTTGTCCTTGATCAGCGAGTTACCGCCAATTGCGACGACTGCGATTCTACGTGCCATGTAATCAATTCCTCTCTGATATTGTTAAGACTAGCTCATGGTCAGCGCCATGACGGCCATCTGGGCGTGCATGCGGTTCTCAGCCTCATCATACACAACCGAGTTGGGGCCGTCGATCACGGCGTCTGTAACTTCAATATTGCGGTCGGCGGGCAGCGGGTGCATGTAAATGGCATCCGGCTTGGCAAGCGCCATACGCCGTTCGTCGGTGATCCAGCTTTCGTAGCGCTTGATGATCTCGGCGCCTTCCTCCGGATTGGGCGTGTGCACCATGGCGCCCCACGACTTGGGATAAACAATGTCAGCGTCGCGGAAGGCTTCGTCCATGTCTTCCACCACTTCAAAGCCGGTGCCGAACTTGCGCGCCTGCTCGCGAGCCATGTCCATGATCTCGGGCATCAGGCGGAATTCAGGCGGATGCGCCAGCACAACATCCATGCCAAAGCGCGGCATCTGCAGGATCAGGCTTTGCGGTACGCTCATGGGTTTCTGATAACTGGCGGCATAAGCCCAGCTCACCACCATCTTCTTGCGGCGCAGGTCACGGCCCTTCTTCTCGATAATGGTCATCAGGTCGGCCAGGCACTGGAAGGGATGGTATACGTCGCACTGCATGTTCAACAGCGGAACACGAGAGTATTTTGCCACCTCGTTGAGGTAACCATTACCGATGCCCCAATCGCAGTGGCGAATGGCGATGCCGTCAAAGTAACGCCCATAGATCTCGCCGATTTCCTTGGCGGTGTCGCCGTGGGAAATCTGGGTGGTTTTGGATTCAATAAAGGCAGCATGCCCGCCCAGGTGAGCCATGCCGGCCTCAAAAGAACCGCGGGTGCGCGTGCTGCTAAAGAAGAACAACATGGCCAGCACCTTGTCGCGCAGATACGGGGTCAACTCGTTTAAAGCCCGCTTGCGTTTCAGGTCAAAAGCCACATCCAGAACGGTTTCCACTTCTTCCTTGCTGAAGTCAAGGTCGCCGATGAGGTCCCGTCCACGTAAAAATGTTTGCATTCCCTTTTCTCCTTGTTTGATTTTTTGATAATCGTCGCCGCCGTTCGAAAATGAATTTCCGGTTAACGACAGCCGAAATTGGTCAACATCACCTGAGCGTCGGCACTTAATTCAGGTTGCGCGCCGATCCGCTCCCACGTCTGGCACAGATTGCGGGCAAAACGCCCGTCATCAGCCACCACCTGACTCCACGCACTGGCGTTTTCCATGTCGCCGGAATGGGCAAACCCTTCCACGAAAGGCAGCAATTCAAATGGGTCGCGCCCATCCGTGCCAAGCTCACCCGCCTGGGTGGCCAGTTCTCCTGCCTGTTCCCAGTCACCGAATTGCACTGCCAGTGCAGCGCGTTCATACAGATAACACCAGCCGTGTTCGGGTTCATTCCCCAACACCACAGGGGGTGCTGCCTGCCCGGAAAGGTCGATCACCCCCGGGTTTGAGAGAACACGGGTCTGCACCACGGTTTCCGGCAAGCCGGGGTAATCCTCGTCAGGGCGCAACACATGCAGGCAGCCGCCCGGCTGGTTGTGAACCACCAGTACATCATCGGTGCTGCCGGTAAATCCATACCCACGGTAACTGTGCTGTACCGGCAAGCCTTTCTCAGCCCGTTCGATCTGGCTGCCAAGGCGCAGCGACAGATCGAAGTACTTGTACTCCTGCTGGTACTGGCGCAGATCGGGCGCATAGGTCCAGTTGAGCAGCGGGGTCAGGTCGTTGTCTGAAAAGCGAAATAACGGTATCGCATCGGACGCGATAATCGTCCCACTTTTTAATTGCGGTGCGCGCCAGGTCAACTGCCAGAAGTAATCGTTGAGCGCCTGCTGTTCCCCACGATACACCAGCGCGTTGCGGTACTGCACGCCAATACTCAACCCGAAGATCAGCGCCAGCAGCACGGTATGAAAGCGGCGCTGGATGATCAGGTGTATCAGCACCACCAGTAGCAGACACGCACCCGGCATGAAAGGCAGCATCGAACGATCCCAGGGGAAGGCGATCTCCAGCGGGACGCCGGCGAACCAGATCGGCGCGCCGCCCACCAGCATGGAAAATACCCCCAGCAAACCGGCTTCCACTGCCCAGCGCTGGTTCCTGTCGTCCGCGCTCGCTTCGCTGTCCACCCTCAACATCGCAAAGGCGGAAAAAGCCGCCCCGGCCAGCACCAGCGCCAGGAACAGCAGCAGTGAGCCATCCTCCCCGGGCAGCACCAGCATCTGCCGCCAAGACTCAGCATTCACCGTCAGCAGATTGGTGAGGGCGCGTTTTGCCAGCCACACAATGCCTCTCAAAGGTGATTCCTGAAAGGCATTCAGCAATTGCGGCTGGTAAGTGGGAAACTTAAAGATGAACACGCGCCAGAAAGCAAACGCTGCGATCACCGCCAGAAAGGGCGCCCACTGCGCCGCAATGCGCCGCCACAGGTTGCGCCCGGGCAACTGCCCGCGTAAAACGCGCCACAGCAACACAGGCCGCAGCAGCTCCAGCCCGGCAAAGTATTCCATCGAAAACAAACCAAAAGCTGTCAGCAGTGACAGCCCGTACAGCCAGGCAAACGCCCTGCGCCGCCCTGCCTGCCATGCCTGCGCCGCCATCAGCATGCTCAACAGGCTGAACAGGAACAGATTCAAAATGGTAAAGTGTAAAATGTACTGCACCGCAATGGGCTGCTGTACAAACCCCGGAAAAACCACAAACAGCAGGGCTGCCCACCCCATCTGGCGTTCCTGTGCAGGGAACAAACGTTTAAGCACCAGCCAGAAGAGCACCCCGCTGGCCCAGCGCAGGATCAACAGAAAAACATGGTAGGGTGCAGCATTCTCCCCAAACAGGGGAGAGACCAGCCAGTACACCCAGCCGGAGAAGGGCCGGTCAGCGGCGACAAACTTATGAAAACTCCATGCCCCCGCCGAGTGATAGTTGTGCAGGTAAAGCCAGTCATCGCCGTACAAACCAAACCACGGAATAAACACTCCGTAGGCCAGCAGTACAGCGCCAAACAGCGCCAGGGGCGTCCAGGCTTTGGCGCGATCCAACCGGTGCATTTACTTCACCAGCGCGGGCAGAATGGCGTAGAACTCGGTGGCTTTGACCACTTCCTCCAGGTTCACGCGGTCCATGACGGTATGCGCGGTTTCTTCATCACCCGGCGCAAACCCGATGGCAGGAATGCCCGCCTTGCCAGCCCAGTAGATGCCGTTGGTACTGAAATTCCACTTGCCCGCCGGTGCATCCGGCAGACCGATCATGCGGCGCGCCTGCTGTCCGGCCTGTACCAGGGCATGGTCCTCATCCAGCGCCCAGGCAGGGAAGTACTTGTCCACCGGGAAAACAAAGCCGGTGTAGGATGGTTCATCGTAGAAAAGCTCCTCCACCGTCACGCTGTCGGCATATTCAGCCGGGATCAACGCGCGCACCTGCTCGATGGCCTGTTCCTTGGTTTCGCCAAAGGTCATGCGGCGGTCAATAAAGATCACCGCCTCGTCCGGTACAGCATTGATGCTGGGCGTCTTCACAGTCATGTCAGACACGGTGATCTTGCCATGCCCCAGGAAGGGATGGTCGCCCAGCGCCGGTTCCAACGCAGCGATTCCGGCGATCACGGGCAGCAACTTGTAAATGGCATTGTCACCCAGATGGTTGCTGGCAGCATGAGCGCTGCGGCCCTTGGCGGTCACCTTGAGCTCAATACGCCCCTTGTGCCCGCGATACACCTGCATTTTGGTGGGTTCGCCAATGACTACAAAATCGGGACGCACCTTGGGGTCCACCTCAACAAATGAGTTGGGGGCAATCCCGTCGCACCACTCTTCCATATTGCCGTAGTAATACACGGTCCATCCGTCCAGCAAGCCCAGGTCGCGGGCAATCGCCAGACCATGGATCATGCCGGGGGTGGATTGTTTTTCGTCGCTTGCGCCGCGCCCGTACAGGAAACCATCCTCAATCTTGCCGGTGAAGGGGTCCCAGCTCCAGGCAGCCGGGTCGCCGATGCCCACGGTATCAATGTGCGAGTCATAAACCATCACGCGGGGACCGGTTCCGATGCGGCCAAAAATATTGCCCATGCAATCAAAACGCACTTCATCAAACTTCAACTTGCGCATTTCTTCGGCTATGCGCTCACCCACCGGGCCAATTTGCGAGTCCATGCTGGGGATGGCGACAATTTCGCGCATGAACTGAATAATGGCATCCCGCTGCATTTCAACCTGTTGATGTATGCTGTTCACAACGTCCGCGTTCAAATCATCCTCCACGATTAAACTGAGTGCGTCTCGCCCACCCGGCGCACCAGGTGGAACCGGAAGTAACCCGGCAGGAAATAACTGTATGAAAGGTCAACCGCTCTGCCCATGCTGGTATACAGGAGCGCGGAGAAATGCAACAAAACATCACCCCGCTGGATTTCCAACATGCGCGCGATTTCAGATGGCGTCGCCACAGCGCGGATCTCGGTTAACGAGTTGGTCAGGTCAAGGCTGCCCTGTTTCAGGAGAAAATCAAGCACGGAACCGGTGAAGCCGTCGCGCAGATCCTGCGGGTCCAGAATATCATCCGGCAGAATATCGATCAGGTAAGCCACAGGGCGGTCATCAGCCATGATCACACGGCTCACCTTAATCAGCGGTGTACCCACTTCCACTTTCAATTCACCGGCCTGTTCGCTGTTGGCTTCAATGCGCTCGATGTTCAGATCGCCCATGGACACATTGAGTTGAATCTTGTTCGCCAGCGTCTCAATGCTTTGCAGCACCTCGAGGCCGCTATCAATGATGTGGGAATTACTGACCACAAACGTGCCCACCCCCTGCCTGCGCCTGATCAAGCCCTGGCCCTCAAAGGTACGCATGGCTTCACGCAGGGTGGCGCGTGAAACCCCCAGTTGCTTGGCCAGATCCGGCTCTGCCGGTAAGCGTTCGCCCGGGGACGTGTTACTGATCAGCGTGGCCAGCTCCTGTTGCAGGCGGTGGAAGGGATGCACGGCTTCACCACTCGATTTACTCATTCCGTATCCTCTCTACGCTGGTCGCGTCATTCAAAAAATGGTATCAGGTCAAACTGGTCAACGTCCACCAGTCCCATATCCGAAATTCTCAGTTCAGGAATTACCACCAGCCCGAGCAGGCTCAACTGCATGTTGGGGTTATTTAAGTTACACCCACACAACCTGAAGCCCTCCAGGACAGTGGCGGCTTCCTTTGCCACCACCTCAGCCGGTTGCACCGACATTAACCCGGCAATGGGCAGTTCCACCTTACCCACCACTTTGCCATCACAAACCACCACCTGCCCGCCGCCCATCCCGACCAGCAAATTGGCCGCCTGAGCCATGCAGGCGTCATCAGTTCCCACAATCATCAGATTGTGGCAATCGTGCGAAACAGTGGAAGCCACAGCGCAGCGCGTGGTAAAGCCAAAGCCGTGCACCAGCCCCACCTGCATGGCGCCCGTGTTGCGATGCCGTTCCACCAGCGCCACCTTGGCGAGGTCCTGCTGCAGATCAGCACTCACCAGCCCATCGTTGGTCTCAACCGGAATGCGCAAATGACGGGTGGGCGCCTGGTTTTCGATCACGCCGATCACGTGCGCCACCGCTTTGCGACCTGCTGGTGCGCGCACGGCAAAATCGGCAGGAGTTAACTGGCGCGGCAGATGCACCGAGTGCATGGCAAAATCGGGCCGGCGAACGGACGGCGGTTCCAGCAGCAATCGGCCGTTCTCGGCAGCCACCACACCCCGAGCCACCACCACATCCGGCTTAAAATTGCCAAGGTCTGAGACAAGCAAAATATCGGCATGACGCCCGGGGGCAATCATGCCCATGTCGCGCGTCACGCCAAAATGTTCAGCGGTATTGATGGTGGCCATTTGCAGCGCCTGCATGGGGGTAAGTCCCTGCTCAATGGCATGCCGCACCACCCGATCCATGTGACCTTCGTTGACCAGCGTTTCCGAATGGCAGTCATCAGTACACAACATGAACATGCGGCTGTCCATGCCCAGCTCGGTGACCGCTTTGCATTGCTCGGCCACATCGTGCCATGCCGAACCATACCGCATCATCACGCGCATCCCCTGACGGGCGCGGGCAACTGCATCCTCAACGCGGGTTCCTTCGTGATCGTCCTGCGGGCCCCCGGCGGCATAGCCGTGAAAGGGCCTGCCCAGGTCAGGCGAGGCGTAATGCCCGCCGATAACCTTGCCGGACTGGCGTGTGACCGCCATCTCGGCGTGCATTTTATCGTCGCTGTTGAACACGCCAGGGAAGTTCATCACCTCGCCCAGGCCGACAATGCCAGGCCAGGTCATGGCTTCGGCCACTTCAGCCGGGCCGATGATTGCACCAGGAGTTTCCAGCCCTGGCGCTGATGGCACGCAGGATGGCATTTGCACAAAAACATGAATGGGCTGCACCGCAGCCTCATCCACCATCATGCGCACACCGCGCAACCCGAACACATTGGCAATCTCGTGTGGATCAATAAACATACCTGTGGTTCCATGCGGAACCACGGCGCGCACAAACCCGCTGACGGTCAACATGCCGCTTTCCACGTGCATATGCCCGTCCAGCAGGCCGGGGACCATGTAACGGCCGTTGGCTTCCAGTATTTTTGTTCCCGTGCCGATGGCATGGCTGGCGTCGGGACCAACATAGGCAATGCGCCCTGCCACAATGGCAATATCCATGTCCGGCAGCAACTCGCCGGTTTGCACACTCACCAGCGTGCCTCCGCGGATCACCAGGTCGGCGGGGGCGCGGCCCATGGCAACGTCCACCAACACGCGTCCATCCTGCAGGCTGAAGGCTTCCACGCTCATCGGACCAACCTTTCTGCGGCTCGATTATGCTGCGCCACCAGTTGCGGCAAATCCACCGTTTGCAGTTCGCCGTTCTCAACAATCACCCGTCCATTGACCACATTCCAGTCAACGTTGCCAGGCTGACAAAAAATCAGGGCAGCAACCGGGTCATGCAGTGCACCGGCGTACTCCAGGCGATCCATGCGAATGGCGATAAAGTCAGCGCATTTGCCAGGTTCGAGCGAACCAATGTCATCACGCCCCAGCACAGCCGCCCCACCACGGGTTGCCAGTTCGAGCGCCAGACGGCCGGTCATCAGCGGCGGGGCGTCATCTCCAGAAAGTGATGCACCCATCAAGCCCGCACCCAGACGGCTCAACAACATCGCCTGTCTGGCTTCATTCAGCATGTGTGAACCATCATTGCTGGCAGAACCGTCCACCCCAAGGCCCACCTTCACCCCGCTGGTAACATAGTCCATGATGGGGGCAATGCCAGAAGCCAGGCGCATATTGGAACTGGGACAGTGCGCCACCCCGCACCCGTGATGCGCAAACAACTGTGCTTCTTCATGATTTACCCACACACCGTGAGCAAACCATACATCGTTTCCAATCCAGTCCACTTCCTGCATATATGCCACTGGTTTGTGACCAAACATTTGCAGGCAGAATTGTTCCTCGTCCTGCGTCTCTGCCAGGTGGGTGTGCAATTGCACCCCGTACTGGCGGGCCACGGCTGCACTCTGGCGCATCAATTCACCGGTCACACTGAAAGGCGAACACGGCGCCAGTACAATGCGCACCATGGCGCCCGGTTTCGGATCGTGATACCGCTCAATCAGGCGCACGCTGTCCTGCAAAATGTGCTCTTCGCTGTCCACCACGCTGTCAGGCGGCAGACCGCCCTTGCTCTCGCCCAGGCTCATGGAGCCGCGCGAAGCATGCAGGCGCAAACCCACTTCCTGCGCCCCGGCGATCTCGTCGTCCAGCTTCGACCCGTTGGGGAACAGGTACAAATGATCAGATGCCGTGGTGCAGCCGGAAAGCGCCAGTTCACTGAGCGCGGTCTTGGCAGATATGTAGATATCTTCGGGGTTCATGCGCGCCCAGATGGGATAGAGCGTTTTCAACCAGTTGAACAGGTTGGCATCCTGGGCGGCGGGCACAGCCCGCGTAAGGGTTTGATAAAAATGATGATGGGTGTTGACCAACCCCGGCAGGAGAATGTGGCCCTTGAGATCGATCACCCGGTCGGCCTGTTGCGGCAGTTCGCTGCTTGGGCCCACCTGCTCAATAAACCCATCCCTGGCAAACAAACCACCGTCAGGAATCTCCCGCCGGTGGCCATCCATGGTTACACATAAATTCGCGTTTCTTACCAGAAGAGTAGACATGGGTCGTTGCTTTTCACTCCCTAAATGGTTTACCATTTTTATTTATTTGTCAACCAGTGCTTGGGACAGCGTTGCTTGATCGCCATTTGTCTAACAACTAGTTTACGAAAAAAATATTGAATTGTCAATTGTCTGACATCCTTTCAAATTTACAATGTGATCACATCTTATCAGGTGACTTGACAGCGCTCATGTTCAGTCCTATAATGGAAACCATAATCTATTTCAGTTTCCGTTACCATGATAACAAAAGAACAAATCGCCAACGCATTTGAACGACATTTTCACCACTTTGGTTTTCGCAAAACCTCGGTGGATGATGTTGCGCGCGAATTAAAAATCAGCAAGAAAACCATTTACGCTGTTTTTTCATCCAAAGAGGAAATTCTTCATTACCTTGTATCCCGCTCGGCTGCCACCCTGCTATCCGGTATGAAAGCTGCTCTGGCAGCCCTGCCCGATGATGCCGCCCGTCTGCAGGCGCTGGTTGGCATGATTTTTGATCAGGCGCTGGAATTCCATCGCAAACGCGATCCACTCGATTTTAAGATGGACATTGTGGAAAACGCCTATCGCAAGGCATATCAGCAGTTCATCCAGGATGTGCTCGCAGCAGGAATGGCAAGCGGAACCTTTCCACCTGCTCCCATCCCCCAGACCACCGTCCTGCTGGATGGGTTGATCTCCGCTGGTCTGCACCTGGCTGTCGAGTGTACAGATGCGTCTGAAATCACCACCGTCGTGTTCACCACCACCCGGGCCGTGATGAAGGTGGTTGGATGATATTTTTTTACCATCCGGAAACCATAAACCATTAATGTTTCCGGTATCAAGACAGGGAGATACAAAATGAAAAACAGGTTTGGCTTGTTGTTTGTTCGCTTTGTCTACTGGCTGGGCGTCCTGCTGGATGCCGGTGCAGCCATCCTGCTGATGTTCCCTTCCCTCAATGCGCGCTTTTCCGGTTGGGACTCCTTTGACCTTTCAGCAGCGTTCGTCTCCACCACCGGTACCGCCGCAGCCCTGATGTGGGGTTGGACTGCCCTGCTGGCATGGGGCAGCCACAGGCCGGTGGAACGCCGCGCCCTGTTGTTACTCACGGCTGTGCCCGTGTTGGTGGGCATGATCACAACCCGCGTCCTGGAAGCCCGGTCAGCGGGCGGGTTATGGCCCTCCAATTTCGTGCAACCGGTGCTGTTCATCCTCTTTCTGGCCGCGTTCTTCATTGCCGGCCATCTCAGGCAGACATCGCAGGCAGGTACAGCTTTGACGGTATAAAGCAGTACATCCCGGATTAAATAAAAAACCGCTGCCATCTGGCGGCGGTTTTTAGATGCCAAAAACCTGAACCTCTTTTATCCGTGCGCCATTTTTGCGGCGCGCAGCGTGCTGTTGAGCAGCATGGCGATCGTCATGGGACCCACCCCACCCGGAACCGGCGTGATCGCGCCTGCCACCTGCACGGCTTCATCATATGCCACATCCCCCACCAGGCGGTAACCCCGCGCGCGGCTGGCATCTTCCACCCTGTTGATGCCAACGTCGATCACCACAGCGCCCGGTTTTACCCAGTCGCCGCGCACCATCTCAGCCCGTCCAACCGCTGCCACCAGCACATCCGCGCTGCGCACCACATCGGGCAGGTCCTTGGTGCGGCTGTGGCAAATGGTCACCGTGGCATTGGCGCGCACCAGCAGCAACGCCACCGGCATGCCGACAATATTGGAGCGTCCCAACACCACGGCATTCAAGCCTTCCAGACGCGGCAGGGTCTTTTCAAGCATGTACATTACACCGGCGGGTGTGCAGGGCACAAACAACGGGTCGCGTCCCTTTTGCGCCAGCCGTCCAATATTCAATGGATGGAAGCCGTCCACATCCTTTTCGATGCTGATCATGCTCAACACACGCTCTTCATCCAGCCCGGAAGGCAATGGCAACTGCACCAGAATACCGTTCACCGTTGGATCGGCATTCAACCTGCCCACCAGATCTTCAACTTCCTGCTGGCTGGCAGTGGCAGGCAGCTCATAACCGAAAGACTCAATGCCGGCTTCCTGACAGGCTTTTTGCTTGGATTTCACATAAGCATGAGAAGCAGGGTTGTCGCCCACCAGCACGGTCGCCAGACCCGGGCGTGGCTTGCCGGCTGCCACCAGCGCCGCAACTTCCGCCGCCACATCTGCCCGTAACTGTTCCGCAATCGCTTTTCCGTCAATGATCTGTGCCGTCATGTTTCCATCCTATCGGTTGCAGTCAATTTCAAACCGGTTCATTTATTATACCGCCGTTGATCATTCCCCATTCCAGCCTTGAAAAAATCGGGTATAATCCACCCGCTTGTGAAAATTTACACAAACCAACAAAGCTGATAGATCCATCCCGGCGGTGTGAATCGGTGCAACATACGTTACAATAGATATTCCCATACACTATGATGGATCCACTCTCTCTCAGGAGGCTGTATGAGTAAACTTTGCGTGATCGGAACCGGCTATGTTGGCCTGGTCACCGGGACCTGTTTCGCCGATCTCGGAAATAACGTCGTTTGTCTGGATGTTGACCAGGAACGCATTGATAATCTGCATCAATACATCATGCCGATTTACGAACCCGGTCTCGAGCAGCTCGTTCGCCAGAATCACCAGGCCGGACGCCTGACCTTCACCACCAGTTACGAGGAAGCCCTGAAGGACGTTGAATTTGCATTTATTGCAGTGGGAACCCCTTCGGGCGTGGACGGTGAAGCCGACCTTCAATACGTGCGTTCCGCCGCCGAATCCATTGCCGATCTGGTGGACACCCGCATCATTGTCATCAACAAGTCCACTGTGCCGGTAGGCACCGGCGACTGGGTGGCAGAAATCATCAAGAAGCGCCGCGCTGGCCGCCCGTTGGATTTTCACGTGGTCTCCAACCCCGAATTCCTGCGCGAAGGTTCAGCCATTTTTGACTTCATGAACCCCGACCGCGTTGTGCTCGGCTCAACTGATCGCGATGCCGCCGGTCAGGTTGCCCAGCTTTACCTCACCCTGCGCTGCCCGATCCAGATCACGGATCTGCGTACGGCTGAGATGATCAAGTATGCCTCCAACGCCTTCCTCGCCACGCGCATCTCGTTCATCAACGAAATCGCCAACATGTGCGAAGAACTGGGCGCAGATGTGCGCGAAGTGGCACAGGGCATGGGGCTGGACAAACGCATTGGCCGCGCCTTCCTGGATGCCGGTCTCGGCTGGGGTGGGTCGTGCTTCCCCAAGGATGTCAAAGCCCTGGCACACATGGCTGTGCTGCACGGCACGCAACCCCAACTACTGCAGGCGGTGATGGAAATCAACCGCAACCAGCGCCGCCGGCTGGTCTACAAGCTGCGCAAGGCTCTCGGCGGGCTGGATGAAAAAGTGATCGGCGTACTGGGGCTTTCCTTCAAGCCCAATACCGATGACATCCGCGAAGCCCCTGCGTTTGAGGTCATTCACCTGCTGCAAAATGAAGGCGCCCATGTGCGCGCATACGACCCGCAAGCCATGAAGAACGCCGCCGCCCAGCTCCAGCGTGTCACCCTGTGCGATAATCCTTATTCCGTTGCAGAAGGCGCCGATGCCATCATCCTTGCCACTGACTGGAATGAATTTAAATCGCTGGACTTCTCCCGCATCCGCCAGTTGATGCATACACCGGTGATCATGGATGGACGCAACCTGTGGAACGGTCAGGACCTGCGCGAGCAAGGTTTCAAGTATTTTGGTGTCGGCCAGGGCGGTTTCCAGAACGGCGACTGATAAACCTGCCGCAACCATTACGGCAATTGCCTGCTTCACCCCGAATAACCATTGTTCGGGGTGAATTTTTTTCCCGCAACGGCAAGGATGCCCCACGCCATTAGCCCAAAAAATGGTTTTGTTAACATTCAGTTTTCAACTTTGCCAAAACCGTCATTTCCACCCCTTATCACGGCGATTGTTTCTTGCCTGCATGATATAATATTTCTGGTCAATATGGCGTTATCTATCTTCCAGTGGAGGCATTGAATGGATATCACCCGATCCCAGTTCAAGCACTGTGACATGCTCAAAATTAAAGGCCGCATCGACAGTGCCACCGCACCTCAGTTTGCCAACGCAGTCAACGAAACCATCGAAGAAGGGCGTTACAAAATTGTGCTCGATATGAGCGAGGTCGAGTTCATCTCCTCCGCCGGCTTGCGGGTGCTGGTAAACGCCCAGAAGACCTGCCGTCGCTATAACCGGGGTGAAGTGGTCATCTCCAACGTCCCCGCCAACATTTACTCCGCGCTTGACCTGGCCGGTTTTACCGCCCTGTTCAAGATCTTTAACGATAATCTGACCGCAGTCGGAAATTTCTGACTCGCTGACTGACATCCATGCCAACCCGCACGTTTCCGGGGCAATACGCCAGCCTGGCTGATATTGCCGCATTTGTCCGTCAGTCAGCCGTTCAAGCTGGTATTGAAGGGTTTGACCTGTACGCCGTGGAAACCGCTGTGGATGAAGCCTGCTCCAACATCATTGAGCACGGCTACAAGGGCGAAGGCGTTGGCGAGATTGTCTGTTCCCTGACCGTCACGAAGGAAGGGCTGACCATAATCCTCACCGATTTTGGTCAGCCTTTTAATCCCCGCAAGATCAAAAAACCCAGGACGGATGCCCCGCTCGGCGAGCGCGAATCTCACGGCCTGGGGTTGTATTTTATGCATCAGTTGATGGATGAGGTGCGTTTTGGTTCGTCCCCTGAGGGCGGCAACACTGTGACCATGATCAAACGCATCAAGAAAGAGAGCCAGACCGAATGACGGGCATGCCGCAGGCTGAGGAGGACGCTCACATGCCAACATCTGCCTGGTCATGGGACCCGATCCTGACCCTGGGCCGGCGTTTGCTGGAGCAAACCGAAGCCGCCGATCAGTGTGACCTGATCGCTGCGGCGGTTGCTGCATTGCTTGACTGCCAGTCCACGGTCTGGTTGTGCCGCCCGTTTTACCCGCTGCCGGGGCAACTCTCGCACCCCACCCTGCCTGGCGCACCCGCTTCAGAGATCGTCCATCAGACCTATGACACCCACACCACCACCTGCCAGGACAGCTCCGGCAGGCTGTCTGCCTGTCAGGCAAGCGCAGAGGGTGTCGGCTCAACCGAGATGGCCATTCCCCTGCTGGCCGGGGACGCCCTGCTGGGCGTGGTTCATCTGCACCACCTACCCAAACCCATAACAGAAGAAGCGTTCGAGCAGCTTTCCAGCCTGACGGCCCACGCTGCCTTTGCCATGCAGGTCACCCGTCAGATCCTGTTGAAAAACTGGCGCAACGATCAACTCTCCCTGGTGCGTTCGGTATCAGCCAAACTCACCCGTTTGCTCGATCTCAACGAGATGTGCCGCGAAGTCACCCGTCTGATCCAGGAGACCTTCTCCTATTACTACGTGGCCATCTTCACCGTACCGCAGGCGCGCACCGAACTCAAATTCCGCGCCAGCGCATCAGCCTCGGCGCTTGGCCGCGCCAGGGTTCCCCGCATCCGCATTGGTGAAGGGCTGATTGGTACTGTGGCGCACACCGGCGAGGAGATACTGGCGCCGGATGTGCATCTTGAGCCCAATTACCGTCATTTTGACGCCCTGCCCGAAACCTACTCTGAGTTTGCCCTGCCCCTTAAAGTGGAGTCGCACGTCATCGGCGTTCTGGATGTGCAATCCGATCTGCCGGACGATTTTCACGAGAATGACATTCTGGTCCTGCGCGCCCTGGCTGACACAATCAGCGTGGCCATTGAAAATATTAATATTTACCATGACCTGCAGCGCCAGAATGAGCAAAAAGAGATCGTTTTTGACGTCTCCCACAAACTGGCATCCATTCTGGAACTCGACCCCCTGCTGGATGAAATCGTCACCCTCATCCAGCGCCGGTTCAACTTTCCATTTGTCCACATTTTCACCGTACACCCCGGGCGGCGCACCATCATCTATCGCGCCGGAAGCGGTGCGCGCAGTCAGGCCATGCTCGACCGGATGATCTCTTATGATCTCGACTCCCGTATGGGCATCATCCCGTGGGTGGCGCGCAGCGGCAGGATCCGCGTACTCAACGATGTCACCCGCGACCCGTTATACGTTCCTTCTGATTTGCCGCCCGCCAACACCCGCTCTGAAATGGCCGTGCCGTTGATCTTTGGCAACGAGGTGCTGGGCGTGCTGGACATCCAGAGCAACCGCATTAACGCATTCAGCGCTGAGGATGAAAGCCTGTTTGAAGCCCTCGCCGCCAGCCTGGCGATCTCCATCCGCAACGCCAGTACCTATCGTTCTGAACGATGGCGGCGTCAGGTGGGCGATTCGCTGCGCGACGTGGCTTCCCTGCTGTCTGCCAATATCGAACTCGATCAACTGCTTGACCGCATCCTGCACGAACTGGAACGCAACCTGCCCAGTGAAGCCTCTGCCATCTGGTTGCTGGACGATTCAGTCTCAGCAGACCAGCCCCATCTGCACCTGGCTGCCGTTCACGGCGTGGACCCAGAAAAAATGATGGCCGCCGTGGACCAGGCGTCGGTTGCGCGCAAATGGTTGGAATCAGCGCTCACCTTCACCCGGCCCGGCGTGCGCACTGAGAAGGACCCCATCGGTCCGTTGGGCATGGCGCTCGGATGCCCACCCACCTACTCATCCCTGGCGGCCCCGTTGATCGCGGGTGAAAAACCGCTGGGCATTCTAACCATGGCTCATTCCACCGCCGGACGTTACGGCTCTGAAGCCATGGATATCTGCGCCAACTTCGCCTCATATGCCGCAGTTGCCATTCAAAACTCGCGCCTGTACGCCGAAGCCCAGGCTCAGGCATGGATCTCCACCGTCATGCTGCAGGTGTCCGAATCATCCCAGACTTCTGACACCGTGGATGACCTGCTTGCCACCATGGTGCGCCTGACCCCCTTGCTGGTGGGGGTGCAAAAAAGCGCCGCTTTTCTATTTGATGAACCCACCCAGGTCTTCCGCCTGACCCATTCCTATGAAATGGATCTGCCTGCGGGCGCGTCTTCCTTGTTCAATGTGCAGGATAACCCCGCCTTCATGCAATTGCTTGCCACCCAGGCTCCGGTCTTCATTCAGGATGTGAAAACAGAATTGAACCTGGAGGCTGCTGCGCTGGAAGACAGGCGCGGTACACTGGTGCTCATGCCGCTCATCTCGCGCGGGGCATTGCAGGGCGCGCTGCTGGTGGCCCACCTGCGCCTGAGCGAGGAAGGCCTGCAACAACCCTTTGATCAACAGACCCTGTCGATCCTGCAGGGCATCGCTCACCAGACGGCAGTGGCGTTTGAGAACCTGCGCCTGATCGAAGCCCGCCAGGAAGAGGGATACGTCACGGCGGTCATGCTGCAGGTGGCGCAGGCGGTTGCCAGCCAGAACAAGCTGGATGACATCCTTGACACCATCGTGCACCTTATGCCCATCCTGGTGGGCATTGATGCCTGCATGATCTATCTGTGGGACAACGCCCTGGATGAGTTTTATCCCGCCCAGGTCTATACCGGTTCCCATAGCGAGGAAGAACTGCTGATCAACCGTACGTATTCCCCGGGTGAGTTTGAACTGCTCGACCGGGTGTTCGCCAACGATCTCAGCTTCTCACCGCTTGGCAATGCCAATTTGCCGCCCGAGGAATGGCCCGACCTGTTCTGCCTGACCCAGGAGGAGTTTGGCGCGGTTGCGCCGCATACCACCTCACCCTGGTTGATGGGTTTTCCGTTGACGGTGAAGGGCGAGATCTACGGTGTGCTGCTGGCAAAGGAAACGCGCAACACAGCGGCATTCCGTGACCGGCGCATTGAGATCCTCACCGGCATCGCCCAGCAAATCGCCATGGCCATACAAAACGAGCATCTCAACACCGAAATGGTGGAACGTGAACGCATGGAGCGTGAGATTCAACTCGCCCGGGAAATCCAACAGACCTTCCTGCCTTCACGCCTGCCCGCCCCTTCCGGCTGGGAACTGGACGCCCGCTGGCAGACCGCCCGCACGGTGGGCGGCGACTTCTACGATATTTTTAAGATCGGCAAGCGCAAGCTGGGTCTGGTGATCGCAGATGTGTCAGACAAGGGCATGCCCGCCGCCCTGTACATGACCGTCACGCGCACATTGATCCGCGCCAGTGCGCACACCCTGCACTCGCCGGCTGCCGTGCTGGAACGCATCAACAACCAGCTTGTGGCCGAATCTCACACCGGCATGTACGTCACCTGCATCTACGGCGTACTGGACCTGGATACCGGGATCTTTACCTACGCGAATGCCGGTCACAATTTACCTTTCACCTTCCACCATTCCAACGGCCAGGTCGTCCCGCTCGAAAAAGGCTCCATGGCTCTGGCAGTGATGGACGGCATCACCTATACTGACCACCACGTGGAAATGCAGCCGGGCGACCTGCTGTTGCTCTACACCGACGGCGTCACCGAGCACTTCTCGCCCGACGGCGAAGCCTTTGGCGATGACCGCCTCATTGATGTCATCCAGCAGTGCGCCCATAATGACAACTCCAGCGCCAATCACCTGCTGGACATGGTGAATAATGCCCTGACGATTTTCAGGGAAGGTGCGCCGCCTTCAGACGATGTCACCATGCTCGCCGTTCATCGCAAGGAATGACAACCTGTTGATTTAACAATTTACCGGAGGATCGATGAACCCCAGAAGATTGATCATCCTGGGAATTACCGCCATCTTAATCCTATCCTGCAACATGCCGGCTGCCCTGCCCACCATCACACCCATTCCATCACCCACCGCCACGCTTGCAGGCCCCCTGCCCCCCCCCACTGAAGATCCTTTCCCATCCGTCATCATGGATGGGGATGAAGTCTTTGGAGCCGATTCAAACTGGCTGTTCGCCTCGGGCGAAGTCAGCGGGTACTGGATGCCATCCGAGGGCGACACGCGCGCGTTTGAGGTTGCCCTGGCGCCTTACCTGATCTTTAACATGCCCTCCCTGGCAGAACGCCTGGTCACCGAGGATTATCATGCCCAATATGTGGGTGTGATCATTCAAGAAACGCCCCTCATTTTCGGAAACTACTTCTGTCACATCATCCCCCAGGTGGACTGGCAGCAGGAGTTCTACATCATCGCCGACGGCGGCGCCTGTTTCTTTAACATTTTGTACGACCCCGCCACCGGCAGCTTTTTACGCTTGCAGGTGAATGGTGAATCATAATATTTATCCACAACATCAAAATCACTGCGCCATCTTGTGGGATCTGGACGGCACGCTGATGGACACTGGTGAGCTGCATTACCAGTCCTGGGCAGCCGTGCTGCGCAAACTCGGCATTGACTTCACCCGCGAACGCTTTTTCACTGGTTTTGGCAGCAACAATACTGCCGTACTCACCGACCTGTTTGGACCGGTAACCCCAGAATTTGTCCAGCAGGTGGGCGGCGATAAGGAACAGTGGTTTCGTGACAATATAGTGGGCAATGTGCGCCTGTTGCCCGGTGTAACGGACTGGCTGACACGCTTCAGGGATTGGGGCTGGGCGCAAGCCATTGTGTCTTCTGCCCCCATGGCAAACGTTGACGCCCTGGTGGATGCACTGCAAATTCGCGAATATTTTGACCTGCTGGTATCCGCCGCCAAGCTGCCATCCAAACCCGATCCGGCGGGTTTTCTTCAGGCATCATCGGTATTGCAAATCCCCCCACAAGCCTGTCTGGTGGTGGAAGATTCACCGGTTGGCGTGCAGGGGGCAGCCAATGCCGGCATGGCATCCATTGCCGTGCAGACCCACCATTCTGCCGGGGCTCTGGCTGGCGCCAGCCTGATCCTGCCTGATCTGAGCCACCTTGAACCGGAAATGGTATTCGATTTGCTGCATATTTCTCATGAATAACCAGGGAGGATGACCGTGCCCCCATCATTAATCGAAGGCGCCCGCGCCGGGCAGGAACCAACCACCATCCTGCGCCTGCCGTCGGGCTGGGTGTTTCTCCATGCGCAACAATTTCTGCGCGGATATTGCCTGTTGTGCGCCGACCCGCCGCTGCCTTCGATCAACGATTGCGATCCTGCCACGCGGGCGCAATTTCTGGCAGACATGGTTACCGTGGGCGACGCACTGCTAGAAGTGACGCATGCCTGCCGCATCAACTACTTTATCGCAGGCAACTTCAACCCGGTGCTGCACGCCCACATTGTCCCCCGTTATTTGACTGAGCCGGACCTGTATCGCAAAGGGCCGCCCTGGTCCTATCCGCAGGAAACCATGGACTCCATTGATTTTGACCCGCACCGCGACGCTGATTTGATGAACAGCATCCGGAAGGCAATTCAGAGCCGCCTATAACCCCCGCTGCGCCAGGTCATTTTTTCGAGTTACTTCCTTCGGTGCTTAATCCGCTCCAGTTCACGCCGTACTGCTTCGGTGGCAGCCAGTACGGTGCTCTCGTCGGCCATGTAACGGCTGCCGGTCACTCTGCCGGTTCCATCAAACTCATACACCAGTGGGATGCCGGTGGGAATGTTGAGATCCATGATCTCATGCTCATCCAGCCCGTCCAGTTCTTTGACCAGCGCACGCAGGCTGTTGCCGTGCGCCGAGATCAGCACCTCTTCACCATTCATCACGCGCGGCAGAATCGCCTCACGCCAGCAAGCCAGCACGCGTTCACCGGTATCCTGCAGTGACTCCCCTACGGGCAGATGTTGAGGATCAATGCCAGCGTACCGCCGGTCAAAACGCGGGTGGTCCGGATCGTCCCAACCCATCAAAGGCGGCCGCACCTTATAGGATCGCCGCCATGCATACACCTGCTGCCCACCCAGATGGTCAGCGGTTTCAGTTTTGTTCAACCCCTGCAAGGCACCGTAATGGCGTTCGTTCAAACGCCAGTCATTGATCACCGGCACCCATTCCTGTTTCATCTCCCCCAGCACCAGCCATGTGGTGCGAATGGCCCTGACCAGCATGGAGGTGAAGACGCAGTCCAGTTGGAAGCCGGCCTCCAGCAGTTGCCTGCCCGAGCGCATGGCTTCAAATACGCCCTGTTCGGTAAGACCAACATCCGTCCAACCGGTAAAGCGGTTTTCCGAGTTCCATTCGCTTTGCCCGTGCCTGAGCAACACCACCCTGCGCATATACCCTCCATTAGCAGTCTTCACTTATTATAGTGTCTGCGCCGCTCCAAAATGATGAATAAATTCCCGATTTCCCTCTTGCGCCAATAGAACATTAGTGCTAATATGGTCATAACGCAATCCTGTTGGGAGGGAAAACCACATGAAACGAATGATTGCCTATTGCGGGTTGGTTTGCAGCGCCTGTGATGGTTACCTGGCAACCCAGGCAAACGACACCGAATGGCTGGAACGCCTGGCCGCCCATGCGCGTTCGGCTTACAACGCCCCCGAAACCACCATCAACGACGTCATGTGCGACGGCTGCAAGGCGGAGAGCACGCGCCTGTGTGCTTACTGCGCCCAGTGCGGTATACGTGCCTGCGCTTCGGCGCGCAGTGTGGAAACCTGCGCCGATTGTGACGAATACGAAACCTGCGCCCAACTCAATGAGTTTGTCCAGATGGTGCCGGATGCACGCGCCACGCTGGATTCGCTACGCTTTGCCAGATAAATTCCGGAGGGAACATGGAAAAAATGATTGCATACTGCGGTATAGACTGTGCCGGCTGTGAAGCCCGCCAGGCGACGGAAGCCAACGACCGTGCATGGCAGGAACGCGTGCTCGCCAAATGGCAGATCGAATACAATGCGCCGAACATGACCATTGAGTTCATCCCATGCGAAGGCTGCCACACCACCAGCGGCTGCCTGGGCGGGCACTGCAAGGAATGTGACATCCGCGCCTGCGGCATCAGCCACAACGTATCCACCTGCGCTGAGTGCGCTGAATTTGAAAACTGCGAGCGTATTCAGGGCTTCATCGCCATGGTTCCGCCCGCTGCAGAAAACCTGCGCGCCCTGCGATAATTTCAAAAGGCAGTGCGGGATATAATGGGAGAGGGCATTACGTTTTCCATCGTTATGCCAAACGAAAGCCGGGGATATTATGAAAACCACCCTCTCCCTTATCTTTCACAATCCCCTCAAGCTGGCGGCATTTCATCTCGCCTGTCTGGCGCTGTTCACAGCGACAATTTACCTCCTTTTTGACTTTTACCTCACCCGCGCCATCCTCACCCAACTGGTGATCTTTCCTTTGTTGGCGCTTGCCCAGGGCATCACTGCAATGCTTGGCAACCAGGCCTGGTACTTTCCGCCCCTGCTTGCCATTGTGCTATTTTCCACTGTCATACTGATGACCTCAGGTACGGCAGTGTTGATCAACGCACCGGTTTATGCCCTGATTTCCTTCATTGCTTATGCCATCAGCCGGTTCCTGCGCCGCAGGGTATCACCCTAGGAGTGTTCCATGCCCGAATTACCCGAGATCACCTGCCGCGCCCGCGAGATGCAGGCCGCCCTGGTGGGAAAGACCATCACCAACATTGAAGTTTTGCAGCCCAAATGCCTGAATATTCCCGTTGAAGCGTTCACTGCAGCGTTGACCGGCGCCACACTGGAACAGGTCACCAATCGTGGAAAATGGATCTTCGTCCAAACCACCGGCGGGTATCTATTGATCTCCCTTGGCATGGGTGGCGAAATTCTGCTGGTAACCCGCCAGACCCTGCCGGAAAAATATCGCCTGGTGTTTGATTTCGCCACAGGCGACTGCCTGGCGCTTAATTTCTGGTGGTTCGGTTATGCCCATTACGCCCCTTCTGACGGGTTGAAGACCCATGAAATGACCGCACGTCTGGGGCCAAACGCGCTTGACCTGAGCCTTGAACAGCTTGCCCTTTTACTCAGGGGTCAGCGCGGGCGCATCAAAGCCTTCCTACTGGATCAGTCAAAAATCGCCGGTATCGGCAACGCCTACATTCATGACATCCTGTTCTTCGCCGGTTTGCACCCCAACCGTCTGGTCTCATCACTCACCCCCGCTGAAA
The DNA here is from genome assembly GCA_034429695.1 of Levilinea sp. Lineage (GTDB taxonomy): Bacteria > Chloroflexota > Anaerolineae > Anaerolineales > Anaerolineaceae > DAOUGC01. Next base: position 57,862 of record DAOUGC010000037.1, read on the forward strand.
TTGCTGCCCTGCACAAAGCCATTGACTCCGGCCTGCGCCCCAGCCTGGACAAAGGCGGAGCCTTTTACGAACAAACCCTGCACGGCGGCAAGGGCGGTTTCATGTCGGACGATGTCGTCATTGGCTACCGTGAAAATACGCCATGCCCTGCCTGCGGCACGCCGATCACCAAAATTCGCACGGGCAGTACCAGCAGTTTTATCTGCCCCACCTGTCAACCGGAACGGTAAAACATGACCCACTCTCACCCCCTCTCAACCCTCGAAGGTTTATCACTGGGCACCGCTCAGGCCGAAGTGGTCCAATGGCAGGGCAAAACCGCCCTGCTGTTGAACGGTTTGGTCTGGCTTCCCGATTGGACCGCCGCTTCAGCCCGCATGGAAGTATCCTTTGCCGCTGAAGGTCCTTGTTATCCCGGGCTGGTATTTCACATGGGCGACCCCACCACATACGAACTGGTGTATGTTCAACCCCACACCAGCGGCAAGTGGGATGCCATGCAGTATGACCCGGTCTTTAACGACTCAAACACGTGGCAGCTTTATCATGGTGAGGGTTACCAGAAAGCCGCCCAGGTTCCCACCGGTCAATGGATGAAGATGGTACTTGAATTTAATGAACAATCCGCACGGGTGACCGTGGATGGACAGGAACCGCTTTTCGTTCCGCACCTTGCCGGGGCCGGTTTCAGCGGCGGGCCGGTTGGTTTGTGGACTTATCTGCCAGCTTACTTTTGTGATCTGTCGATATCTGAGTTGAGCGAGCCGCTGCCGGAACCCCCACCCCTGCCAGCCCTGCCCCCGGATATGATCAGGGAATGGTCTGCCTGGGGTTATCCCCTGGAATGTGAGCCACAGGGTTTCCTTAACCTCAATCGCCACTTTTCCCCAGGGTTAAAAACCGTGGTGCTCACCCGCCAGTTTGAAACCACCGCACCAGACGTGGTGCATTTGAAGTTCGGTTTCAGCGACAGCCTCAACCTGCAACTGGACGGCAGAAGCGTTTACCGCGGACGCACGCGGTGGAAACCCCTGCCCGCCTGGCGCAGCCGTGGGTATGTCCATCATGATTATTCGCATGTTGATCTCCCTGTGGAAGCAGGTGTGCACACCCTCACCGCCCGCGTTTCAGTCAGCGAATATTTTGGCTGGGGGATCATCATGTCCTTCAACGCAGCTTGTTCCCATCTGCTGCCCTTATCCTGAACCGGACCATCCTTTTTGTCCACATTAGAAGTGGATGAGAAAATACAAAAACGCCCTTTTTATAAGAAGAGATGATTGAAACAGATCTTCTTTCTATTTATAATTAACTTTCTGTCTACTGACGCACAGCCCGCGCCTGTGCGTCTCATCGTGCCCTCTGGAATCCCATTTTAGGAGATACAACTTGTCTGAATGGGCAGCCATCGATCAATATGATTTGAAAAGAGCCGTTTCGCCCAACCGCTTGACCGGGCTATGGAGGCTCATGACCGGCTACCAGGTGAAATATCTGGTCGCGACGCTGGCGCTTGGCATTTCCGCCACCGCCAAAACCGCCACCTACCTGTTGCTGGCATACTTTGTCGACAATTATTTTGGAGACGCCGCCGAACGAACCGGCCTGGTGCTGATTGCCCTGGGCTTTATCGGGCTGGCGGTTGTGGAAGGAGCATTTACGTTCACCAGTGGGCGTCTGGCAGCCGAAACTGCCGAGGGAACCATCCGCCGCCTGCGCAACTATCTGTTTGACCATATCCAGCATCTGCCTTTTTCCTATCACTCGCAGACCGAAACCGGCGAGTTGATCCAGCGCTGCACCTCCGATGTGGACGCCCTGCGCCGCTTCTTCGCGGACCAGGCCATCGGCATTGGTCGCATCATCCTGCTGTTCCTGATTAACTTTATCGCCATCCTGCGCCTCAACGTCACCCTGGGTTTGATCTCCGTGATCGTTGTGCCGCTTGTGGTGCTGGTCTCCGGCTTTTTCTTCCGCAAGGTGTCCAAGGCTTACGAGTCTTACCAGGAGCAGGAAGCCACCCTGTCCACCACCCTGCAGGAAAACCTGACCGGTGTGCGCGTGGTGAAAGCCTTTGCGCGCCAGAAGTACGAGATGGACAAGTTCGAGAAGGACAACTGGGAGAAGTACGTTCGCGGCAAAAAGCTGACCCTGATGCACTCGCTGTTCTGGCCCGCTTCAGATATTCTGTGCGGCGCGCAGATCCTGGTGGGGTACTTCATCGGCGCCAGCATGGCCATCAGCGGCGAAATCAGCGTCGGAACCTACCTGGCATATGTCGGTCTGGTGGTGTGGATCATCTGGCCCATGCGCAACCTGGGCCGCTTGATCGTGCAGATGTCCACCGGCATGGTTTCCTACAACCGTGTCATGGAAATCATCCGTCAGAACCGCGAACCGCTGGATGAAGGTGACCATCACCCCACCGGCATGGTAACCGGTGACCTGCAATTCAAGGATGTGTGCTTCCAGTATGAGGACGGCAATGAGTCGGTGCTGGAGAACATCTCCTTTACGGTAAAGCCGGGTCAGGTGGTGGCGCTGTTGGGTTCCACCGGTTCTGGAAAGACCTCGCTGGTCAATCTGCTGCCACGCTTCCATGAGTATACCGGCGGGTCGATCCTGCTGGACGGGGTTGAGCTTAACCGCTACACCCGCCGCTACCTGCGCTCGCAGATCGGCATTGTGGAACAGGAACCCTTCCTATTCTCGCGCAGCATCCGCGAGAACATCACCTACGGCGTGGGCCGCCAGGTGACGGATGAGGAAGTGGAACGCGCCGCAAGCATCGCCGCCATCCACGACGTGATTATGACCTTCCCCGAAGGCTACCAAACTTTGGTGGGCGAAAAGGGCGGCACCCTGTCTGGCGGACAGAAACAACGTGTCGCCATTGCCCGCACCCTGCTCAAGAACCCGCGCATCCTGATCCTCGACGACTCCACTTCATCCGTGGACACCGAGACCGAGGCCGAAATCCGTGAGGCAATGCAATCGCTCATGCAGGATCGCACCACGTTTGTGATCGCCCACCGCATCCAATCCATCATGACCGCCGACCTGATCCTGGTGCTTGACCAGGGGCGCATTGTTCAGTGCGGTGTGCACGACGAGCTGGTACAGCAGGAAGGCATCTATCGGCAGATTTTCGACATCCAGACTCGCATTGAAGATGAGCTGGAAAAGGAGATTGCCAGTGTCAACTAACTTTTACGAGGAAGAGGAGTTCAGCACTTCCTTTAGCGGCAAAACCCTCAGGCGCATTTTTGGCCTGACCCGTCCCCACTGGCGCTGGGTGGTCGGCTTTCTGATCACCATCGTCATTGTCTCCATGCTGGACTCAGTGTTCACATTCCTGAGCAAGCAAATCGTCGATTTTGGCATCGTGGCTGGCGATCGCGAGGCGGTCATTCGTTACCTGACCATATACGCCGGTCTGCAGGTTGCCCAGGCAGCCATGGTGTTTTTCTTCATCTACCTGGTTGGCGTTCTGGGTGAGCGCGTGCGCTATGACCTGCGCCAAAAAATGTTTAATCATCTGCAGCGCCTGTCGCTGTCCTACTTCAGCCGCACCCCGGTCGGCTGGATCATGTCGCGCGTCACCTCCGACTCGGAGCGCGTGTCCGAGCTGATCACGTGGGGCTTGCTGGACTCCACCTGGGCAGTGGTGAACGTGACCACCGCCATGATCTTCATGTTGATCATCAACTGGAAGCTGGCGCTGATCGTGTTTGCCGCACTGCCCATTTTGTTGTTCGTCGCCATCGAGTTCCGCAAGCGCATCCTCACCCAGTTCCGCGAGGTGCGCAAGATGAACTCACGCATCACCGGCCAGTACAACGAAAACATCACCGGTGTGCGTGTGGTGAAAGCCCTTGGGCGCGAGGATGAGAACAAAGCCGAATTTGGTGTGCTCACCCGTGACATGTACCGCGCCGGTTATCGCGCAGCCTGGTTGAGCGCGCTGTTCCTGCCCACCGTGCAAATCATCTCGGCCTTTGCGCTGGGAACCATTGTCTATTTTGGTGGGTTGCAGGCTGAATACGGCGGCATGACCATCGGCGGCATCCAGGCGTTCATCAGCTACGTCACCTTTATGATGTGGCCCATCCAGGATCTGGCGCGTGTCTTCGCTGAGTTGCAACACGCCATTGCTTCAGCCGAGCGCATCTTCTCGTTGATCGACTCCGACCCCGAAGTCAAGGATCGCTCCAACGCCTTCGACCCCGGCAGCATCAGCGGCGACATTGAGTTTGATCACGTCACCTTCCATTACGAGGATAACAAACCCGTCCTGCAAGACTTTAACCTGCACGTCAAACGCGGCGAGACCATCGCGCTGGTGGGCCCCACCGGTGGCGGCAAGACCACCACGGTCAACCTGTTGTGCCGGTTTTACGAGCCCAAACAGGGCGTGATCCGCATCGGCGGAGTGGATTACACCCAGTATTCCCTGAGCGCCATTCAGTCCCGCATCGGCATGGTGTTGCAGACCCCGCACCTGTTCTCAGGCACCATCCGTGACAACATCCGTTACGGACGCCTGGACGCATCTGACGCTGAGGTGGAGGAAGCCGCCCGTCTGGCCGGTGCGCATGACTTCATCATGCGTTTCTCCAAAGGTTACGACGAGAACGTTGGGGAAGGCGGCAACCTGCTCTCGGTGGGCCAGAAACAACTGGTCAGCCTGGCACGCGCGGTGCTGGCAAAACCCGAGATCTTTATCATGGATGAAGCCACCAGTTCGGTGGACACGCTGACGGAAGCCTTGATCCAGCGCGGCATGGAAATGATGATGAAAAATTGCACCAGCTTTGTCATCGCCCACCGCCTGTCCACCATCAAACGCGCCAATCGCATTGTGGTCATCGAGGAAGGCAGCATCGCCGAGGTGGGTACGCACGCCGAACTGCTGCGCAAACGCGGCAAGTATTATGCTTTGTACACCCGGCAATTCCGCCACCAGATGGAAGCCGTGCTCGATCCCTTCAAAGAGCCCGATCCATCGCCTGCACAGTCATAAGCAAGTCAGAACAGCCCACCCATCCAGGCGGGCTGTTTTTATCCTTATGGATAACTGATTTTGCAACCTGTGTGGAAGATGTAATCCCTGCGTTGCTTGACATGACACCATTTCAGTGCATAATAAATCTTGTCCGTTTCTTTTACGAAATCCAATTGCAGTTGGGATGTGAGATGGGCATCTTTCACGCCCCTGCTGCCAGATCCACAGGTGGGGCTCTTCCCCAGCTTATTCCATTAACGAGGTAGCCATCCATGTCTGATCAAAACAACCAGGCACTCACTCCAGGAGCCCAGCGGCTGGTTGAAGCCGCCAACCGCAAGAAAATGGAAGGCAATCATGCCTACCTGGGCATCAACCACTGGCTGCTGTCACTGATCGAGCGCCATGCCGCCATGATTGAATCCCTGGTCGCCGGGTTCAGCATCAGCGAAATGCGTAAAAAATTACAGGCCGAACTGCGGGATGGCAAACCGGGCAACGCCCTGCCGGAAAACCGCCTGATTGAGGCCGCCACAGATGCCGCGCGTCAACGCGGCAAGGATGCTGCCGTCGAACGCGATCTGGCAACGGTCATCCTCACTGAGGCTGGTTATCAAATCGTCCAACCGGAACAGGTGGTGCAGCCCACAACCACAACCAGCAGTGAAGTTCCATCCATGCTGGAACAGGCCAAACAACCCTTTAATGCACGCGCAAAGTCAGCAACGCCCACCCTCGACACCTTTGGGCGCGACCTGATTGAAGCCGCACGACAGGGCAAGCTGGTGCGCGTGCTGGGGCGCGACGAGGAGATCCAGCTCACCATCGAGACGTTGTGCCGCCGAACCAAGCGCAATCCATGCCTGGTGGGCCCAGCCGGCGTTGGCAAGACTGCCATTGCCGAGGGACTGGCTTACCTTGTCCTGGACGGCAAAGTTCCTGCCCCCTTGCAAAATTGCCGCATCATCGAGCTGCATTCCAGCGCCCTAGTGGCGGGGGCGTCGGTACACGGCGAGATGGAAAAGCGCATGAAAGCCATCATCTCAGAAGCCAGTCAGGACGGCATCATCCTGTTTATTGATGAGATCCACACCATGATGGGTTCTGGTGGCATGGTTGGCACAACAGACATTGCCTCGATCCTGAAACCAGCGCTGGCGCGCGGCGACATGGCTGTCATGGCTGCCACCACCGATGAGGAATACCGCCGCTTTATCGAACAGGATTCTGCCCTGGAACGGCGTTTCCAGCCCATTCGCATCAACCCACCTTCACCGCAGATCGTTGTCCAGATCCTCAATGACATTTGCAAAGAACTGGGGCAAAAGCACAACATCACTGTGGCGAATGATGTCATTCCCTTCCTGGTGCGCTTTGCTGAAGAGTTCATGCGCAACCGCCACTTTCCGGATAAAGGCGTTGATCTGCTGGAGCAGTGTTTTGCACACGCCGTCACCCAGAATAAAACCAGTATCGACCTTGCCCTGGCCCGCGATGTTGCCCAGCGCATGATCGGCATGCCTCTGGCGCTGGAGGAACGCATCAGTATTTTGCGCAGCACCCTGACCGACCGTGGTCTGCTGCCATCATACGCAATTGAACAACTCATCAACCGGCTGCAGGTCACCCTGCGCGGTTTGGATCTCCGCACCAATCGCCCCAACGCCATCATGCTGCTTTCCGGTGACGCAGCCAACCAGTCGGATCGGCTGGCCGAATCAGTGGCTGAGGCGTTGTTTGGCTCACCAACACGCGTGATCACCATTGACTTCTCGCGCATGACCGAGGACCACGACATCAGCCAGTTGATCGGTGCGCCTCCGGGATACGTGGGTTACAGCGACTCCCTGCCCCTGCACAAACTGGCTCAAACGCCATGGTGCGTTCTGCGCTTTGAGAATATGGATTTCTGTCACCCTGCCATTCGTGAAACCGTGGCTCAGGCTTTTTATGACGGTAAATTGCAGGATGCACGCGGCCGTCCGATCCATTTCTCTGACACCATTGTGATTCTCACTGGCAACATTTCCATTCAAGCCCGCCATACCACCGGTTTCCTCACCAAAACCGAGGAAGTGGACCAGGATGAAATTGGCCGCGCGGTGGTGAATGCCATCGGGTCATCCATGGCGGAACAGATTGACCTGTTTGTCTACCGCATGGGCGGCGACAATGAAATCACGGATCAGTGGTTCAAGGATCACCTGATCTCCGAATTGACCGAACGGTACAACAAACTTGGACTGGAGATCAATTGGGATCCGGCTGCCATCTCATGGCTGTGCGAGCAATACCGTTGCAACTGGTCAGAACGTGACTGGGAAGCCTGGGTGGATAACGATTTCAGCCCCGTTGTCATCCCCATTCTTCCTCCTCCGGGCATTATTAAATCCATCCTGGTAAAAATTGACAACAACCAGATCCAGATCCACGAACGATAATTGAAAGGAGCCGTGATGGAATTCTCCACACCATGCCAGAAACAGATCTATGAAAAGATCACCCCCTGGATGCACGAATTGTTTGGAACCTTTGTCCATATGCGTGATGACGCCCCGGCTTTTGCCGTGGTGGTTGGCACCGCTCTGGCACAGGTGTTCGTGGTTCCCTGGGGCGAGGATAACGCTTCTGTGACCATACGCTCCTATGTGGTCACCGGCGCGGAACCCACTTCAGAATTAATGCATTTCCTGCTGCGGGAGAACGACTCCATGCGTTTTGGCGCATTTGGGCTTGACCGCGATAATGACATCTTCTTTGAACATACCATTGTTGGCTCCACCGTTGACAAGGAAGAACTAAAAGCCTCGGTGATGGCAGTGGTCATCACCGCCGACCGTTACGATGAGAAAATCACCGAACGGTGGGGCGGACAACGCGCCATCGACCGCGGATGACCCAATATGATGATCAAACCCCGGGGCAACCCGGGGTTTTGAGTCTACAGATGCCCAACGAACGGTTATACGCCTTGTCATTATCAACACTTTAAGTGATAATTTTATTATCAAGCATTTAATGTAAATTCCCAAATCTTCAATATCGGTCAGGATCGTTGAGCAGAGCATCCATCCTCCTTTTCTCATGTGATGATTCCATCAACCGGGAAGTCTCCGGCATGTTGGAAAAATTCAGGTATTCAATCCTCGATAACCTGGGTTGTCTTGAAGATTGTGACCTGAACCGCTACGAGCGTATGCCCGATTTGATCCTGGTGGATGTGGAGGCGGGTAATCGGCAATTGCCCGATGACATTATCCATCAGCTTGGTGATCGCATGGATATTCCTGTCATCCTTTTGGTTTCCCCGGATGATGAGGGTTTGTTCAACACGATCCACATCAATCATTCAGTCGAATACATGGTCAAACCGGTCGAAGAAGAGACCCTGTTGACCGTGCTGGAAATTGCCCGACTAAAAAGTACCATCATTCGCCAGTCAAAAACTGATAATGCCCTCTTCCAGGTCATGATCCGCAATATCGAAGAAGGCATGGGTATTGTGGATGCCGACGAAAACTTTGTTTATGCCAACCCGGCAGCCGAGAACATTTTTGGGGTGGACACGGGCAAACTGGTTAATCGCAACCTGATTGATTTTGTCGACCCGGATTATTCTTCTTATATCCAGCAGCAGACCCACAGTCGAAAACGCGGCGAAAGCAGCAAATACGAAGTATGCATCACCCGTCCGGATGGCGAACGACGATGCATCAACGTGACCGCCGTTCCCTGGTTTGACCATGCCGGCACATTCTCCGGTACCTTTGCGGTTTTTCTGGATATCACCGAACGCCGGCAGATCGAGGCAGCCGAACAGGAGCAGCGCGTATTGGCTGAAGCCCTGCGGGAGACTGCGGCAGTTCTTAACAGCACACTGGATATTAACGAGATTTTCCACAGAATTCTGCTGATTGTTGGCAAGGTTGTGCCCCACGACAACGCCAATGTCATGCTGCTGGAAGGCATGAACTCCCGCCTGATCCTCAATAAACCCATTGACGAAGCTGATTCCGCCCTCACAGAAATTACCACCATCATCAACCCGCAATCCACGCCGACACTGAGACAAATGCTGGAAACACGCGAGCCGGTGGTGATCCCATGCACAAGCGATTACTCGGGCTGGATCATGACTGAAGTCACCCGCTCCATCCGGTCTTATCTGGGCGCCCCCATCCTGATCAATCACGAAGTGGTTGGATTTATCAGTCTCGATAGTGTTACTGATAACTTTTATCAACCCATTCATGCTGAGCGGTTAAAGGCATTCGCCAACCAGGCTGCCATTGCCATGCAAAATGCGCGACTTTTTAATGAAGTAAACAGCCGCGCGCACTTTATCACCAAGCTCAATGAAATGACCCGCACAGCGGTTGAATCCATTCCGTTGAATGAAATGCTGTCAAAGATTACCGACCAACTTGGCGAGGCATTTGGCAGTCAGGCGGCTTTCATCAGCCTGTGGGATGAAACCACTCAATCCAACAAGGCTTTTTCCACCTCTGAATGGGTGCGTTCCTCACTTCACCGCTCCGCCCTAGTGGAAGCGATGATCAACATCCGAAGCGATCAATCCATCACCCACTCAGTTTTGCAATCCGGCAAACCCATGCGATTGAGTGGACACGAAGGATTCCCCGGGCTCGAAATCATGAAACAGATGGGCTTCGAGATCTCCTCCATTTTGGTTTTGCCGCTTTTGGTGGGAGATAAGAAACTCGGAGCGCTTTACATCGCCCATGATCATCCTTATGTGTTCAGGGATGAAGAAATCTCCATGGGTATGCAGGCCGCCAGTCATATCGCCCTGGGGATCGACCGCACCCTCAGTTACCTGGCTGAACAACAGCGAACGGTGGAACTCACCCGCGCCAATAACCGCATCACCTCGCTAAGCCGCCTCGCCACCCGCCTGGAAACCATGCCCAATCCATATGACATGATGGAGACTCTGGGAAATGAACTGGAAAGCATGGGCATCCACTGCATGGTTGATCAAAAAGACCCCCGAACGGGCAAACATGCCGTGCGTTATCTTTCTGTTCGCCAGCCAAGCGCAGAAGCCAATGAATCGTTGCTGGAGTTTCACCAGCGTTTGTTGCAAATTGCACTCGAGTCAGGCGATCGGTTAACCGGCGTTCTGGTAAATCGTCAACCGCTGGTGCTTATTCACCTGTATGAAGTGATGACCCAAAACATGCCGGGCGCCATGGCAGATCGCGCGCGCTCCATGCTGGCGCTATCGCAAATAACCCCCACTGCACTGGGCATGTACCTGCCGCTCATGGTTGGCAAAGAGGTGACCGGCTTGCTGGTGCTGTGGGGTGAAGACCTGACCGAACAGGATCTTCCCACCATGACCGTTTTTGCCAGTCAGGTGGCCATTGCCATGGAAAACAACCGGCTGTACAACGAAGTCCAACAACTTGCCGTCACCGATCACCTGACCAATCTGTTCAACCGGCGCGGCCTGTTTGAGATGGGTGAGCGCGAGTTGAAATACGCACGCCGGTTCCATCGTCCGGTATCCTTGATCATGATGGATCTGGACCATTTCAAACGTATTAACGATGGATACGGTCACAGTATTGGCGACCAGGTACTGGGTGTGATCGGAGAACGCTTCCGCAAAAACCTGCGCGAGGTGGATTTGATTGCGCGTTACGGCGGCGACGAGTTTGTCTTTGTCCTCCCTGAGACCGATCTGGTGGCCGCACAACTGGTGGCAGAACGCCTGCGCCGGCTGGTGGAAGGTGAACCCTGCCTCACCACCAGCGGGCCCATGTCGGTGACAGCATCAATTGGTGTAACCTGCAGCCCGCGCGGTACGCTTGACCTGCCCAGCCTGATCCACCGCGCTGACATGGCCATGTATACAGCCAAAGAGTCGGGGCGCAATTGCATCATGTCAGACGCTGGCGGTTTTCGACCCGCTGAAGTTACCAGTTCTTCTGACTGATTCTTGTGATTGACGGTTCCCGCATGTGATGATATAATCTCGCCGTTCAGTCCGCCCCCATCGTCTAGCGGCCCAGGACGTGGCCCTCTCAAGGCCAAAACCGGGATTCGAATTCCCGTGGGGGCACAGCACTCCGTCTCTTGTGAGGCGGAGTTTTTCATTTCACCACCCCATGCAGTTGCCGTTCGCCCCCACTCTGGAATTAAATCGCCCGATTGAAAGTAAGGTAGAATTGGCTTTGCCATTCTCCACAAATTGTCTTTCCCCCGAAAGGTTCCCCTCCCATGCTGGATCGGCTGCTCAACATTTTCAGAAACATCCTGGTTGGTTCCACCCTCACCTCTGATGATGTGGTCAACATCCTTATCTCCCTCCTGCTGGCCATCCTCATCAGCTTCATCGTCTCCCAGATCTACAAAAACACCCACCACGGCATGAACTACGAACAGAGCTTCATGGTCGCCCTGGTGCTGCTTGGCCCCATCGTCGCCGCTGT